>DATAPF010000148.1:0-24019 GCA_036265355.1 Kofleriaceae bacterium | reverse complement strand
CGGCGCCGCGGGCGTGGCGCCGACGACCGGCAAGACCAAGTGGTATGAGTGGGTCGGCTATGCGGGGCTGGCAATTGCCGCCGTCGGGCTGGCGCTGGTCACCGCGGGCGCCAGCATTCCCGCGACCATCTGCTTCGCGGCCGGTGCGGTCGCCGGCGGAATCTCCGCGGGCGGCCACCTGGCAGATACGGCCCGCCTTGGCACGGCCACGACCGCCACAGTCGTGCTCGATGTGGCGCAGATCGCCGCCTCGTTCGCCAGCTTCGGTGCGATGAGCATCACCGTGAAGGCGGGCAGCGCCGCGGCGGCGCTCGCCGGGAGCCGCTGGTTCGTGCCGCTGATCGGCACCGCCGCCGGCGCCGACGTCGTGCAGCTGGCCGCGTTCACCGATATCACATTCACCGAGCTCAAGAAGGTCCAGAACGGCGCCGGTACGCCCGAGGACAAGCAGCGGGCGATGGCAGTGCTCCTCACCCAGTTCGTCGTGGCGGGCGGGTTGACCGTGCTCTCGGTGCAAGGCGCCCGCAATGTGCGCACCCTCGCCGGGCAGCCGCTCGAGCTGGTCGAGCAGAACGGCGTGAAGGTGCTGCGCGTCGCGGGCGAGAGCACGCCGGAGCCGGCTCCCCGCCCCGAGAGTTCGGCAACAAGCTCCGGGCACAGTCCCCCGACCGGCGGTCCCCCGAACGTCGCCCACGACGCCAGCGCGGAGGCACGGATCAAGACAACACCGCCCCCTGGTGCTGAGCATGACGGCATGCCCCACCCACCGGCGAGCGCGAGCGATCCAGAACGTTGGCTCGCGAACCTCGAAGCTAGCCTTGGCCCTGAGGAAAACGCGAAGCTGGCCAAGATGAAGGCCGACAAGACCGCGCAGCAAATGCACGACATGTTCGGCGGAGACCTGGACGGTGCGCGCGAGCGTGTGCGCACCGCGGGACGCCTCGACCAGGAACGTGCAGCGGTTGCCGCGCAGTCGAAGGAGCGTGTTGTCGATCTGCGAAAGCAGATCGCGGATCGCGGCCTGATGGACGATCCGGAGATTCATGACATCGTCACCGGTAAGGCGGCGAAAACCCCGAAGGCACGACTGGCCATGCTTCGCGACAAGCTCGTCGCGAAGATCTTGCGAGCCGAGGCTGAGCACGCACATCCTGGCACCGAAGTGCTTGATGGCGTCAAGATCTACGAGAAGCTGCCCGAGGCGAACAGCGAAGAGTGGGAGGCGAAGAACCCAGGCAAGAAGAAGGATGGGCTCACGCGCCGTGACGATGGGCTCTACATGCAACGCGGCGAGATCGACATGATGGTGGTCGAGCGGCAGTCGAGTGGAAAGGCCAACGTGATCGCGCGCGAGGAGATCAAGACCGGCGCTCGCGACACCAACGCCGACGCGCGCGCGCAGCTCGACAACCAGACCGACCTCCTGCGCGACGCCGCCGCTGGCAGGAAGATCATCCGGCTCGAGGTCGGTGACCGCGACATCACCGCGGAGATCGATCTCGCAAGCGATACCGCCGCCAGCAAGTCCACACGCGGACCAGCAGGTAAAGGCTTCGACAAGTCCCTGGGTGTCTCCGCCAGCGACTTGGAGGCGCTGTGCAAGGACGTGCTCGACAATGGCGTGGCGGCCGGAAAAGGGACACCATGACGCTATACGCAATCCGGCCGACGCCAGGGACCGAGTCCCTCGACGACGACGCTGAAGTCGTCGACCAGTCACGGTATGGTTGGCCGTTTCTGGAGCAAGCGGTCACGCTGTGGCGGCTCGTGGACAACGGTCGCGCCGACGAGATCGAGGCGATCATCGATCGGGCCTCACTCGCCGCTGGTGATGGAGAACTTCGCTTCTATCGCCCAGATCTCCACGAGCTAGTACGCCTGCTTACTGGGATCGAGAACGCCATCATCGAGGCCGGGATTGTCGACCAGCATTGGCGCGTCCCCGCTGAACGCCTCGAAGAGCTGGCCAAGCGCGTGCCAGCCATGGACCTCACCACCAAGCGCTCGCTTGACAGCAAGACCCACGCACTCGGCGAGGTCATGAGCAATGCGATCTCGCTCCGGAACTTCCTATCGGATGCCATAAACGCAGGCTGCGTCGTCGTACTTGGGTAAAGGGTGCGTTGCCTGATGCCGCCGCGGGCAAGAAGGGAACGTGCACCGTGACGCTCTACGCACTCCGGCCGGTTCTCGGTACCGACTCTCTCGAAGACGCCGAGGTAGCCTCTCAGTCCAATACGGCTGGGAGTTCCTGAAGCAAGCGATCACGCTATGGCGGCTGGTGGACAGCGCTCGTGCCAACGAGATCGAGGTAATCAAAGATCGCCTTTTGCGAACCGCGCCTGACGAAGAGCTTCGCATCGAGACTGACGATCTCCATGGACTGGTCCGCTTGCTTACCGGTGTCGATGATGCCATCGTGGCGGCTGGGATCGTCGACCAGCACCGGTGCGTTTCCGCCGACCAATTGGAGGAGTTGGCGAAGCGGGTGCCGGCCATGGATCTCACGACAGAGCGTTCACTCGACGACAAAACCCACGCCCTCGCTGAGGTCATGATCAACGCGGTCTCGATTCGGAACTTTCTATCGAACGCCGTGAATGGCGGGTGCGTCGTGGTGCTCGGATAGTGGATCGACAGTCACGTGCGCGTGACCGCTACGATGCGGCGGACAGGGCGGCGCGGAGCTCGGCGACGACGCGGCTGGGGGCGCGGATCGTGAGCCGGGTGCCGGCGTCGTGGTGGTGCTCGGCGAGCACGGTGGCGCGCTCGTGGATGGCGTGGACGACGCGCTGGGCGGTCCAGGGCACGTCGAGCTCGGCGTCCTCGAGCTTGCCGGCGAATTGCTCGATCAGGCGGTCGTGGAGCGCGGCGACGTCGGCGGGGTCCTTCGCGGACAGCTGGAGCGCGGTCGGGTAGCGATCGGCGAGCGCGGCGCGGCCGGCGGCGTCGACCCGGTCGATCTTGTTGAGCACGATCAGGGTCGGCACGGTGTCGGCGGCGATGTCGCGCAGGACCTCGCGGGTGACCGCGATGTGGTCGGCGTGGGCCGGGTCGGCGGCGTCGACGACGTGGAGCAGGAGGTCGGCGTCGCCGGCCTCGTCGAGGGTGGACCGGAACGAGGCGACCAGGTCGTGGGGCAGCTTCTTGATGAAGCCGACGGTGTCGGACACGAGGATCGGCGGCTCGGTCGGCGGCTGCAGCCGGCGGACGGTGGTGTCGAGGGTCGCAAACAGCTTGTCGGCGACGTAGACGTCGGTGCTGGTCAGCGCGCGCATCAGCGACGACTTGCCGGCGTTGGTGTAGCCGACGAGGGCGACGGTGGGCAGGTCGCTGCGGCGATCGCGGCGGGTGCGCGAGCCGCCCTCGATCTGGGTCAGCTCGTGGCGGAGCTCGGCGATCCGATCGCGGATCCGGCGGCGATCGAGCTCGAGGGCGGACTCGCCGGCGCCCTTGCCGCCGATGCCGCCGCGCACGCGGTCGCCGCCGCCGCTGCCCTCGCGCAGCCGGGGCGCGAGGTACCTGAGGCGGGCGATCTCGACCTGCAGACGGGCCTCGCGGGTCCGCGCGTGGCGGTGGAAGATCTCCAGGATCACCGAGGTGCGATCGAGGACGTCGGCGCCGGTCGCGCGCTCGAGGTTGCGCTGCTGAGTCGGCGTGAGGTCGTGATCGACGAGCACGACCTGGGCGCGCGGCTCCGGCGTCGACCCGGCCGTGCCCTCCGTGGCGCGGGCGTCCGATACAGCAGCGCCCCCGGGCCCGCCGGCGGCACGGCGGTCAGCGTTGCGATCGCGCGCCGCGCGGTCGTCGTCCCGCTCGCGGGGAGCGTGGGCTGCGGCGCCGGCGCGACCGGCCGCGCTGACCTCATCGCGGGGCTCGTCGGCGTCCGTGCCGTCGGGGACATCGCGGGCGGCGTCGCCGGCGGCGTCCTGCCTGGCGTCGTCGTCCTGTTCCTCGTCATCTGCCTCGTCAGCTTCCTCGCCGTCTTCCTCGTCGCGGGCCGCGTCGCGCGCGGGCGTGCGGCGGCCGGGCTTCTCGTAGGCGGGCACGACGCCGGTGCCGCCGGTCCACTCCGCCAGCTCGGCGAGCTTGCCCTCGCCGAGCACGATGCCGGGGGCGAGGCGCGCGCGGCGCTGGGTGAGGCGGCCGACCGGAACGAGGCCGAGGGTCCGGGCGAGGCGCTCCAGCTCGGCGATCGACGACGTGAGCTCGCCGTCACCGACGTCGGGGAGCTGCACGGCGACGACGACGGCGGTCGGCCGCCCGCTGGATGCCGTGACCTGCGAAATCATGTGGCCCGGCACCTTGGCGCAACTGTCACGGCGGCGCAAGCGGGCCGGCCGGCGGCGCCGGATCGCCGAGCCACGCCACCGCGAGCGCCAGGGTCCGGGCGTTCTCGGGGACGTGGTCCAGGAAGCTCGCGCGGTAGGCCGGGTCGGGGATCTTGTCGGCGATCGCGAGCAGGCGCGCCCGCGCGTCGGCGATCGCGCGGCGGGCGGCGTCGTGGGCGCCGGTCGCGTGGAGCGCCTCGGCGTGGACGAGGCGAACCGCGGCGCCGCGGAACAGGCCGCATGCGCCCCCCATCGCCACGCAGCGCGCCATGGCGTCCTCGGCGACCGCGAGGGCGTCGGCCGGGTGGCCCTGGACGAGGCGGAGCGCGGCCAGGCTCGCCAGCACGCCGGGCTGGTCGAGCGGTAGCGCCATGGCGCGTGCGGCCTCGATCTCGCGCGTCGCGCCCTCGAGATCGCCGATCCGGCGCAGCACCTCGGCGAGCGCCCACGTGGCCCGGGCATCTCCGAGCCGGTCGTGATGCGCGCGGCAGGACTCGCGGACCTCGATCGCCCGCGCCCGCGCCTGGTCGAGTGCACCGCGATCGGCGTACACCCACGACAGCAGGAGCCGGCGCAGCGAGCTGATCTCACCCAGCGTGATGTCCGCCGCGGGGATGGACTCGAGCCGCTCCACCGCAGGCGCGAGCGCGCCGAGGTACCACAGGTTCATGCCGCGCAGCAGCTGCAGGTCGAGAAACATGACGTCGCCGCCGATCAGGTCGGAGATCGGCTGGATCGCGTCGCTGTGGATCAGCCCGCGCCATGGGTCATCGTGGGCGTGGGACGCACGCAGGCCGACGGAGACGTTCCACCAGAACCGGGCGAGCAGCGATGGATCGTCCGGCCGGCTGGCAAGCGCGAGAAACGGCTCCTCGAGCGCGGTGGCCTGCGTGACGAGCCCGAGCAGGTCGAGCGGAAAGATCCCGCTGAGGAACAGCAGCGACACCCACCCGACCGCCCCCGGAGCGGGAGTGACCTCGGGAAGCAGCGCAAGCCACGCCTGGAGATCGTCGTTCCGGCCGGACATGATCGTGGTCAGCTGATGCGCGGCCATGCCCTGGGCCCACGGGACCGAGCCCGGCGGCGCCGACCGCACCAGCTCCTCGGCGTCGGCGAGCGCGTGGCGCTGCACGCGGTGGCACGCGTTGCAGCGGATGCCGAGCAGGGCGAGCCGGAGCTCGGGCGGCGGATCGCAGTCCAGCCCGAGCGTGGCGCGCGTGATCGCGGCCTCGTTGTCGAGCACGTACACCGCCTGCTCCGCCGCCCGGAGGTAGAACACGGCCGCGCGCGCGCGGTCCCCGCCGCGCTGGGCGTGCTCGGCCAGCACCATGGGCTCGCCCTCGCCGTGGCGCTCGAGCCACTCGCCGGCGAGGCGGTGCGCGAGCCGCGCGTCGTCGGCGATCAGGGTGGCGTAGGCGCCCTCGCGCAGCAGCGCGTGGCGAAACGCGAGCTCGCGCTCGCCCGGGAACCGGCTGTCCGGCCGGACGACGAGCACCTCGTGTTCGATCAGCATCGCCAGCCACTCGGCGATCGCCGGCTCCGGCATGGCGTCGCCGAGCAGGCTGACCACGCCGCCCTCCCAGCACACCTCGCCGAACACGCTGGCGGCGCGCAGCACCCGCCGCGCCTTGTGCGCGAGCCGCGCCAGCCGGGTCTCGACCATGGCGATCACGGTCTCCGGCAGCGCCGCGTCCTTGCCCTCGGCGACGGCGCGGATCAGCTCCTCGAGGTAGAACGCGTTGCCGTCGGCCTGCTTGACCAGGCGTTCCACCGTGTCGCTGCCGACCGCGTCGCCGAGCACCTGGCGGATCAGCCGCTCGCCCGCCCTGCGGCCGAGCTCCTTGAGCCGCAGCTCCTGGACGTTCTGGCGCTCCGCCCACAGCCGCGGGAACACCTCGAACACCTCGGGCCGCGCCAGCGCGAGCACCATCCACGGCTGCTTGCTCAGATCGCGCAGCGCAGCGTCGAGGAACCGCACGGTGCCGAAGTCGCCCCAGTGCAGGTCGTCGAGCACGATCAGGACCGGATGCGCCGCGGTCTCGGCGTGCAGGAAGTCCAGCCACGCCTTGCGCATCAGATCGCTCATCAGCTGGGCGTCCAGGCGCGCGGCCCGCAGCGCCGCGCTGGCCGCGCCGGCGTCGTCGTCGGGGATCGGCGTACCGGCGAGCTCGCCGAGGAACGCGGTCACCCGATCGCGGTCGGCGGGTGGCACGCACGCGGCGATCCGTCTGCGCAGCCGGTCGTGGCGCGCCGGCAGCGAGTCGCCGTCGTGCATGCCGAGCGCGCCGCGCACCGCCTGGGCCAGCAGGTCGAGCGTCGAGCCGGCGCGCAGCGAGTCGCCGCGGCCGATCCAGACCGCGGCGCCGGGATGGCGCTCGCGGACCCGGCTGATGAACTCGGCGCCCAGCCGCGACTTGCCCATCCCGGCCGCCGCGGTGACCACCGCGACCCGCGCGGCGGGCTCCTCGATGCACTCGTCGAGGATGCCGGCGAGCGCGCCGAGCTCCCAGTCGCGCCCGACGCACGCGGTCGGCCGGCCGAGCAGCGTCCGCGCGCCCTGCATCACCGCGCGCTCGCCGCGCAGCCGGAGCTGCGAGTGGTGCTCGACGACGTCGAACCGCGCGTCGAGCAGGCCGGCGCTGATGTCGTCGAGCGCGATCGGCGGCGGCTCGCCCGGCTCGATGTCGAGCAGCCGCGACGCCCGGTCGATCACGCCGTCCTTGGGCAGCCGGTTCCCCGACTCGATGCGACCCATCGCGATCCCCAGGGCACGATCGCCAGCGATCGCGCGCAGCGCGAGCGCGCAGCGCGCGGCGCGGGCGGCATGATCGGTCGCGACCTGGCGCTCGGCCTCGAGCAGCACGATGGTGGACCCGTCGGCGAGCTGCTCGAGGCGGCCGGCGTACGGCACCACCGCGCTGCGCAGCGCATCGTCGATCTGCGCGTCGTCGTGGGCGGCCGGTCCCAGCAGCACGACGGCCAGCAGCCGCCGCTCGCTGTCGTTGGCCTCGGCCGGTCGCGCCGACGCGTCGGGGGGCGAGCCGGTGCGGGTCAGCGGACCGAGCGCGGCCAGCGCCGCGGCGAGGTTGGCGCCGTCGCTCGGCCGCAGCGCGGGGTCCTTCGACAGCATCTGCGCGACCAGCGCGTCGAGGTTCTCCGGCACGTGGGGCCACTGCTCGCTGACCCGCGGCGCGATATCGAACAGGATCCGGGCCAGGATGGAAGCGGCGGTGTCGCCGTCGAACGGCGGCGCGCCGGTCAGGCACTGGAACAGCACGCAGCCGAGGGCGAACACGTCGGCGCGCGCGTCGATCAGCCCGCTGGCCCGCGCCTGCTCGGGCGCCATGTAGCCGAGGGTGCCGAGCATCACCCCGGTATGCGTGAGCTGGGTCTTACCCTCGCGCTGGGCGATCCCGAAGTCGAGCAGCTTGACCTGATCGACGCGGCCACCGGGGAGGAACAGGTTGGACGGCTTGAGATCGCGGTGGACGATCCCGCGCGCATGCGCGGCCCCGAGCGCCTCGGCGACGCGCGTCGCGAGCACCACCGCGTCGCTCGCGGCGAGCGGACCGCGCTGCAGCCGGGCCTTGAGGGTCTCTCCGTCGAGCCACTCCATGACGAGGAACAGCTCCCCCGACGGGGTCGTGCCGTGCGAGATGTAGCGAACGATGCCCGGGTGAGACAGCTCGGCGAGCAGCTTGACCTCGCGCGCGAACCGCCCGGTGACGTGGCCCTGCTCGCTGGAGATGACCTTGACGGCGACCGCCTCGCCCGAGATCGGATCGCGCGCGCGGAACACCGTTCCCATGCCGCCGCTGCCGATCGGCTGCTCGATCTCGAAGCGGTCCTCGAGGCGCTCGCCCGGTCTCACGGGCAGAGCTCCACCCCTGACTGGCCATCCAGCCCGTGCGCCATGGCGGGACTCCGAGCGCTCGCCAGCACACCCGCCATCTTGCATGGAACGCGCGGGGCCACAAGCCACGCGCCGCGCTATCACCGGGCAGGCATCCGACCGGCGCCGCACCAGCTCCGAGCAGGCGAGCGCGTCGCTGGTGCTCGACGCTCCGCTCCATCCGCCGCCGACCGACCTCGCCGCGCATGTCGGTGTCCGCCCGCAGCGCACGATTTGCGCCGGGACGCAGCGGGCGTCGGGTCGATGAGCCGATCATCGACCTCCACGTCTGACGATTCGTCCCACGTCCTCGGCATGCGTCGTGATCGTTGTCGTTGACCCGGAGCGTTGACGTCGACGGCGACGTACGACGTTGAGCCCACCGTCGACGTTGGACCTCGACCGATCCTGTGCTGCAGCCGCGACGGATCGCGACAGCAGGATCGAGGTCGACGTCGAGCGAGCAGGATCGACCAGGTCCGGTGGTCGGCGGCGGAGCCGTGGATCCGGAGGATCTGGGGGCCATCACCGGCGCATACGGCGTGGAGCCCGGACGACATGACGGGGTATGATGAGCATACATGGGCCGAGCCACCGACGACGCAGACCCGACCCTTCCTCCGGAGCTGGGCGCCGGCTCGGGTGCGGCGTTCGCCGCGACGATCGCGGGCGGCCCGACCGCGCCCCCCGCGCCGATCCCGGCCGCCTCGGCGGTGGTGACCCGGCCGCTGGCGTCGGCGCTGGATGCCGCGGCCACGATCGACGCGCCGGTCGCCGGCGAGCCCTCGCTGCTGCCCTACGTGCCGATGACCCACTACCGGCCCGATCGCGAGATCGCGCGCGGCGGGATGGGCCGGATCGTCGCCGCGGAGGACCTGCGGCTCGGTCGCGCGGTCGCGCTCAAGGAGCTGATCGAGCCGGCCGGCGAGCATCTCGGCCGGTTCCAGCGCGAGGCGCTGATCACGGCGCGGCTGCAGCACCCGGGGATCGTGCCGGTGTACGAGGCCGGCCGCTGGCCGTCGGGCGATCCGTTCTTCGCGATGAAGCTGGTGTCGGGCCGCCCGCTCGATCGCGTGATCGCCGAGGCCATCACGCTGGCCGACCGGCTCGCGCTGTTGCCCCGGCTCGCCGCGGCGGCCGACGCGATCGCCTACGCGCACAGCCAGCGCGTGATCCACCGCGACCTCAAGCCGGCCAACGTGCTGATCGGCGAGTTCGGCGAGACCGTGGTGATCGACTGGGGGCTGGCCAAGAGCCTCGACGACGCCGATGCGCCGGACTCGCTGCGCCCCGCGGCGCGCCCGGACCGGACCGCGGCCCCGGCCCGGTCGGCCGACGCCGACCGACCCGGCGACCACACCGCGTCGACGCTGACCATCGCCGGCTCGGTGATGGGCACGCCGGCGTACATGGCGCCCGAGCAGGCGCGCGGCGCGGCGGTCGATCAGCGCGCCGACGTGTTCGCGCTCGGCGCCATGCTGTACCACCTGCTCGCCGGCGTGCCGCCGTATCACGCGCGGACCGCGACCGAGGTGATCGCTGCGGCGGCGGCCGGCAAGGTGCGGCCGCTCGCCGGCCGCGAGCCCGGCGCGCCGACCGATCTGGTGGCGATCGTCGAGCGCGCGATGGCGCCCTACCCCGGCGAGCGCTACGCCGACGCCGGCGAGCTCGCGACCGAGCTGCGGCGGTTCCTCACCGGCCAGCTGGTGTCGGCGCACCGCTACACCGCCGGCGAGCGGGTCGGCCGGTTCGTCCGCCGCCACCGCGCCGCGGTGATGATCGCGGTGCTCGCGGCGATCGGGTTCGCCGCCGGCACGACGTTCGCGGTCCGCCGGATCATCGCCGAGCGCGACGTCGCCGATCAGGCGCGCCAGCTCGCCGACGCCCGGCGCCGCGCCGCCGAGCGGCTGATCGACACCATGCTGTCGGACGTCAAGGATCGCCTGCAGCAGATCGGCCGCGTCGATCTGCTCGCCAGCCTGGGCACCGAGATCCGCGACTACTACGCCACGCTGGGCAGCATCCCGGGCGGGATGCCCACCGACGACATCGATCGGATGGCGGCCGCGATCGACCTGCTGGGGGTCGCCGAGCGCGAGTCCGGCAAGCTCGACAAGGCGCTCGCGACCTGGACCGAGGCGCGCGCGACGCTGGCGCGCATCCTCAGCTCTCCCCAGCAGGGGGGCCGGACCGTCGAGTCGGCGCGGTTCGAGCGCCGGCTGATCGCGCGGCTGGACTTCGAGCTCGGGACGATCCACCAGCAGCGCGGCGCCACCGAGGAGGCGGTCCGGCTCTACACCCGGGCCGAGCAGGAGCTCGACGCGCTGCTCGGCGAGCTGCCGGGCGACCGGGTGGCGCTGCTCGCGTCCGCCGAGGTCCGCGACCGGATGGGCGACCTGCTGCGCAACCAGGGCAAGGTCGACCAGGCGCTCGACGCGTACTCCCAGGCCAAGGCCGAGCGCGAGCGCGCCAGCGGACCGGGCAGCCGGCCGCAGGAGGAGGTGCTGGCGCTGTCGACCAGCCACCTCAAGCTCGGCCTGGTGTTCCAGATCCGGGGCGAGTCGGCGCGCGCGATCGACGAGCTGCGCGCCGCGCACCGGCTGCGCCAGGGCCTGGTCGAGGCCCAGCGCGACGACGTGGCGCTGCAGAACAAGCTGCTCGAGGTCGAGCTGCCGCTCGGCGACCTGCAGCGCCAGATCGGCGATCCGACCGCCGCGATCGAGACCTACCGCAGCGCGCTGCCGGTGATCACCGCGCTGACCCGGCGCGACCCGGACAACACGACGTGGCAGCGGCTGCGCGGCAACCTCGAGGCCGACTTCGGCTTCGCGCTGATGGATACCGGCGAGTACCGCGCCGGGCTCGCCGAGCTCGAGACCGCGATCGAGGTCCAGCGCGCGCTGACCGGCCGCGATCCCAGGAGCGCGATCTGGCTCGGCGACCTGTCGCGCACCTATACCCGCGCCGGCGACGCCGAGCTCGCGCTCGGCGAGCTCGACCGCGGCATCGCCCGGTTCCAGGCCGGGCTCGACCTCCGCAAGGACCTGGTCGCCAAGAACCCGGCGTCGGCGTCGTACCGCCGGGCGCTGGCCTGGAGCTACGCCAAGCTCGCCCACGCCTACACCGTGCGCGGCGAGCCCGCGCGCGCGATCGAGGCCCACGAGCAGGCGCTCGCGCTGCGCAGCGCGCTGGTCGCGGAGGCCCCGGACCAGCGCGAGTACCGCAGCGAGCTGTCGCTGGCCGAGGCCGCGCTCGGCGCGCTGGTCGCGACCGGCGATCCGCGCCGCAGCCGCCAGCTGCTCGATGCCGCGATCGCCCGGGCGCGCGCGCTGGTCACCGCGGATCCGGCCGACAACGACTACAAGGAGGCGCTGTGCACGAGCCTGATCGCCGAGGCCGACGCCGCCCGCGCACTCGGCGATCCGCCGCGCCGCGCCGCCGCGCTGGACGAGGCGCTGAGCCAGGCGCGGATCGCGGTCGCGCACGCCCCGCACAACGTCCGCTGGTCCGGCCTGGTCGCCGAGGTCCACGGCGGGCTCGCCGAGCTCGCCGCGGCCCGCCGGGATGCGCCGGGCGCCGCCGCGGCCTGGCAGGCGGTGCGCGACGCGCTCGAGCCGCTCGCCCGCGCCGGCCGGCTGGCCGCCGATCGCCAGCCGCTGCTGCAGCGCGCCCGCGCCGCCCGCTAGCCACGCGCTATCCCGTCGATTCTGCTCGTCCGGCGAGAAAATTCGCGTTCCGCACATTTTTTCCGGAAGAAGTTGCCCGCGCGGTCGTCCTGGTGAGTGGGATGTCAAGCGCATATGCGAGTCAGGAGGCGACGGTGGATCACGCAATCTCGGAAGCAGGGCGGGATGTCGGGGCGTATGGGGCGGCGCCGGGCTCGGCGCCTCGCCGCGTCGATTCGGGGATACACAACCTCGATGGGCTGAGCGAGCGATCGCCCGCCAACGCCGAGGTGCCGGTCGCGCGCCTGGTGATCGCCGAGCACAGCGTCGTGGTCGCCGATGTCGAGATGCAACGGCTCTACCGGCTGATCGAGCGGTTGGCGCGCAGCGAGCTGCCGCTGCTGGTGCGGGGCGAGCCCGGCGCCGGCAAGACCACAGTCGCGCGCGCGGTGCACGCGTGGTCGGCGCGGGCGAATGCACCGCTGCTCACGCTCGACTGCGCGGCGGCGCCCGACGGCGCGCCGGACGGTGTGATCGAGCGCGAGCTGTTCGGTTGCGAGCGCGGCGCGTTCGCCAGCGGCTCGAGCCGCAAGCCGGGGCTGCTCGAGCGCGCCCGCGGAGGCACGCTGGTGCTCGACCACGTCCACCAGCTGGCGCCCGCGATCCAGGCCCGCCTGGTCCACGTGCTCGACCACAAGCGCGTGCTCCGGATCGGCGGCAAGCACGAGCGCCCGGTCGACGTCCGGATCATCGCCATGACCAGCGAGGACCTGGCCGCCGCGGTCGCCGCCGGCCGGTTCCGCCGCGATCTCTACGATCGGCTCAACGCGGCCAGCCTCGTGCTGCCGCCGCTGCGCTGCCGCCGCCGCGACATCGCGGTGCTCGCCCAGCAGTTCCTCGCCGCGGCGCGGCTCGACGCGCCGGTCGCGATCAGCCCGGCCGCGCTGGCCCAGCTCATCGCGCACGCGTGGCCGGGCAACGTCCGCGAGCTCGAGCACGCGATGGCCTACGCCGCCGCGCTGGTCGACGGCGATCGCGTCGAGCCGTGGCACCTGCCCGAGCCTGCGCCGGAGCCCGCACATGCCGGCGAGCCGCTCGCCAGCAGCGGCGACGCGCCCGCCGCGCTCGACGCACCGGAGCCGGCGCCGGCCGCGCCGCCCGCGCGGCCTGCCGGGAGCTTCCGGCCGATCGCCGAGGAGCTCCAGGCCCTGGAGCGGCGGCGGATGACCGAGGCGCTGCGGGCGACCGGGGGCGTGCAGCGCCGCGCCGCCGAGCTGATCGGGATGCCGGTGCGCACGTTCACGTTCAAGCTGACCCAGTACGGCCTGCGCGACGGTGCGACGCCGCCCCCGCCGAGCGCCAACCCGGCCAGCCGGATCGCACGCCGCCGCTCGCGCCACGCCACCGGCGGCTCCCAGAGCGCGGTCTGAGCTCCGCGACCGGCCTCAGTCGATCCCACGGGGGGCTCTGCCCCCCGTCGCCTCGCTAACGCTCGTCGTGCAGCAGGCCGGTCAGCGCGGCCGGCTCGGTGACCGGCGGCGCGCAGGTCGGGCCGGTGCACACGAAGCCGCGCGCGGCGCCGCCCGCCGGCGTCTTGCCGTCGAGGACGGACGGTGCGGCCCACGGCCCGGCGATGCACAAGGTCGGCGCATACACCTGGCGCGCCGCGGCGAGCAGCCGCTCGCGCCCGGCGCCCTCGGTGACCACCAGCACCTTGCCGTGCAGGTACAGATCGAGCGCGGCGAGCAGCCCCGAGCTCGCCCACGCGTTGCCGGCCGTCGTCCCGGTCAGCCGCTGGACCAGGTAGGTCTCGGCCAGCGCGAGCGCTCCGGCGTCGCCGGCGACCAGCCCGAGCCGGAGCAGCGCCTGGGTTGCGATCGCCGCCCCCGACGGGATCGCGCCGTCGTGGTTCGACTCGGGGCGGTGCACCAGCAGCGGATCGCCGGCCGGCGCCAGGTAGAACACCACCACCCCGTCCTGCTCGGCGACGAACCTGGCGCGGATCGCGCCGACCAGCCGCGCGCCGAGCTCCCACCACGCAGGGTCCAGCGTGGCCTCGGCGAGGTCGAACATCGCCGCCGCGACGAACGCGTAGTCGTCGAGCGTGCCGTCGAGCCGGGTCGCCCCGCGGTGATAGACCCGGGCGAGCCGGTCATCGTGCACCATCGCATCGCGCAGGAACCGGCCGACCCGGAGCGCGAGCTCGAGCGCCGGACCGCAACCGCCGCCGCGCCACGCCGCGACCAGCCCGCGGATCGCCAGGCCGTTCCAGCCCGACAGCACCTTGTCGTCGGTCGCCGGCCGGACCCGCCGGCCGCGCGCCTCGAACAGCTTGCCGCGCAGCTCGGCGAGGTGATCCTCCTCGGCCGGCGACGTCCGCGGCGTCACCCGCGACAGCACGCTCGCGCCGTGCTCGAAGTTGCCGGCCTGGGTGACCCCGTAGGCGTGGCCGAACACCGCGGCGTTGGCCGGGCCGAGCACCGCGCGCAGCTCGTCCGGCGTCCACACGTAGAACTTGCCCTCCTCGCCCTCGCTGTCGGCGTCGAGCGACGACCACAGCCCGCCGTCCGGATCCGACAGCTCGCGCGCCAGAAACGCGCAGGTCTCGGCGATGATCTGCTCGGCGCGCACCGCGAGCGGACCGGCCATCGCGGCGACGCCGGCGTAGATCCCGAGCAGCTGCGCCTGGTCGTACAGCATCTTCTCGAAGTGCGGCACCAGCCAGCGCGCGTCGACCGAGTAGCGCGCGAACCCGCCGCCGAGGTGGTCGTAGATCCCGCCCTCCGCCATGCCGCGCGCCCAGCGATCGAACGCCTCGCGCGCCGGCTGGCCGTGCGGAAACCGGCTGGCCCGCGCCAGCAGCTCGTGGGTCGAGCTCGACGGGAACTTCGGTGCGCCGCCCAGCCCGCCGTGGCGCGCGTCGCAGCGCTCGGCGAGCTGCCGCCCGGCCGCGATCAACAGCGACGGCGACAGCGCCGCGCGGTCGGCGGTCAGCGCGCCGCGCCGGTAGTGGGCGTCGACCCGCTCCAGCCCGTCGAGCAGCGCCAGCGCGTTGTCCTCGGCGTCGCCGCGCCGCGTCCGGTAGCCGTCGGACACCGCGACCAGCAGCTCGCGAAAGCTCGGCCGGCCGAACCGCGGCTCGGGCGGAAAGTACGTGCCGAGGAAGTACGGCCGCCCGTCGGGCAGGCAGAACGCCGACAGCGGCCAGCCGCCGCCCTCGCCCTGGACCTGGATCGCGTTCATGAAGATCGCGTCGACGTCCGGCCGCTCCTCGCGATCGACCTTGATGTTGACGAACCGCTCGTTGAGCAGCCGCGCCGTCTCCGGGTCCTCGAAGCTCTCGTGCGCCATCACGTGGCACCAGTGGCACGCGGCGTAGCCGATCGACACGAACACCGGCTTGTCGAGCTGCCGCGCCGCGGCGAACGCCTCCTCGCCCCACGGCCACCAGTCGACCGGGTTGTCGGCGTGTTGCCGGAGATACGGCGAGCTCTCGGCGGCCAGGCGGTTGGGCATAGCGGCGATATACCACCAACGAACTGCAGGCGATTCCAGCGCTTGCCCGAAGCCGCGCGCCGGTGCGCGATTGCCTGGCGCGACCGGCAGACAGCGCGCTCGGCTTGCCCGAACATCGCCGCGATGAAGCACCCGCATCTTCCTTCCGCTGTCGTGCGCCCGCGCCCGTGGGCCACGCCCCTGGCTCCCTGCGCACCCGCACCGGGAGGCCGGCCGTGACCGCGGCGCGCACCGTGCTGGTCACCGGCGCGAGCTCCGGGTTCGGCCTCTCGATCGCCCGGCGATTCGCCGGCGACGGCGCGCGCGTCGTGATCGCGGCGCGCCGCGGCGACCGGATCGCCGCCCTCGCCCACGAGCTCGGCGACCAGGCGCTCGCCATCGAGCTCGACGTGCGCGACCGCTCCGCGATCGACTTTGCGATCGCCAACCTGCCTCCCGCGTTCGCCGAGATCGACGTCCTGGTCAACAACGCCGGCCTCGCCAAGGGCCTCGAGCCCGCACAGCGCGCCACCGTCGACGACTGGGACCAGATGGTCGACACCAACTGCAAGGGCCTGATGTACGCGACCCGCGCGGCGCTGCCCGGCATGGTCGCGCGCGGCCGCGGCCACGTCATCAACATCGGCTCGGTCGCCGGCAGCTATCCGTACCCCGGCGGCAACGTCTACGGCGCGAGCAAGGCGTTCGTCCACCAGTTCAGCCTCAACCTGCGCAGCGACCTGCACGGCACCGGCGTGCGGGTCACCTGCATCGAGCCCGGCCTCGCCGGCGGCACCGAGTTCTCCACCGTGCGATTCAACGGCGACCAGCAGCGCGCCAGCGCGGTCTACGCCGGCGTCGATGCGCTCGGCCCCGACGACGTCGCCGAGGCCGTCCACTGGGTCGCCTCGCTGCCCGCCCACATCAACGTCAACGTGCTCGAGCTCATGACCGTCGCCCAGAGCTTCGGCCCGTTCCAGGTCCACCGCCGCCCGACGTAGCCCCTGCGGCTGCTGATACCGCTGTCGGTTCCGCTTCCGCAGCGGCGCCTACGGCGCGGTGTCCTGCACCGTGCCGCCGGGCGTCCCGCGCACCAGCCGGCGCAGCCACGCCGCGACCGCCGCCACACGGCGCCGCAGCTCGGCCAGGGCGCGACCCGGCCGCGGCTCGCGCTGGCGAAGGCTCCAGTCGCGCTGCACCAGCAGCCAGCCGCAGCTCTTGTCCAGCCCTGCCGCACCCGGATCGCCGCGATCCGCCAGGCGGCCTGGTACTGCCTCCGCGTGGTGATGTTCGAGCGACATGGGAACCCTCCTCCACATACACGACGAATGAAGCACCCCTGTTTCGACACGGCATGACAGGTTTGTTGCCGTCCTCGCGAAACAGATGCCGGCGGAGGGGATCTCGTTGCCGAGTTCCAGGCGGTTAGCGCACGTGGCGGTGCAGCCAGATCACCAGGGGCGCCAAGGCCTTGCCGTGCTTTACCAGCCAGGGCGCAAAGCCCGGCTTGTGGATCAGGCCGCGCGGGATCTCGCCGCAGCCCCCGGTCAGGCCCCTCATCTTCAGGAACTCGGCGCGCGGATGATCCGCGGCGAAGCCGGCCGGCACCTTCTTGTAATCGTCGTGGCCGCCGACCTCGTAGCCCGCCTTGCGCAGCCGGGCGACCAGCAGCGCGAGCACCTCGCCCGGCTTGCCGGCGACCGCCTTGCGCCACGCCGCGAGCTTGCCGGCATCGAAGCGGTAGCAGCCGACGCCGACGAACTCCTCCTCGAGTCCGAAGTGGAGGTACATCGCCGTGTTGCCCCCCTCGCCGACCGCCTTGCCAGCGACCGTGATCGCCGCGCCGATGTGGGTCTTGTACGGCGTCTTGTCCTTGGAGAACCGCACGTCGCGGTAGATCCGCAGGACCTTGGGCTCGCCGAGCTTGAGCGGCCGGTACGCCGGTGCGAGCCCCCGGGCGACCTCGCCGAGCAGCGTCGTCATCGGCGCCACCCACAGCTCCTCGTAGCGCTGCTTGTTGGCGGTGAACCACTCGCGGTTCATCTCCGCCGCGAGCTCGTGCCAGAACTGCATCGCGGTCCTGTCGAAGCCGGTGAACCGGGCGGGCGTTGCCATCCGGTGACAGTGGCCGGTCCAGGCGTGCCGTTCAAGCGCGTCCAGGCCGACCGCCCCGGCAGGCCCGGCGGGCGATCAGCTGTCGTCGCCGCCGGGCTTGCGGGCGACCGTGCCGTCGTCGGTCGCCCAGCGGACGGCGAACCGGGTCAGCTCGACCCCGGAGCGCAGGTTCATCTTCTCCTTGAGCCGCGCGCGATACGACTCGACGGTCTTGATGCTGATCTGGAGCAGCTCGGCGATCTCGCGGGTCCCCAGGCCGCGGCCGATCAGCTCGAGGACGTGGAGCTCGCGGTTGCTGAGCGCACCGAGCGGAGATCCATCGCCGGGACTGCCACGGGCGGCGAGCCGCTGGAGCAGGCGCGCCGACACCGCCTCGCTGACGAACATGCCGCCGGCCGCGACCGTGCGGATCGCGCGGACGATCGCGCCGGCCGCCTCGTGCTTCATGACGTAGCCCGCGGCGCCGGCGCGCAGCGCACGCTCGGCGTAGAGCTGCTCGTCGTGCATCGACACCACGAGCACCGCGGCGCGCGGCAGGCGCTGCTTGATCTCGCCGATCAGATCGATCCCGCTGGCGTCGCCGAGCGAGACGTCGACGATCACCACGCCGGGCTCCGCGGCGGTGATCGCGGCGAGCGCGCCGCGCGCCCCGGCGGCCTGGCCGCACAGCTCGAGATCGGGTTCGGCGGCCAGCAGCTGCGCGAAGCCATGGCGCACGATCGGGTGATCGTCGACCACGAACACGCGGATCACGCCGGCCCTCCCGGCGCCCCGAGCGCCCCGAGCGCGTCGAGCGGCACCCGGCAGGTCACGGTGGTCCCGCGCAGCCCCGCGGCGATCTGGAGCGTGGCGCCGAGCAGCCGGGCGCGGTACGCCATGAGGTGGAGGCCCATGCCGCTCACCGGTGGCTCGCGGAGCCCGACGCCGTCGTCGCGCACCGCGACCGCGAGCTCGCCGGCGTCGCGCGCCAGCTCGATGACGATCGCCGTGGCGCGGGCATGCCGGGCGGCGTTGAGCACGGCCTCGCGCACGATCCGGTGGAGGTGGATGCGGCTGGCCGCGGACGGCTCGACGCCCGCGCGATCGTCGACCCGGCACGCGACGCGGAACACGCGCGCGACGTGAGCCGCGAGCTCGCCGAGCGCCGCGGTCAACCCGGCGGCCTCCAGGGTGCGCGAGTGCAGGGTGCGCACCAGATCGCGGGTCTGATCGATCGCCTCGCCGACCAGCCGCTCGACCTCGTCGAGCTGGGCCGCGGCCGGGTCACCGGCGAGCCGGCCGCGCAGCGGCTGGAGCAGGAATGATACGCCGATCAGGTGCTGGCCGAGCCCGTCGTGGAGATCCTGGGCGAGCCGGACCTGCTCGCGGTCGCCGATCTGGAGCAGCTGGCGCTGGATCACCCGGCGCTCGGCCTCGCTGGCGTCGAGCGTGTGCTGGACCACCGCGCGCTCGGCGAGCTGCGATCGCAGGTCGGACACCGCCGGCCGGAACACGAACGCGCCGACCAGGCCGAGCACGAGCAGCGCGAGCGCGAGCAGGATCAGCTCGAGCCGGCGCAGGCCGACGATGCGGTGCCTGGCGTCGCGCTCGTACTCCGCGACGATGCGATCCATCCCGGCGAGGAACGCGTCCTGGTGATCGCGCACGAGCTCGGCGTCCTCCGCGCGCGGCGAGCCGGCCGGCCGCGCGGCGGCGGCGCGCGCCGCGGCGAGCATGGCGCGGTGGTCGGGATCGATCTGGGCGAACAGCGCGGCGATCGCGGGCGAGTTGCGGCCGCGCAGGCCGGTGTCCGGCCGACCGGCCCGCAGCGCGGCCTGGCTGGCTTGCCACTCGTCGGCGGTGCGCGTCAGCTCGTCGCGCGTGGCGCGCGCCCGGTCCCCGGAGTCGACCCCGAGCGCGAGCGCGAGCATGCACAGCCGCTGGCCGAGCATGCGCTGGCGACCGGCGAGGTTGATCACCTGCGCATCGCCTTCCTGGCGCGCGAGCAGCTGGTGGATGACGGTCTGGCCCGCGACCAGGAGCCCCGCCACGATCAGCAACGCGCCGACATAGCGGAACGTGAGCTCACGTGCGCGCATCGATGGAGGTCCAGCTAGCCTACGCGATCAGGTGCCACCCCGGCAGCGCTGTCAGGGTTTCCTCGGCACCACGATCAGGGTGTAGCTGATTGCCGCGCGGAGTGGCAACCCGGCAAACTCGCAATACCACCTATACACCTCCAGCTTCACGCGGCTGCTCCCTGATCCGACCGACGACCGGATGCACGCCGACCTCGACGGCCGGCGCCGCCACCCCCCGGCATGACCGGGCGCCGCGCCGTCAGCCGGCGGGCTTGTCGACGCCGTACTTGCGCAGGTAAGCGCGCACGTGGTGGCGCTCCATCCCGCTCTGCCGCGCCATCTCGCTGACATTGCCCTTGGCGCGGCGGTTGAGCTCGCTGAAGTAGTTGCGCTCGAACGCCTCGATCGCCTGGCGCTTGGCGTCGGAGAACGCGGTCGCCGGCTGGGTCGACTGGGTCGGCTGGTCGCCGCTGCGCGCCAGCAGCAGCACGTCGTCGATCGCGTCGGGAGTGTGGGCGAGGGTCGCGGCGACCGACACCACGTTGACCAGCTCGCGCACGTTGCCCGGCCAGTCGTGCGACGCCATCCGCCGCCCGATCCAGTCGTGGACGATCGGCGCGGCCCACGCCTGGTGGACGCGGGTGCAGATGTCCTCGATCAGCATCGGCAGGTCGCCGAGCCGCTCGCGCAGCGGCGGCAGCTCGATGCGGACCTGCGCGATCCGGAAGAACAGGTCGGAGCGGAACCGACCGGCGTTCATCTCCGAGCTCAGATCGCGCCGGGTCGCGGCGATCACCCGGACGTCGATGTGATCGAACGTCTGGCCGCCGATCCGCTTGACCTGGCGCTCGGACAGCGCGCGCAGCAGCTTGGGCTGGAGGTCGATCGGCAGCTCGCCGAGCTCGTCGAGGAACAGCGTACCGCCGTTGGCCTCGGCCAGCGCACCGAGCCGGCGCTCGTTGGCGCCGGTGAACGACCCCTTCTCGTGGCCGAACAGGATGCTCTCGGCCAGGGTCTGAGGGATCGAGCCGCAGTCGACGACCACGAACGGCCCGCCCTTGCGCGGGCTCGCGTCGTGGATCGCGCGGGCGACGCCCTCCTTGCCGGTGCCGGTCTCGCCGAGCACGAGCACGCTGAGCGGGGTCGCGGCGACCTTCTCGAGCACCGAGAACACGCGGCGCATCCGGGGCGACACCCCGACGATCGAGCCGAACCGATCGTTGTACCCGAGCTCGACCCGCTGCTTGTTGCCCGACGGCGTGATCGTCAGCCGGGTGCCGCCGACGGTGAGCTCGGCGTTCGACGTGAGCAGTGCATCGCGGATCCGCACGTTGGAGCAGAACGTGCCGTTGGTGCTGCCGAGATCGCGCACGGCGATGCCCTCGGTGATCGCACGCAGCTCGCAATGCACGCCGCTGACCTCGTGATCGTCGAGCACGACGTCGGCACCCTCGTTGCGACCGATCACGATCGGCTCGACGCCGATCGTGAACGACGCGCCGGCCGGCGTGGTCAGCGTTCCGCCGCGGATGAACCAGTGAAGGACTTTGGCACGCGTTTCCATGAGGCCCGAAGTCCTCAGTCTCGCATGACCAGGGGTGGTGTCCAGCGCATCGCCAGACTTGACGCGGGTCGCTGCGACGAATCTCCCGGCTCACCGGGAGCTCGGAGGTGGGAGCACGTCGGAAAGCGGTCCGGAGCGGTCCGCCGGTCAGTGGCCGGACGCGCCGCCGCTGGACGGTCGTGACGAGCCCGGGGTGGGCGCTGCACCTGCCGCGGGGCCGGGCGTCGCCGGTTTGTCGGTCGCCGCGTGCGGCGGGCCGCTGCCGGTGCTCGGTAACGGCGGCGTCGGCGGCTCGGCCGTGACCTGCGACCCCGAGCCAGCTCCAGCGGGGAGGTCGGTCGAGTTGGTCGAGCCGCTCCCATGGTGCTTGTTCGGGGACGAGTCGTCGTGCAGCAGCTCGGCGGCGAGCAACCCGGCGGCGCAGAGCGCGACGACCGCGGCGATCACGACCCAGTACCACCGGATCTGCAGCCAGGCCGGCGGCTGCTCCAGCCAGGGCGGCGGCCAGCGCAACCATTGCCGCCAGCTCGCCGAGGCCTGCGCCTGGGCCTGCGGCTGCGGCCAGACGACCGTGGTCGGCAGGTCCTCGATCGCGGCCGCGTTGGGGCTGTAGCGCTCGTTCAGGTTCGGCACGTTCTCGCGGTGCTCGGCGTCGGCGAGGTGATCGCCGAGCGTCAGCCCGGCCGCGCGCGCCGCGTGCCAGCCCTCGACCTCCTCGCTGAACGTCGCCGACATCAGGGTGGCGAGCGAGGCCGGCCGCAGGTCGAGCCGGCGCTGCTTGGCGAACGCGCTGAGCGCCTCGCCGAGCTCGCCGGCGGACTGAAAGCGGTCCTCGCGCTTGCGCGCCAGCGTCTTCATCACGATCTGCTCGAGCTCCTTGGGGTAGCCGGCGATCACCTGCGACGGCGGCGGCGCGTCATGCTCGACCACCGCCTTGAGGGTCTCGAGCTCGGACTTGCGGCGGTACAGCCAGTGCCCGGTCGTCATCTCCCACAGCAGGATGCCGATGCAGAACACGTCGCTCCGGCGATCCAGGCTCTCGCCCAGCGCCTGCTCCGGCGACATGTACGCGACCTTGCCCTTGAGGATCCCGGTCCGGGTCCGGGCCAGTTGGATCGTGGTCTTGGCGATCCCGAAGTCGACGAGCTTGACCCGCCCGCCGTAGGTCACCAGCACGTTGTGCGGGGAGACGTCACGGTGAACGATGCCCAGCAGCTCGCCGTTGGCATCGGTGCGCTCGTGCGTGTAATCGAGGCCACGACATACGGCGCGCGCGATCGACAGCGCGTTGGCGAGCCGCATCGGGACCCGCTTCTTCGCCATCTGGCTGAGCACGCGCCGCAGGTCGTGGCCGTGCAGGTACTCCATCGCGATGTAGTACTGGCCGTCGTCCTCGCCGCTGTCGTAGACCTCCACCACGTTGGGGTGGCGCAGGCTGATGGCGAGCCGGGCCTCGTCGACGAACATCTTGACGTACTCGCGGTCGGCCGCGAGCTGGCGATGCATGCGCTTGAGCACCACGAGGCGCTCGGGCTTGGCCGGATCCTTCACGCGCGCGAGGAGGATCTCTGCCATCCCTCCCATCGCGAGCGAACGCAGAATCACGAACTTGTTCGAACAAGCCGTCTCTTCGCGAGCGGCCAACATCTGGCACACGTTAGCAGGTGGCCCAGCAGACGATCAACGCTCCGCTGCCCCGACGAGCTTGGCTCATGAGTGATCGTACCGAGACGACACGCGAACCGGATCTCACGGCCGCTCGCACCCCGTCCCCGGCCGGCGTGTGTGTATCTGCGCACAGAGCCTGGCGCCTTCTGCCGCATGGGCGTCTGCGCTCGGGACCGAGCGCGTGTGACATGCCGCATCCTGCTGCATATGCGGAGCTGGTGATCGGGACCCACCTCGCCATGCCGGCGAAGCATTTTGCTGCATGACACGAGAGTCGTGCGGGATCCGGGCCGCGGTGCGATCGGCGAGCGCACAGGCGGACCGCAAGTTTCTGCTGCGAGCAGGAAGCCCGTTCGCGAGCGAGACGCGACCGTACGCAGCGTCGATCGAGTAGCAGGCTGTAGGCGATCACGGAGGCGCGCGCGCGGCGGCGATTTCGCGTCCGCGCGGTGCCCTGTCGGATCGAATCGGTGGTAGACCTGCCGGCGTTGTTGCTATCGGTGACGGGGGGCGTGATAGCCCGACGCCAGGGCCTGACGTTTGTCATCGCGCATCCACCCGACGAGGTTCTCGTCGAGTGTGGTGAGAATTTTTGTCCGGTGGCGGTTCGCGCCATGTGCCGCGGTCGCGATGTGCGACCCGCAAGGTGCCGCCGATCTCGCGCGCGATCGGCATTCACGTCATTTCAAAATTACACAGTAGGGTTGAACACCGTAATGGCGAATGGCAGTATCGCGCCGCGGGTACATCGCGGCACACGACGCCTCGGCACGGCGGCGCGGCTCGGGCGGCTCGGCGCGGGGCGGCGCGGCTCGGGAGGCCGCTGGCCGGCGTAAGTGTGGGTCTTCGTCGAGGTCTTTGCCGCAGGCACGCGGTGTAAGGCGTCTTGCGCTCGCTGCGTGGGTCACCTCATGCCGGCTCATCCCGGGCTCATCCCGGCGGCGATCACCGAGGCTGGGGCCGGCCTGACCCACATCCGGGATGTGGGCCGTCCGCTCAGATCCTGCCGATGAAGAACACCCGAAAATATCATTACAAAGCACTACGATATTTGCTACTCATTCGACTCACGCATGGGCGCGACAGACTCTCGAAGTTCGTTCCAAGCGCTGCTGCCCGAGCAGTTCGGGCGCTACTCGCTCTTGGGGCATCTGGCGACCGGCGGCATGGCAGAAGTCTGGCTCGCGCGACAGCTCGGGATGCAGGGCTTCGAGAAGATCGTCGTGATC
>DATAPF010000147.1:0-12513 GCA_036265355.1 Kofleriaceae bacterium | reverse complement strand
ACTCCAGCGCGTGGCCGCGTCGCCGGGCGTCGAGCTCGTGCTGGGTCAGCGGCAGCGGCCGGCCCTCGGCGACGTCGAGCTGCCAGCTCACCAGGTCGAGCCCGTAGATCATCTCGGTCACCGGGTGCTCGACCTGGAGCCTGGTGTTCATCTCGAGGAAGTAGAACCCGCCGTCGCCGCCGAGCAGGAACTCGCAGGTCCCCGCGCCGACGTAGGCCACCGCCCGCGCCGCCGCCAGCGCGGCCGCGCCCATCCGCGCCCGCAGCTCCGGGGACACCACCGGCGACGGCGACTCCTCGATCACCTTCTGGTGCCGGCGCTGGATCGAGCAGTCGCGCTCGCCCAGGTGCACCAGGTTGCCGTGGTGGTCGCCGAACACCTGGATCTCGATGTGGCGCGGGCGCTCGATCGCCTTCTCCAGGTACACGGTGCCGTCCCCGAACGCCGAGGTAGCTTCACGCCGGGCGCCATCGAACGCGGCCGCGAACTCGGCCTCGCCGGTCACCAGGCGCATCCCCTTGCCGCCCCCGCCGGCCGCCGCCTTGATCAGCACCGGGAAGCCGATCCTGCGCGCCGCCGCCACGGCCAGCTCGGCGGTCGGGAACCCGTCTCCGGTCGGTCCATTGTCGCCGGGTACGACGGGTGTGCCAGCCGCCGACACGGTCTTGCGCGCCTCGGTCTTGCTTCCCATCTTGCGCATCGCGTCCGCGGACGGGCCGATGAAGGTGACCCCGGCGGCCTCGCAAGCCTCGGCGAAGTCTTCGTTCTCCGACAGGAATCCGTACCCGGGGTGCACGGCGTCCGCCCCGGTCGCGCGGCACGCGGCCAGGATCTTCTCGATCACCAGGTAGCTCTCTGCGGCGGGAGCCGGGCCGATCCCCACGGCATGGTCGGCGAGCTGTACGTGGGGCGCACGCCGATCGACATCACTGAACACCGCCACCGTCTCGATCCCACGCTCCTTGCAGGTCCGCATCACGCGGACGGCGATCTCTCCTCGGTTGGCGACCAGGACGCGGCGGATCGACCGGAGCTGCGGCGACATCGTCGCGGACAATACACAAAACGATGCCCGCGTTGCATTGCGCACGCCCGCACCCTAGAATCGAGCCAAATCGGCGTCTTGCGCTGGCTACGAAGCAGGGCCGAAGCGCGCCGACGGCGCTGAGTGCGGAGAAGACAGCTTGGTCGATCCAAACACCCGACAGGGCAAGCGAACGCCGGTAACGCTCAAGATCAAGTTCAAGAGCGAGACGCTGGACCAATTCATCGAGCGCTACGCGGTCGATGTCAGCCAGGGCGGCATCTTCATCCGGACCAAGGAGCCGCTCGCCGTCGGCACCCAGATGAAGTTCGAGTTCCAGCTGCGCGATGCCTCGCCGCTGATCGCGGGCGAGGGCACCGTGGTGTGGACCCGCGAGAACGATCCGAGCCGCCCGGCGATCGCGCCCGGGATGGGCGTGCGGTTCGATCGGCTGGCCGACGGTAGCCAGGGCATCCTGGAGCGCATCCTCACCGAGAAGGCGAAGCAGGCACCGCAGCGCCCGGCGAGCGACACCGCCAAGCCGCCGCTGTTCACCGACGCGCCGACCCGGGTGGCGCCGGCGCCGATCCAGGAGGCGCTGCTCGGCAAGGACTACGGCCGCGGCCGGCGCACCGAGGATGCCCACGGCGAATCGCACACGCCGCTGCCCAAGCCGATGCCGTTCCACTCCGACGCCGACGAGTTCCCGGACGAGGCGTTCGAGGAGGCGACCAAGGTCCGCGCGCTCGACGAGCTGATCGCGCAGACCGCCGAGTCCGACAACCGGAGCGAGCCACCGACCCAGGTGCGGGGCGAGCCGCCGACCCTGGTGCGCCCCGACCCCCGCGGCGAGGCACGCACGGAGCCTCGCGCCGAGAACACGTCGCGCGGCCGGGTCAACGGGCGCAACGACACCACCCTCGCCGATCCGGTCCCGGATCGCGCCGAGCAGATCCGGCCGACCGTGCTGCCGCTGCATGCCGAGCCGCAGGAGGTCCCCGACCTGCCCAACCCACCTGAGTTCGCGCGGCCCCAGCCGCGGCTCGACACCCCGCCGCGGATGGACTCGCTGCCGCCGTCGCTGCCCGACGCGCTCGCCAGGACCCGGCTCGGCGTCGAGCCCGCGCGCGCCCGGGTCTCGCCGTCGACCCCGCCGCCGCCGATGGCGCCGATGCTCGGCGAGATCCCGCCGGTGCCGTCGGGGATGCGCGCGGTCGCGCACGAGCAGACCGAGCCGGCGCGCATGCCGGAGCTCAAGTCGCGCAGCATCGCGCCGCTGGTGATCCTGATCTTCCTCGCGGTCGCCGCGGCCGGCGCCGCCGTGTGGTTCCTGGTGCTCCGCGCACAGATCAGCGAGTCCCGCGATCGCGGCACGGCGACGCCGCCGGGCGGGTCCGCGGGATCTGCGTCGCCCACCTCGGTCGCGGGCGCAGGCGCGGCGCACCCCGCCGCCCCGGCGCAGCCTCCACCGCCCACCGGCGGCGAGGCCACCGGCGCGCCGCCGGCTCCTGCCGGCAGCGCCGCGCCCGCCGAGACCGGCGCGGCCAAGGCCGAGCTGGTCGAGACCGAGATCGCTGCGAGCGTCGACGGTGCGAGCGTCGAGATCACCGGCACCGATCAGAAAGGTCCAGCGCCGTTCACCGCGAAGCTCGAGAAGGGCAAGCCCTACAAGGCGCGGATCACCGCGCGCGGCTTCGCGGCCACCGAGATCGACATCCAGGGCGGCGCCCCCAAGCAGAACCTCAAGCTCGTCGCCAAGCCGCGGTTCCTCAAGGTGTCCAGCGATCCGCCGGGCGCGCAGATCCTGATCGACGGAACCGCGATCGGCAAGACCACGCCATCCGAGATCGAGCTCACCGCGGCCCAGGCCGCCAAGAAGTCGATCCGCGTCGGGCTGCGCAAGCCCGGCTTCCGCGGCCTGGAACGCACGATCGACTTCGCCAAGTACGTCGATGGCGACACCCAGATGACCGCCCGGGTCGACGAGAAGCTGACCACGCCGCCCCCGGCGCCCCGGACGCCGGTCGGCGCCGCGCGGCCACCCAGCCCGGGCTCCGACACCGGCAGCGGCGCGGGCTCGGACAGCGCCGCTACCCCCGGCGGCGGCACGCCCGCGGGAGGAAGCGGCGATGGCTCGACGGCGGCCCCCCCGCCGCCCCCGACTCCGCCGGCGCCTCCGTCCGGCACCGGCTCGACGGCGGGCTCGGCCGAGCCGGAGCCCGAGTTCAACAAGCCGAAGTGATCGTCGCCGCGGCGGGCGCGGATCAGCTGACCATCGCCTTCATCCACCGGCTCGGATCGCCGACCCGGGGCCGCTCGCCGCCGCGCACCAGGTAGCGCACCGCGTGGCCGAGCCCGTCGAGCGTGAGCGGCCACATCGCGAACACGCTGGCGATCACCTCGATCGTCGTGCC
This sequence comes from Kofleriaceae bacterium, assembly GCA_036265355.1. GTDB lineage: Bacteria > Myxococcota_A > Polyangia > Haliangiales > Haliangiaceae > JABFXX01. The sequence continues at coordinate 9,075 of DATAPF010000147.1, read as the reverse complement.
GGACCAGAACCGCTCCGGCTCGGGGTTGAGCCAGGCGGTGCTGCGGAAGTGCGCGGCGAGCCGGCGCAGCCACTCGTGGCCGGACGCGCGGTTCTGCGAGTACAGGAACGACGCGCCGCCGGGGTCGAGCAGCTCGGCCGGGTGCATCAGCGCGTCGCCGACCAGCACGAGCTTCTCGTCGCGATCGCTGTTCGCGAGCAGGTCGGCGACCGGGACGCCCTTGCGGAACTGGGCATCCTCGTAGACCGAGTTGTAGACGCAGTTGTGGAAGTAGAAGCTGCGGAACTTGGCGAACCGGCCGGTGCGCGACGCCGCGGTGAACAGCCGGCTCATCAGCTCGGCGTGCGGATCCATCGAGCCGCCGACGTCCATCAGCAGCAGGACCTTGACCCGGTTGCGGCGCGGCGGGCGGAACACGACCTCGATCTCGCCGGCGTTCCGGCAGGTCTTGTCGATGGTCTCGTCGAGATCGAGCTCGTCCTGGGCGCCCTCGCGGCCGAGCCGGCGCAGGCCGCGCAGCGCGACGTCGATCTGGCGGACGTCGAGCACGACGTCGCGGCGGTACTCGCGGAACCGGCGCTCGTCGGCGACCTGCATCGCGCTGCGCCCGCCGCCGCCGCCCGCGCGCATCGCGTTGGGGTTCTTGCCGCCGGTGCCGAACGGCGAGGTGCCGCCGGTGCCGATCCAGCGGTTGCCGCCGTCGTGGCGCCCCTTCTGCTCCTTGAGCCGCTGCTCGAACAGCTGGCGCAGCTTCTCGATGTCGAGCGACTGGAGCGCCTTGCGCTGCTCCTCGGTCAGGCCGTCGAGCGCGTGCGGGTTGGCCAGCCACGCCGCGAGCTGCTCGGTGAGCCGGAGCGCGTCGAGGTGGACGTCCTTGAAGTAGGCGAGGAACGCCTCGTCGTACGCGTCGTACAGCGCGATGTCCTTGACGCACAGCGTGCGGCACAGCTGGTAGAAGCCGTCGAGCGAGCTTTCGTGCAGCCCGAGCGCCATCGCCTCCATCAGCGCCATCCACTCGTGGGTCGACACCGGCAGCTTGCGCGACCGCAGCTCGAACAGGAAGTCGATCAGCACGGCTAGGCCTTCGCTCGTTTGGTGACGGTCTCGACATCCTGCTCGGTCTTGAGCAGGGTGCCGAGGAACGGGATGCCGCCGGATACCCGCGCGAGGTCGACGCCGGCCTTCTTGAGCGCGCAGATCCAGTCGATCAGCTCCGAGGTCGACGGCTTCTTGCGCAGCCGCGGGGTCGCGCGCAGGCCGAAGAACACCTCGAGCGCGTTGTCGAGCACGCGATCGGTGATGTCCGGGTGGTGAACGCGGACGATCTCGGACATCAGCTCGCGGTTGGGGAACTGGATGTAGTGGAACACGCAGCGCCGGAGGAACGCGTCGGGCAGCTCCTTCTCGTTGTTCGACGTGATGACCACGATCGGACGCTCGGCGGCGGCGATCTCGCGGCCGGTCTCCTCGATGCGGAATCGCATCGCGTCGAGCTCGTGCAGGAGGTCGTTGGGGAACTCGAGGTCGGCCTTGTCGATCTCGTCGATCAGCAGCACGACGCGCGACGGGGCGGCGAGCGCCTCGCCGAGCGGGCCGAGCTTGATGTAGCGCGCGATGTCGCGGACGTCGGCGGCGTTGCCGAACCGGCTGTCGTGCAGCCGCGCCACGGTGTCGTAGACGTACAGCCCGTCCTTGGCCTTGGTCGTCGACTTGACGTGCCAGCGGATCAGCGGCAGGTGGAGCGCGCCGGCGAGGTTCTCGGCGAGCAGGGTCTTGCCCGTGCCCGGCTCGCCGCGCACCAGGAGCGGCCTGGCGAGCGCCACCGCGACGTTCACCGCGTGGCGGAGCTCGTCGGAGGCAATGTAGCTGGCCGTACCCTGGAACTGATCGAAGACATCCGACATTGGGCCGACCTTAGCGTATTTCCGAGAAACGGTCAGCTCTGACTGAATTTGCTGCACCCGGATCGCCCGGGCAAGCCCCGGCAGGCACCGCGAGTGGATCAGCGCTTCTTGCGGCCCTCGAGGAACCCGTCGGCGACGCCGTACAGCCACGTGGCTCCGTAGACCAGGCCGGCGACCGAGCCGAGGAGCGGGATCGCGCCCAGGAAGCCGAGCCCCGACACCGCGGCGACCACGAACACACCGAGCGCCTTGTCGGTGTCGCCGTTGATCAGCTGCCCCAGCCCGGGGACCACCGCGCTGCACGCGGCCGGGATGACTCCCGCGACGTTGTCGCGCCTGCCGCCGCTCGACTTGATCAGCGAGTTACCCATCCCCTGTTTATGACATGTCCGGTGTCGATCGAAAGGGGACGTTCCCGTCCCCTCTGGCCCGGCAAAGCCGGGCGGATCATTCACGACCGGCGACCGCGCGTCGCGTCGCGCGGCGAAAGCTTGCGCAGTCATAGATCAACGCGATCAGCTTTCAGAACCACGTGGTGACCCCCAGCATGAGCATCACGTAGTGGGACTTGTAGTCGCCCTGGTTGACCGGGTTCAGCGTCTGATGGTTCGGGTCCAGGATCGGGTTGACCGGGTCGGGGCCCTGGTGCGCCATGCTGCCGTTGCAGGTCGGGTCCGCCGTGGTCGGGTTGCACGGCGTCGCTCCGCCGCCGACGTTGGGGTTGGGCGGCGAGCCCTCGAGGATCGCGCCGCCGCCCGCGCTGATCTCGAGGTGCTGCATGCGGTACGCCGCGCCGGCGGTGATCGTGGTGCGCGCCGCGCCGTCGATGTCGGCCCGCAGCCAGCCGGTGCGGGCCGCCGCGGTCTCGTAGCCCAGGCCGCCGCGCAGGATCACCTCGTCGCGGCTGCCGTCGCCGCGCGCCGCACCGACCGGGAGGTGGTAGCTGCCGCCGGCGCGGATGGCATAGCTGTCCTGGAACCCGTGGGACAGCTTGGCGTCGTTGAGCGGCAGCACCGCCGCGCCGTTGACGAACACCTGCGAGTTGATCACGACCCGGTAGTCCGTCGGGCTGACGCACCTGCCGTTGTTGAAGTCGGCATCCGAGCAGGTCTTGCCCCAGTTCTCCCAGCCGAGGTCGAGCTCGACGTCGCCGCGCAGCCGGCCGGCGCCGTCGAGGAACTTGTAGCGCCCGGCGAGCTGCGCGCTGCGCGGGATCGCGAGGCCGATGCACGCCTTGAGCGCATCGGCGGTGCCGCCCGGGGCGCACCGGTCGCCGTCGCCCGGACCGATCGTGGTCGCCAGGCCGGGGATGCCCGCGGACGGGCCGAGCTGCGAGGTCGCCGTCCCCTTGGCGTAGATGTCGAGCTCCGACGTGTAGTTCGCGGCGAGCTCGAGGTTCGGAGTCGGCCGGTAGGTCGCGCCGAGCCCGAAGCCGAACACGAACGAGTCCGAGACGTCGGCGTTGATCAGGCCGTCCTTCTTGATGTCCTCCTCGTAGTTCGCGGTCGCCGTGCCCCACACCGCGGTGGTCGACTTGAGGCTGGCGTAGCCCACGGACACCCGGACGCCGACGTCGAGCTCGGGCCGGATGCGGTACGCCGCGGCGAGCGACGGCAGAAGGATCACCGCGTCCTGCTTCATCACGTCGTAGCGGGTCGGCGGCGGCGGGATGTTCGGGTTGTCACCGAACTGGTACTTCTGGCAGCCCGCCCCTGCGGGCAGCTCGGTGCACAGATCGCGGAACGGATACGCGCTGGGGATGTACACGCCCGCGCCGACGTGCAGCCCCGGGACGCGGCCGCCCAGGTCGCTCAGCACCGTGAACAGCGGCACGGGCTGCAGCGAGCCGATCCCGAGCGGCGGGCTCGCGTCGTTCTTCACCGCGGGGAACGGCTGCATCGCATACGGATAGCTCTCGCCGGACACCGCGTCGTAGCTGCCGCGGCGCTGGAACTCCATCGAGTAGCTGAAGATCGCGGCGCTCAGTGTGATCGTCGTGCCGGTGGCCTTCGCGATCCCGGCGGGGTTGAGCACCAGCGCCTCGCCGTCGTCGGCCGACGCCACCGCCGCGCCGGCGCGCGACGTCGATACGGCCCCGGCGCCCGGCAGCAGCAGGCCGCCCGCCGCGGCGAGCCGAGGCAGCGCGGCGAGCACGGCGAGCGCGGCGAGACCGAACCCCGCAAACCAGATCTCTCGACGAACTGTCATGGCGCCCGCGACGCTACCTCAGCCCTGCGACGCTCCACCAGTCCAATGTGGGTCAACAGGATCGCGATCGCCGCCGGCGTCACGCCGCTGATCCGCGACGCCTGGCCGACCGAGCGTGGGCGCACTGCCTCGAGCTTCTCGACCACCTCGTTCGACAGCCCGGGGATGTCGCGGAAGTCGAGCGCGGCCGGCACCAGGACCCCGTCGGCGCGCGCCATCCGCGCGGCGTCGGCCTCCTGGCGCCGCAGGTAGCCCTCGTAGCACAGCTCGATCTCGAGCCGCTCCAGCGCGGCGGGTCCGGCGTCGCTCGCCGCGAGCCCGCCGGCGCACGCCACCTGCTCGACCGCGCGCCAGTCGAGCTCGGGCCGGCGCAGCAGCTCGGCCAGCGTGGCGCGGCGGCCGACCACCGGCGACGAGCCGAACCGCGCCAGCTGCGCGTTGACCGCGTCGGAGCCGACCACCGAGGCCTGCGCGGCGCGGTCGCCCGCCGCCGCGAGCTCGCGCTGCCAGGCCTCGAACGCGCGCCAGCGCGCGTCGTCGACCAGGCCGAGCCGGCGGCCGGTCGGCATCAGCCGGTCGGCGGTGTTGTCCTCGCGCAGCAGCAGCCGGAACTCGGCGCGCGACGTCATCATCCGGTACGGCTCGGACGTGCCGCGCGTGGTCAGGTCGTCGACCAGCACCCCGGCGTACGCCTGATCGCGGCGCAGGATCAGCGGCTCGCGATCGCCCGGGCCCAGCCCGAGCGCGAGCGCGGCGTTGATCCCGGCGAGCAACCCCTGGACCGCCGCCTCCTCGTAACCCGACGTGCCGTTGATCTGGCCCGCGAAGTACAGGCCGTTCACCCGGCGGGTCTCCAGCGTCGGCAGCACCTCGCGGGGGTCGATGAAGTCGTACTCGACGGCGTAGCCCGGCCGGGTCATCTCGGCGCGCTCGAGCCCCGGGATGCTGCGCAGGAACGCGAGCTGGACGTCGAACGGCAGCGAGGTCGAGATCCCGTTGGGATACACCTCGCCGGCCCCGCCCAGCCCGACCTCGACCCCCTCGGGCTCGAGGAAGATCTGGTGGCGCTCCTTGTCCGCGAACCGGACGATCTTGTCCTCGATGCTCGGGCAGTAGCGCGGCCCGCGGCCGGAGATCTCCTTGCGGTACAGCGGCGAGCGCGGCAGCCCGTCGCGGATGATCGCGTGGGTCCGCTCGGTGGTGTACGTGATCCAGCACGCCACCTGCGGCAGCGGCGGGCGGTCCCGGCCGCCCCACCGGAACATCGGCGGCGGATCGTCGCCCGGCTGGCGCTCGAGCCCGGCGACGTCGATCGTCCGGCGGTCGAGCCGGCACGGCGTCCCGGTCTTGAGCCGGGCGAGCGGGAAGCCGAGCGCGTCGAGCGAGTGCGACAGGCTCACCGCCGGGGCCTCGCCGGCCCGCCCGCCCGCCGCGCGGGCCTCGCCGACGAAGATCGCGCCGCGCAGGAACGTCCCGGTGGTCAGGATCACCGCGCGCGCCCGGTAGCGCACCCCCATCGTCGTGGTCACCCCGACCACGCGCGGCCGGCCGCCGCTGTCGTCGGTGTCGAGCTGCGCGACCTCGCCCTGGCGCAGCGCGAGCCGATCGGTGCGCTCGAGCCGCATCCGCATCTCGTCGCGGTAGCGCCGCTTGTCGGCCTGGGCGCGGGTCGAGCGCACCGCCGGCCCCTTCGACGCGTTGAGCCGGCGGAACTGGATGCCGGTCTCGTCGATCACGCCTGCCATCTCGCCGCCGAGCGCGTCGATCTCCTTGACCAGGTGGCCCTTGGCGACCCCGCCGATCGCCGGGTTGCACGACATCTGCGCGACCATGTCGAGGCTGCCGGTCAGCGCCAGCACGCGCGCGCCGATCCGCGCCGCGGCCAGCGCGGCCTCGCAGCCGGCGTGGCCGGCGCCGACGACGATCACGTCGTAGCTGTCGGGATATTCGTAGGTCATGGCGTAGCTCATGGCGTAGCTCATGGCCGGCGCGCGGGGGTCCAAAGGTCTGCCATGTCCCGCGGCGATGTCACGACCCGTCCATCGACAGGGGACGGATTTCCCATCGGCCGGCGGCTGACCCGGCAACCGGGCGGATCCTTCACGACTGGCGACCGCGCGTCGCCTCGCGCGGCTCGCTTGGCGGCGGCACCGGCTCGTCGGCCGGCCGGCGGCCCTGCCCCGGCATCCCGCAGGTATCGTCGCCGTGCGGCTTCCACGCCGCGAACTTGTAGATGTCCAGTGTCAGCCGCACCACCAGCTCGCTCGGGTGCACCTGATCCGGCGCCTTGCCGTGATCCCACGACAGCCCCCGGATCTTGGTCGTCCCGCAGCGATCGAGCAGGTTGTGCTTGCCGGCGTAGTCGGCCCTCTGGGCCTCGAGCTCCTCGAGCGAGCACACGCCGGGCACGCCGCAGCGGAACGCGAACGTGTCGTACCAGCTCAGCGTCTTGGTCCCGAGCTCGTGGACCTGCATCCCCGCCGACACCCCGTCGGGGTTGGACGCGCGCAGCTCGACCTCCTGCGCGCCGCTCGGCAGGTCGACGTAGAAGCAGTCCTCGACCCGCTCCGGGCTCTTGTAGAGCACCGTCTGGCGGTTGATCGTCACCCACAGCTCCTGGGCCGACGTCAGCCGGATCTCGAAGCGCTTGCGGCCGGTGTCGGGCACCCCGACCCCGCCGTCGCCGCGCTCGTCGCTCCGGCAGCGGCAGAGGTTGTCCTGGCACAGCGCGCCGGCCAGCACCGCGTGGGTCTCCCGCGGCGGCGGCGGACCGATCGTCACCTGGGTGCGCCCCGCCCCGCCGCACGCCAGCCCTGCCGCCGCGACGCACGCCGCCATCGGCCCGGCGAGCCACCGCGCCGCCGCTCGCCCCGCCGCGTGGCACCCGCCTGCGCCGGCCGCGGGCAGCGACGGGCGCAGCGACGCCGAGGACGGAGCGCCTGCCGGCTCGGCCGGCGCGGCGGGCCGCCCGGCCTGTCGCGGGATCCCCCGACGCCCACCCGGGCGGACACGGCCGCCGTGCGGTACAACCTCGTTGCGCATGCCCTCTTATCGCACGAGGCAACGCCCCGGCGCCGCGGCCGGTCCAACCGCCGCCGTTGATCCCCTGGCCCGGGCGGTGTATCACCCGGCAGGCCTCGCCCGCCCGTCCTCCCCATGCCACAAATTCCCATGATCTCCAAGACATCCCTCCTCGTTCTCGCCGCGGTGTCGGGCCTGGCGACCGGCGCGTGCGGCAGCAAGGCCGGCGGCGCCGGCGCGGTCGACTACTCGGTCTCGGCGCAGCGCAACTACGAGAAGGGCCTCAAGGAGCTCGAGGACAAGGACTGGCTGGCCGCCTCGAAGTACTTCTCCTTCATCAAGTCGCGGTTCCCGTACTCGAAGTACGCCGTGCTGGCCGAGCTCCGGCTCGCCGATGCCCAGTTCGGCGCCGACCAGTACCTCGAGGCGATCGACAGCTACCGCCTGTTCATCAAGTTCCACCCGACCCACGAGATGGTCTCCAACGGCTACGCGTCGTTCCGGATCGGCGAGGGCTACTTCAAGCAGCTGTCCGGCGACTTCTGGATGTTCCCGCCGTCGTCGGAGAAGGACCAGTCGTCGACCGAGGACGCCGCCAACGAGCTCAAGACCTTCCTCGACAAGTATCCGGACTCGCCGTACCGCGACAAGGCCAAGGACATCCTCAAGAACGTCAACAAGCGGCTTGCCGACCACGAGTGGTACGTCGCGCGCTACTACTGGGAGCACGACAAGCCGACCGGCACCGTGTTCCGGCTGCGCCGCTTGCTCGAGCGCTACCGCGGCGTCGGCTACGACGAGGAGGCGCTGTGGCTGCTCGGCCGCGCCTACGTCGCCGCCGCGATGCCCGACCGCGCGCGCACCCCGTGGAGCGAGCTCGTCGAGAAGTTCCCCAGCAGCACCCACGCCGGCGCCGCGCGCACCGCCCTGGCCAGCCTCAAGGGCGGCGGCCAGTCCTCCGCGCCGGTCCCCGGTGGCTCCGCCGCGCCCACGCCGCCGTCGCGGTCGACCGCGCCTGCGCCCTCGCCATCGGCCGCGCCCTCGCCGTCTCGGTCGACCGCGCCCGCGCCATCGCCGGTGCCCACCGACAAGGCCCCGGCCCCCGGTCCGACGCCGCCCGGCGACGCGCCACCCGGCATGCCCACCCAGGCGCCGCCCCAGCCCAAGTAGCCGCCGCTCGCGCGACCCGGGTAACGTAACGGCATGGGCGATCGAATCGAGCAGCTGATCGCGCTCGGCCGCGAGCACTACAACGCCGGCGAGCTCGAGCGCGCCGAGCCATTCCTCGCCGAGGCCGCCGGCGCGCGGCCCCGGTTCCCCGACATCTACAACATGCTCGGCGTCATCTATCACTCCCAGGGCCGGTTCCAGGACGCCGAGGAGGCGTTCGAGACCGCGCTGCGCCTCAACCCGCGCTACACCGAGGCCGCGCTCAACCTCTCCGTCACCTACAACGACCGCGGCAAGTACGACCAGGCCCGCGAGGTCTACGCCCGCGCCGTGTCCGCCACCGCCGGCCAGCCCCACGCCCTCGACCAGTTCGCGCGCGGCAAGCTCGCCAACATGCACGCCGACCTCGGCGCCGCCTACGCCGGCCTCGCGATGTTCGACGAGGCCGTCCGCGAGTACGCCAAGGCGCTCGACCTGTGCCCCGACTTCGCCGACCTGCGCGTCCGGCTCGGCAACGTCTACCGCGACATGGGCGTCCACCACGCCGCGATCGCCGAGTTCGAGCACGCCAAGCGGATCCGCCCCGACTACGCCCCCGCCCGCATCCACCTCGGCGTCACCCTGTTCTCGCTCGGCCGCGTCGACGCCGCCCTCGCCGAGTGGCAAGCCGTCCTCGCCACCGACCCAGACAACAAGTCTGCAAAGCTCTACATCCGCATGGTCAGCGACGAGCACGGCCCCAAGCCCGGCAGCGCCCTGCCGCGCAGCGGAT
>DATAPF010000146.1:0-20929 GCA_036265355.1 Kofleriaceae bacterium | reverse complement strand
CGCGGCGCGCTTCGGCCATCCCACCGGCGTCGCGGTCGACAGCCTCGGCACGGTCTACGTCGCCGAACAGGGCAACCACACGATCCGCAAGGTCACCTCCGCCGGGGTCGTGACCACGCTGGCCGGCACCGTGGGCACGCCGGGCAGTGCGGACGGCACCGGCGCCGCGGCTCGGTTCTCCAACCCGTTCAGCATCGCGATCGACGCCGCCGGCAATCTCTACGTCGGCGACGTGGGCAACTCCATCCTCCGCAAGGTCACGTCCGCCGGGGTCGTGACCACCCTCGCCGGGACCGCGGGCCTGGTGGGCAGCGCGGATGGCACCGGCGCCGACGCGCGGTTCAGCGGCCTCGCCGGCGTGGCCGTCGACAGCGCCGGCAAGGTCTACATCGCCGATACGAACAATCACACCCTCCGCAAGGTCACCGTCGCGGGGGCCGTGACCACGCTGGCCGGCACTGCCGGCACGCCGGGCGGCCTGGACGGCACGGGCGCCGAGGCCCGCTTCAACGTTCCCGATGGCGTCGCGGTCGACAGCGCCGGCAACGTCTACGTCGCCGACACGGGCAACAGCACCATCCGCAAGATCACGCCCGCCGGGATCGTGACCACGCTGGCCGGCTCCCCGGGTGTGCAGGGCAGCGCGGACGGCACGGGCGCCGCGGCGCGGTTCAGCGCCCCCGACGGCGTCGCGGTCGACAGCGCCGGCAACCTCTACGTCGCCGAGACGAGCAACCACACCATCCGCAAGATCACCCCCGCCGGGGTCGTGACCACGCTGGCCGGCGCCGCGTCCATGATGGGCAGTCTGGACGGCACCGGCGCCGAGGCGCGCTTCGCCGCCCCCGACGGGGTGGCGGTCGACAGCGCCGGCAACCTCTACGTCGCGGAACGGATCAACTCCACGGTCCGCAAGATCACGCCCGCCGGGGTGGTCACCACGCTGGCCGGCGCCGCGGGCATGCTTGGCAGTGTCGACGGCACGGGCGCCGCGGCGCGCTTCAATCACCTGTTCAGCGTGGCAGTGGATGGCGCAGGCAATGTCTACGTCTGCGACCGGATCAACGTCCTCATCCGCAAGATCACCCCCGCCGGAGTCGTGACGACGCTCGCCGGCGCCGCGACGATGTCAGGCAGCGCGGACGGCACGGGCGCCGATGCGCGCTTCAACTTCCCGCTGGGCGTGACGGCCGACCGCGCCGGCAACGTCTACGTCGCCGACACGAACAACTCCTCCATCCGCAAGATCACCCCCGCCGGGACCACGACGACGGTGGCCGGGATGACCGGCATGTCGGGAACCATCCTGGGCGCCACACCCCGGTTCAGCGGCCCGCGTGGCGTGGCGATCGCCGGTGACTCCATCGTCATCTCCGCCGGCAACGCCATCGTCCTGCTCCGCCACGGTGCGCAGTGATGAAAACGACCGTCGCATCGAGTGCTGCTTCGAGGTTGCGATGACGGTTCCAGTGCTCTCCACGAGATGACGATGAGGATGAAGATGCCCGGTGCATGGTTGGTCTTGTGGATCGTCCTTCTGCCGGTGGCTTCGTGCGGCTTTCCGCGACTGGCGCCCCTCACGGATGGCGGCGGAGGCGATGACATGGCGGGCAGTGGCGCGATGCTTCCGGTCAGCCTCGAGCTGCTCGCCGGCGACATCGGCGGTACCGGCAACGCGGACGGCGCTGGCACGGCCGTCCGGTTCTCCGGCCCCATGGGCGTGGCGATCAGCAGCAGCGACGGCAGGATCTACATTGCCGACCGCGAAAACGGCACGATCCGCAAGGCCACTTCCGCGGGAGTCGTGGCGACGCTGGCCGGCAAACCAGGGGGGTTCGGCAGCGCGGACGGCACCGGAGCCGCCGCGCGGTTTCGCGCCCCGGACCGCGTGGCGGTCGACAGCGCCGGCAACGTCTACGTCGCCGACGAGACCAACCACAGCATTCGCAAGATCACCGCCGCAGGGGTCGTGACGACGCTCGCCGGCACCTCGGGCATGCCCGGCAGCGCCGATGGCACGGGCGCCGGCGCGCGCTTCAACCATCCGTCCGGGGTCGCGGTCGACAGCGCAGGCAACGTGTATGTCGCCGACAGCGCCAACAGCACCCTCCGCAAGGTCACCGCCGCCGGGGTCGTGACGACGCTCGCGGGCACCGCGGGTTCGCCCGGCGAGGCGGACGGCACCGGTGCCGCCGCGCGCTTCGACCATCCGACCGGCGTGGCCGTCGACGGCAACGGCAACCTCTACGTCGCCGACGACCAGAGCGATACCATTCGCAAGATCACCAGTGCCGGCGTCGTGACCACCCTGGCCGGGACGGCGGGCGTGCGAGGCGCCGCCGACGGCACGGGCGCTGCCGCGCAGTTCAATGCTCCGCAGGGCGTGGCGGTCGACCGCACCTTCAACGTGTATGTCGCCGACACGGGCAACGCCACGATCCGCAAGGTGAGTGCCGCGGGAGTCGTCGTGACCCTCGCCGGCGCAGCGGGCATGCGGGGCAGCGCGGACGGCAGCGGTGCCGCCGCCCGCTTCGACGCGCCTTCCGACGTGGCGGTCGACCTCAGCGGCAACATCTACGTCGCCGACTTCGCCGCCGACACCCTCCGCATGGTGACCCCCACCGGGGACGTGACGACGGTGGCCGGCGCTGCGAACCTGGCCGGCAGCACGGACGGCACGGGCGCCGCCGCGCGCTTCGACTTTCTCGGCGGTATCGCGGGTGACAGCGCCGGCAACCTCTACGTCGCCGACGGCGCCAACAACACGATCCGCAAGCTCACCGCCGACGGGGTCGTGACCACGCTGGCAGGCACGGCACCCATGGCCGGCAGCGCGGACGGCACGGGCACCGCCGCGCGCTTCGGCGACCCGTTCGGCATCGCGGTCGACAGCGCCGGCAACCTCTACGTCACGGACTCCGCCAACAACACCCTCCGCAAGATCACCTCCGCCGGGGTCGTGACCACGCTGGCAGGCACCGCGGTGACAGGCGGCAGCGCGGACGGGACCGGCAGCGCGGCACGCTTCAACGAGCCGCTCGGCATCGCGGTCGACAGCGCCGGCAACCTCTACATCGCCGACAGCCGCAACAACACCGTCCGCAAGGTCACCGCCGCCGGGGTCGTGACCACGCTGGCAGGCGCCGCAGGCCTGCCCGGTAGCACGGACGGCGCCGGCGCCGCGGCGCGCTTCAACTTCCCTTCCGGCGTCGCAGTCGACAGTACCGGCAACATCGATGTCGTCGATTTCAACAGCGGCATCATCCGCAAGGTCACCCCCGCCGGGGTCGTGACGACGCTGGCCGGCACCGCCGGCATGTCTGGCGCCGTGGACGGCACCGGCGCGGGCGCGCGGTTCGGGCTCGTGCTCAGCGCCTCGGTCGACGCTGCCGGCAACCTCTACGTGCTGGACGGCCCGACCATCCGCAAGATCACCCCCACGGGGGTGACCACCACGGTGGCGGGTACCCCCGGCGTCGCAGGAATCATGCTCGGCGCAACACCCCGGTTCTCGGGTCCGCAAGGGCTGGCGATCATCGGCGACTCCATCGTCGTTGCCGATACCAACGCCGTCCTGTTGCTCCGCCACGGCGCCCAGTGATGCAGGCGGCGATGGGATGGTGGGCCGCTGGCTGTAAGTCTCGAGATCCTCGCAGGCGCTCGCGCTGGCAGTGCGGTAGATCCCGCGCAGTGACACTGTCAGTGATACCGTCAGTGTCACTGACAGTGTCACTGCGTGTGACACTGCGAATGTCGTGTCGACAAGTGGTTTGCCAATCACCTATCGTGCAACTGCGCTCGCGACGCAGCGACCCGGTCCGGGTCGGGGGCAGGGGCGAGGCGCGAGGTGACGATGAGCGACAAGATGCGAAGCGCAGGCTGGGGTCCGGGTCTCGCCGTGCTGGTGGCTACTTCCTGCGGCTTTCCGCGACTACCCGATCTCGCGGCGGGCGGCGGGGATGGCGGCGGTGGCGATGGCGCGACGGGGGATGGCGGGACGCTCCCGGTCAGCCTCGAGCTGCTCGCCGGCGATATCGGCGGCCCCGGAACTGCCGACGGCGCTGGCTCGGCCGTCCGGTTCGCCGGCCCGACCGGCGTGGCGGTCGACCTCGGCGGCAACCGGATCTACGTGGCCGACCAGCAGAACTTCACGATCCGCAAGGTCACCCCCGCAGGGATCGTGGCGACGCTGGCCGGCACCGCAGGGGCATTCGGCAGCGCAGACGGCATGGGCGCCGCGGCGCGCTTCACCGCCCCTGACCGCGTGGCGGTCGACCGCGACGGCAACCTCTACGTCGCAGATAGCAACAACAGCATCATCCGCAAGATCACCGTCGCAGGGCTCGTGACGACGCTCGCCGGCACCGCGAACATGATCGGCAGTGCCGATGGCACGGGCGCTGCCGCGCGATTCCATCATCCGACCGGCGTCGCGGTCGACCCCGTCGGCAACGTGTATGTCGCCGACACCTTCAACGCCACCATCCGCAAGATCACGGCCGCCGGGGTGGTGACGACGCTCGCCGGCACCGCGGGCATGTTCGGCAGCGTGGACGGCACCGGTGCCGCCGCGCGTTTCAACCGTCCGACCAGCCTGGCAGTGGACCTCACCGGCAGCACCGTCTACGTCGCCGACGAGCGCAACCACACCATTCGCCAGATCATCGGCGACGTCGTGACCACGCTGGCTGGAACCGCGGGCGTGCCAGGCGCCACCGACGGCACGGGCGCTGCCGCGCAATTCAATTTCCCGGAGGGCGTGGCGGTCGACCAGGCCGGCAACGTGTATGTCGCCGACAGCCTCAACGCCACCCTCCGCAAGGTCAGTGCCGCGGGAGTCGTCACGACCCTGGCCGGCACAGCCGGCATGACGGGCAGTGCGGACGGGACCGGTACCGCCGCCCGCTTCGACCAGCCGACCGGCGTGACGGTCGACCTCAGCGGCAACCTCTACGTCGTGGACGCAGCCGCCGACACCCTCCGCAAGGTCACACCCACCGGGATCGTGACCACGCTGGCCGGCGCTGCAAACCTGGCGGGCAGCGCGGACGGCGCCGGCGCCGCCGCGCGCTTCAACTTCGCCGTCGGCATCGCGGTCGACCGCGCCGGCAACCTCTACGTCGTCGACAGCGGCAACAGCACCCTCCGCAAGATCACCCCCGAGGGGAGCGTGACCACGCTGGCAGGCACCCCGGGGATGACCGGCAGCGCGGACGGCTCCGGCGCCGCCGCGCGCTTCAAGTTCCCGTCCGGCGTCGCGATCGACAGCGCTGGCACCCTCTACGTCACCGACGGCAACAACACCATCCGCAAGGTCACCGCCGCCGGGGTCGTGACCACGCTGGCAGGCACCGCAGGCACGGGCGGCAGCGCCGACGGCACTGGCACCGCGGCAAGCTTCAACGGTCCGATCGGCATCGCGATCGACAGCGCCGGCAACCTCTACGTCGTTGACAGTACCAACAACACCCTCCGCAAGGTCACCGCCGCAGGGGTCGTGACCACGCTGGCAGGCACCGCCGGCCTGGCCGGTAGCGCGGACGGCACCGGCGCCGCGGCGCGCTTCAGCTTCCCTACCGGCGTGACGATCGACGGTGCCGGCAACCTCTATGTCACCGACGCGAGGAACCGCACCGTCCGCGCGATCACCCCCACCGGGGTCGTGACGACGCTGGCCGGCACCGCCGGCATGACCGGCGCGGCGGACGGCACGGGCGCTGCCGCGCGGTTTGTGGCCCCGTTCGCCGCATCGGTCGATGGCGCCGGCAACGTCTATGTGCTGGACGATACAGCCGTCCGCAAGGTCACCCCGGCCGGGACGACCACCACGGTGGCGGGTACCCCGGGCGTGCAAGGAATCGTCCTCGGCGCAACACCCCGGTTTACGTTTCCGCAAGGTCTGGTGATCCTCGGCGACTCGCTCGTCGTGACCGATACCAACGCCATCCTGTTGCTCCGCCACGGTGCCCAGTAGGGTCGGCCAACCCATGACGAGCGCTCCCCTGGGTCCGGCTCTCGTCGTGCTGCCAGCGGCTTCGCGCTAGGTCCGACGCGTCAGCTCGAACAGGTGCGCGGCGCCGCCGGCCAGCGTCGTCGCCTGCGTGCGCACCAGCTCGAACCCCGGCAGCCGCGCGCGCAGCTCCTCGGCGGTGACCGGGTGCGTGCCGAGCTCGGCACCAGGCGCGTGCGCGACGACGAGCAGTGCGCCGCCGGGCACGACCAGCGCCGCAACCGCGGCAGCATAGCCCGCGCGCTGATCGGCCGGCAGGCAGTGCAGGAGGCCGCGGTCCACCGCGACGTCGAACGCGGTGCCCATGCCGCCGAGCGGCAGCGCGGTGACATCGCCGAGCACGAGCGCGATCCCGCGCGCTCCGGCCGCCTCGGCGCGATCCCGGGCGCGGCCGAGCGCGCTGGGCGCGATGTCGACCGCCGTGACCTCGAACCCGAGCCGCGCCGCGGCCACCGCGACCACCCCGTCGCCGGTCCCCAGATCGACGAGCCGGCGGCCCGGCGCCGCGCGCGCGGCGAGCGCCTCGAGCAGCGGCGGCTCCGCCGCGTCGGCGTGCCACGGCAGCCCCCGGACCGGCGACGTGGCCCACAGCCGCTCCCAGCCATGTGCGCCGTCGGGGAGCCGGGGCGGGGGCGCCGGACCCAGCAGGTGGCGCACGAGGTCGACCACCGCGTCCGCCGGCGGCGCCGGCCCGAGCATCGCCCGCCGCGCGTGCGGCGCGTGCGCGACCTCGAGCCCGAGCGCCGGGTGCACGACGCACCGGCCGTGATCGCGCAGCGTCGCCAGGTTCGCCTGCACCGCCGGCGAGCCGTACATCGCCTCGTTCATCGACGGCACGACGACCACCGGCGCGCGGGTCGCCGCGACGATCGCCGCGACCAGATCCGAGCAATCGCCGGTCGCGATCCGCGACAGCGTGGTCGCGCTCGCCGGGCACACCACGACCAGCTCGGCCCACTCGGCGAGGCTGACGTGCGGCACCGGCGCGCGCCCGTCGCGCTGCCACAGCCCGGTCCATACCGCATGGTGGGTCAGCGCCTCGAGCGCCGCGCGCGACACCAGCCGGCCGGCGTCGCGGGTCAGCGCCACGCGCACCTCGCAGGCGGCTGCTTGCAGCCCGCGCACCAGCGCCGGCGCGTCGACCGCGGCCACCGCGCCCGAGATCCCCAGCACCACGCGCCGCGGCTCTCCGGTGGGCACCGGCGCCGGGCGCGCGTCCACCAGCACGCCGTCGCCGACCAGCAGCGCGATCAGCTCGTCGATCGGCTGCGCCGGCAGCTCGCCCGGTGCCGTCCCCGCGCGCCGCGCCAGCTCGGCGAGCAGCTCGCCGCGCCCGACCGGCCGGGCGTGGATGTCCAGCACCGCACGGAGCAGCGCCGCCGAGTCGCCGTCGAACCGCCGCACCAGCTCGCGCCCGAGCACCGTGGTCGACGCTCCGTGATCGACGATCTTCACGACCGGCGCACGCACGCGCACAGGCTCGTCGGTCACGCGCCGAGCATACGCGATCTGCGACCGCCGGCCGGACGCCTGCCGTGCGACGGCGCACGACGAACGGCGTGATCGACACGCGGCGCGGATCCCGGCGCCGCGCGGCGAGCGATGCGCTACGGTGCCGCCATGCCGCTGCGCATCCCCGCCGTGCTCGCGTTCACCGTGATCGGCGCCGCGGCCGGGGCGGCGGCGCTGAGCTGCCACGGCACCGGCGTGCCCCCAACCGACGCGATGCTGTGCTCGGTGCAGTGCATCCCGAGCGGGCCCGGCAGCAACGCCTGCACGCCGCCGATCTGCGCCACCGGCCCCAACCACGACGTCTGCCCGACGGGCTGCACGCCCGACCCGATCGCTTGATGACATCTCCGCCGCTCGGTCGAGCGGCCGGCGACGCGAGGCCCCGGGTGTCTACCGCGGGCGGCAGCCGCGCGCGCCGCAACCCTGGCGAACCGCGGCGCGCAGCCACCGGCACGCCGCATGCTGGAGCCAGAGCTGCACCCTCACCAAGGCCCCCCATGCCCCCTTCCCTCCCCACGCTCAGCCTCGATGACCTCGCCGCCGTGATCGGCGGTCAGCACACCCATCACCGCCGACCGCCCGCCCCGAGCCAGGGCGCACCGGTCTCGCCCGAACCGCCGGTGAGCCTGGACCCTGGGCCGGCCATCGGACGGACGGCGTCGAGCTACCGGAACGGTTCCCGGTACTAGCCCGCGATCACGACCGCGGCATCAGGCCTTCGAAGAACAGGTCGATCATGCCGTCGGACAGCTCGCGCGGGCTGAGCTTGCCGTCGGCGCGGTACCACTTGTAGATCCACAGCACCGTGCCGAGGAAGCTGAACGACGCCAGCGTCGGATCGACCGGGCGGATCTGGCCGCGCTCGGCGGCCTCGCGGAATGCGGCCTCGAGGAAGCGCACGTAGCGCTTCTTGCGCACGTTGATCTCCTGCGCGGACGTGCCGGTCAGCGTCTGGTGCTCGTGGAGGATGATCGTGACCTCCTTGCTCGAGTCCTGCGTGACCAGCGCGATGTTGCGCGCCATGCACTCGCGCAGCCGCGCCACCGGATCGACGATGTCGCCGGCCTTGGCGAGCACCAGGTCCTCGAACAGGTCCATGCCGTAGTGCATGATCGCGAGGAGCAGGGCCTCCTTGGTCTTGATGTGGTGGTACAGCCCGGCCTTGGTCAGTCCGCAGGCCTCGGCGATCTCTTGCATGCTGGTCGCCTCGTACCCGCGCTGATGAATCAGCCGAGCCGCGCGCTCGAGGATCTCGTGGTACCGCTGGTCGCGAGGACGGCTCACATCCACCGTGTAACACGACGGGCAGATCGCGGAGCAAGGGCTTTTTGTCCTACCGATCGGTAGGTCGCGCTGCCATCGCTCCGGCATCGCGCGAATGCGCTACAGCGGGCTTGGCGCGGCCACGAACGCGACCTCGAGTCCGGGGAATCGCTGACGCAGCTCGTCGGCGATCCGCAGCGGCCCGAACACCTCGGTCGCGTAGTGGCCGGCCGCGACCAGGGTGATCTGCAACTCCTTTGCAAGATCACCCGCGCGCTCGGCCAGCTCGCCGGTCAGGAACAGATCGCAGCCGGCCGCCGCCGCGGCCTCGACGAGGTCGGACGCCGCCCCCGAGCACACCCCGACCTTTCTGACCTGGGCCGGCCCGTGCGGGAACACGAACGGCGGCTTGCCGATCCCGCCGGCGATCCGCGCGATCGCGTCGTCGCGGGTCAGCGGGGCCGACCACGTGCCGGCGACCCCGAGCGGCGTTCCGCGGACGTCGCCGAACAGCTCGCGAGTCGCGCTCAGCCCGAGCGCGTCGCACAGCCCGGCGTTGTTGCCGAGCCGCGGGTGCTTGTCGAGCGGCAGGTGGTACGCGGCGAGCGACACCTCGTTGCCGAGCAGCAGGCGCAGCCGGCGCGCCAGCGGACCGGCGATCCGGGTCAGCCCGCCGCCCCACACCAGCCCGTGGTGGACGACGATCAGGTCGGCGCGTCGCTCGACCGCGCGGCCGATCAGCTCGGCCGACGCCGACACCCCGGTGACCACGCACTCGACCTCCGCCGTGCCCTCGACCTGTAGCCCGTTGGGGGCGTAGTCGCGGAACCGATCGATCTCCAGCGTGGCGTCCAGGTACCCGACGACCTCGCGCAGCTGCACCGCCATCGCGCGCGATCGTCGTCGAGACCGCTCGCCCGGTCAACCGCTTGCCGCGGTGTGGCGAAACCCGCGCCGGGCCGGCCGGATCTGTACGGGCGTACCGGTCATCGGGTCCGCGACTCCCGTGGTACACCGCTGACATGGCCCCGGTGAAGAAACCCGACGCCCCGGCTCGGGGGACGTCCCCCGACGAAGTCAGCACGGTCCGTACCATGAGCGGGATCCCGCTCAAGCCGACCTATCGCCCCGACGACCTGACGGCGCGCGGCTGGAGCTACGACCGCGAGCTCGGCGACCCGGGCCAGTACCCGTTCACCCGCGGCCCGCACGCCACGATGTACCGCGGCAAGCCGTGGACGATGCGGATGTTCGCCGGGTTCGGCTCCCCCGAGGACACCAACCGGCGGTTCAAGTTCCTGCTCGACAGCGGCCAGACCGGCCTGTCGACCGCGTTCGACATGCCGACGCTGATGGGCTACGACCCCGACCACGAGCGCTCGCTCGGCGAGGTCGGCCGCGAGGGCGTGTCGATCGCGACGATCGACGACATGACCCGGCTGTTCGGCGACATCCCGCTCGACCAGGTCTCGACGTCGATGACGATCAACGCGCCGGCCGCGGTCCTGCTCGCGCTCTACGTCGCGGTCGCCGAGCAGCAGGGCGTGTCGGCCGACCGGCTGCGCGGCACGCTGCAGAACGACATGCTCAAGGAGTTCATCGCGCAGAAGGAATGGATCTCGCCGATCCGCGGCCACATGCGGGTGATCCGCGACATGCTGGTCTGGTGCTCGCGCCACATGCCGCTGTGGAACACGATCTCGATCAGCGGCTACCACATCCGCGAGGCCGGCGCGACCGCGGTCCAGGAGCTCGCGTTCACCCTCGCCGACGGCATCGGCTACATCCAGCTCGGCATCGACGCCGGGCTCGACGTCGACGAGTTCGCGCCGCGGCTGTCGTACTTCTGGGACGTCCACAACGACTTCTTCGAGGAGATCGCCAAGTTCCGCGCCGGCCGCCGGATGTGGGCCAAGATCCTGCGCGAGCGGTTCGGCGCGAAGAACCCGCGGTCGTGGATGCTGCGCACCCACGCCCAGACCGCCGGCGTGTCGCTGATGGCGCAGCAGCCGCTCAACAACGTCGTCCGCACGACCCTGCAGGGGCTCGCCGCCGTGCTCGGCGGCACCCAGTCGCTCCACACCAACAGCTACGACGAGACCTACGCGCTGCCGACCGAGGACGCCGCCCAGCTCGCGCTGCGCACCCAGCAGGTGATCTTCGAGGAGTCCGGGATCGCCAGCGTCGCCGATCCGCTCGCCGGCAGCTACTTCGTCGAGACCCTGACCGACCAGGTCGAGGCGGCGGCGTGGGAGTACATCCACAAGATCGACGCCATGGGCGGCATCGTCAAGGCGGTCGAGGAGGGCTACCCGCAGCGCGAGATCGCGCGCTCGGCGTTCGAGTTCCAGCGCGAGGTCGACGCCGGTCGCCGGCCGATCGTCGGCGTCAACAAGTACGCCACCCCCGAGGAGGGCGACCACATCCCGACCCTCAAGATCGAGCACACCACCGAGACCGCGCAGATCGAGCGGGTCCGCCAGGTCCGCACCGGGCGCGATCCCGCCGCGGTCGACCGCGCGCTGGCCGCCGTGCGCGAGGCGCTGCGCGACGACCAGCAGAACGTGATGCCGCCGATCCTCGACGCGGTCAAGCAGCGCGTGACCCTCGGCGAGATCTGCGACCTGTTCCGCTCCGAGCTCGGCGTGTACCGCGACCCGGCGTACCTGTAGCCCGGAGCCGATCGACGGCCGCGTGGAACGGCCCGGACGCTTCGATGAGATAGATGATGCAGCAGGTGTCGAGATACAGCAGGCTCACCCGTCGCCCCAGGAGCCGCGTTCCTCCGCGATCTGGCGATCGATGTCAGCCTTCGACCGAGTGCCGGGAGAAGAAGCAGCGATCAGCGCGAACACATCGACCAGGCCATGCTGCTCGGGTGTTGCCTGCTCCACTGTTGCGACGCGGCGAAGCACCACCTCGACTTCGCCGTCCAGGCCCGGAACAGCCTCGTCGAGCTCGATATGGCGAGAGTTCGAGATCTTGCCGCGAACGATGAGCGCTGCTTCCATGAAACGTTCCTTGGTGCGTCCAGCATACCTCATCTCGCTTGAGCATGCTCGGTGCCCGTCGACCCGCACAGTGGCTGTGTAGCCAGGCAGCGGTGGAAGCGTACCACCTGGTTCGACGGTGCCGGCGGGTCTGTCGACCCCAGCCCACCCGGACAGCGTCCGGCTGCCGGACACTCCGGACAGCCCCGGTGCGCAATGGCGCGAGATCGCGGGCGGCCGGCTGGCGCGCGGCTTGGAAGACGCCTGGGCATGCCCCTGCACAGAGCCCAGCGACCGCTGCATCCCCTCGAGCACCACCCATCGTTTCGCGCCGTGATCGCGGCGGCCTCGCCGCTGGCCGAGCTCGCGACCCGGCTGGCCAACCACGAGCTCGTGGGCGCGCTGGTGATCGCCTCCAGCGACCTGGCCGATGGGTTCGCCGCGCCGCCCGACAGCCCGCAGCGCGTCGCAGCCCACACCCGCGCCTGGGCCTGCATCCGCGAGATCGATCGCGCCGTGTCGGCTGCCCGCCAGGCGCGCCGTGCGCCGGCCGAGCTGCTGCGCCGCGCCCAGCGGGCGGTCGACCGGGCGGACGTCCTGGTCGGTGCGTTACTTCCTAACTGATTTCAAATAGTTATGAATAATTAACGCAGCCGGTGCGACCTCCCGTTGCACCCGCCCTCTAATCACCGAGTAGCATCCGCTGCGACGACTCGGGTTACCCGCTAGGAGGACTTATGAAGTCAGTACTCGTGTGTCTCGGCATCGCCTTGGCTTTCGGGGCGTGCAAGAAGGGCAGTAGCAGCCCCACCCCCGGGGGCGGCGGCGGTGGCACCACCAGCTGGCTCGTCGGCACGGACGGCCTGATGGTGAACGTGAGCACCAGCGGCACCGCCCAGGGCTACCCGCTGTCCTCGCACGAGACGCTCAACCGGATCGCGTGTCGCTACGCCGGCGAGGCGTGGGTCGTCGGGACCCACGGCACGCTGCTCTACACCGACGACGCCGGGGCGAGCTGGCGGCCGCAGTCGGTGCCGGCCACCACGAACCTGCGCGGGATCGCGACGCAGGACGCCGGGCCGGTGTTCGTCGCCGGCGACGGCGTGCTGCTGACCTCGACCGACACCGGGCAGCACTGGACGTCGCTCGGCGATGGCCGCACCAGCTTCATCGCCGTCGCGGCGGCGCAGGGCGCCGAGACCGCGCTCGCGGTGTCCGACACCGGCGCGGTGTTCTCGATCGAGAGCGGGCAGCTGGTCGGCCGCGGCAGCTTCGCCGGCGCCCGCGCGGTTGCGATCTCGCCCGACGGCGACAGCGCGATCCTGGTCGGCGACGGCCTGATCACGCGGAGCAGCGACGGCGGCCGGACATGGACGCCACTCGCGGTCGCCGGCAATCTCCGGTTCGACGACGTCCGGATCGACGAGACCGGCGCGGCGCTGGCGGTCGGCAGCGGCGGCACGATCGCGCACATCGCGCCCGGCGGCGCGGTGGTGCTGCAGCAGGTCGGGACCGCCGATCTGCACGCGATCCACATCGCGGACCAGGACGACGGCGCCGACGCCGTCGGGTTCGCGGCCGGTGACAGCGGCCGGGTGTTCCTCACCCGCGACGGCGGCAGCACGTGGAGCCCGGGGCCCACCGTGAACGGGACCGTGCTCGGCCTCGACATGATCGGCGCAGGCCACCTGTAGCCGCCACCCTCTCCGGGCTGCAGCTGCTGGCAATCCTGGGGAACGACCGTCCTGACCCGGCGGCCGTTTGTGGCGTTGCATGCACGAGATCGACTTCGCGCCTGCACGTCGCATCAGCAGCTGCAGCCCCGGGGCTAACCGCGCGCCGGCGCGCCCTGGATCCACAGCTCGAGGGCATCGTCGGCGGCCGGCTCCCGCGCGACCCGCGTGAAGCTTGCCGGGAGCTGACCGCCGAAGCCGTGGAACGTGACGACCCGCGTGCCGGGCGGCGTCGCGGCGAGCCGCTGCTCGATCCGGCGCAGCGTGCCCTGGATCGTCGCGTAGCGCACGAACGGGCTGGCGTGCGGCGCGAGCATCAGGGTGTGGAACGGGTTGTAGAAGTAGAACGCGTCGAACCCCTCCCACGACAGCCGCGAGCCGTCGCCCTGCACGAACCGGGTCCGGCCGGTGACGTCGAGCGCCCACGCGGCGTGGCCGGCGGCAGCGACCTGCATCGCGTCCTGCTCGATCCCCCACCACACCGCGCCGGTGACCAGCGCGCCGATCAGGCACAGCTTGCCGACGCCGGCGCCGACGTCGAGCACCCGGATCCCGCGCGGCGAGGGCGCGAGCAGCTCGGCGGCGCGGATCGCGACCGCGACCGGCGTCCAGTGCAGGTGCGAGCGATCGCGCAGCTCCTCGGGGAACACCCGATCGAACTCGGCGTCGGGCACCGCGGTGCCCCGGCGCAGCGCGTCGCCCAGCGCGACCGCGGGCGGGGTCATCGCGGCTCCGCGCGGGGCCAGGCTCGATCCGGCATCCCGCGCAGGGTAACAGCTCCACCCGGGAGCCGGCCGGCCCGCGCGATCGCCGTGCCGGCGCCACCACGACGCGGCCGCCAGCGTCGCCCGGATCGCGACCATGCTCGACCGCCGTCAGATCCGGACGCCGACGAACGCGCTCGGCCAGACCGTCGTGGTCACGCCGCTCGCCATCGGCGCGCCGGTGGTCCTGCGCTCGAGCATCAGCGGCGATTGCGGATCGCTGGTGACGTAGGTGTTGAGGATCCCGCCGGCGACCACCCCGAATGCGCCCCAGTGGTGCGCGACCGACAGCCGGAGCTGGCCGAGGATGCTGACGTCGCTCTCGTGGCGCGGGCCGTGGTTGACCTGCCAGCCGATCGCCTCGAGGTCGATCACGGTGTCGCCCAGCGGCAGGCTGGGGCCGAACCCCAGGCCGTACATCCACACGTCGTCGTTGGGTCCGCTGTGGTCGACCTGGTGGCCGCCGACGCCGTACACGTTGTGCCAGCGCCGGCCGCCGTGGCGGAACAGCACGGTGCCGATCCGGTCGGAGTCGACCGCGGCCTCCAGATCGTAGCGGCCGCCCGGCACGATGTTGATCAGGCCGAACGAGAACCCGTCGGCCGAGCCGCCGATGTTGATCACGCCGACCTGGACGCCGTCGACCTGGCGCGCGACGTTGATCGGCGCGATCTGGACGCCCGACACCCGGCGCGCGACGTTGACCACGCCGGCGAGCTGGATGCCGGCGGTGCCGCGCGCCACGCTGGCGACGCCGCTGGCCTGGACGCCGGCGTCGCGCCCGGCGACCGCGGCGATCCCGGCGGCCTGCAGCCCGGCGGTGCCGCGCGCCGCGCTGGCGACGCCGGCGAGCTGGACGCGGGCATCGCCGCCGGCGACCGCGGCGATCCCGGCGGCCTGGTTCCCGCCGGACCCGCGCGACACCGCGGCGACGCCGGCGGCCTGGACGCCGTCGACCTGCCGGGCGATCGCGGCGGTGCCGGCGACTTGCACGCCGTCGAGATCGCCGGACACCGCCGCGATGCCTGCAACCTGGGTCCCGGCGACCCGCCGCGCGATCGCGGCGACGCCGCCGATCTGCACGCCGGCCGCGAGCCCGCGCTCGATGTCGACGATGCCACTCAGCGACAGCCCGGTGGAGCCGCCGGACACGCCGACCAGCAGATCGATCGACAGGAAGTGCTCGACCCGCCCGATGTGGGTCAGGTCCGTCGACAGCCCGGGCACCAGCCCGAGGGCGACGGTGCTGTGCTCGGCCGGCGCGGGCTCGTCGGGCGGCGGGGTGGCTGGCCCGGGCACGGCCTCGGGGGGCGCGCCCTGGGGCGACGGGGCCGGCTCGTCGGGCGACGGCGTCGGCTCGTCGGGTGCCGGGGTCGCCTCGTCGGGTGACGGGGTCGGCTCGTCGGGCGGCGGCGTCGCCTCGTCGGGCGGCTCCGGCGCATCGGGGACCGGGACCGCCTGGTCGGGCGGGCGCGGCAGCTCGCGCGCCGGCAGCCCGGCGAGCACGTCCTGGGCCTCGTCGCGCACCACGTTGCCCGCGAGCAGCGTGATCACCAGCGGCCACTGCGTACGATCGCTGCCGAGCGTGACCGCGCGCGCCCGCGGCGATCCGGAGCGCGGCGCGAACATGACGGTCGCGGTGTCGCCGCGCCCCGTCGCGCTGCGCTCGACCGTGACGGCGAGGCACGGCACGTCGCAGGTCCCGTCGATCAGCGCGACGTCGACGCCGAGCTCGCGGGCGAGCGCAGGGCCGAGCACCCCAGGGTCGATCGAGCCGTGGACCGCGAGGTGCAGCGTCCGGTCGGCGTCGGCGCGCGCGGTGCTCGCAGCCACGAGCGCGATCAGCAGCGGGGCGGTTCTCATGGCCCGTAGTCTCCGGACCGGCCGGCGGCGTTCAGCGCGATCATGGGTACCGCGCGAGCCGCTCGACCAGCTGCTCGGCCTCGGCCTGGCGATACCCCGCGGGCGCGACCTCGCCGCGGGCGAACGGCGCGAGCGCGGCGCGCGCCTCGCCGTGGCGGCCGAGCCGCACGAGCACCAGCGCGCGGTTGTAGCGCGCCTCGACCGCGAACCGGCCGTCGGGCTCGGCCGCGAGGTAGGTGTTCCACGCTGCGAGCGCCGCGGCTGGATCGCCGCCGTGAAAGTGCAGCTCGTGGGCCCGCCGGTACAGCACCTCGACGGGCGCAGCGCGGCCTGGCGGCACCACGGGTCGCGGCGCGGTCACCGGCCGTGGCGGCGGCGGTACCGCCTCGGGCGGCGGGAGCTCCGGCTGGACCGGCCGCGGGTCGATCGACATCGCCGGCTGGGGCGGCGGCTGCGGCACGGGACGGTGCACCGGCCGCGGCGGCACAACTGCCGGCTGCGGCGGTTGCGGCGGCGGCGGCAGCGCCAGCGACCACAGCCCCGCGACCTGGCCGGTCGCCAGCGCCCATGACACCGTGCCGCCGAGCAGGATCGCGACGGCGGTCGCCAGCCCGATCAGCTGGTGCCGGCTGCGCGCACGGGCCTCCAGCGAGCGCATCACGCGCAGCCGGGTCGCCACCGCGAGCTCCGCGTCATCGTCCGCGGCGGGCCCGGCGCCGTCGGCCGCGCGGACCGCGTCGATCAGGGTGTCGAGGCTCACGGCGCGTCCTCCGGCTGCAGCAGCTGGCGCAGCTTGCGCTTGGCGTGGAACAGCCGCGTCCGCACCGTGCCCTCCGGCGCGCCGACGATCGCGGCGACCTCGACCGACGTCCGCTGCTCGGCCTCGCACAGCACGAACACGACCCGCTGATCGATCGGCAGCTCGTCGAGTGCCGCCCACAGCCGGTGCGCCAGCTGCCGGGTGATCAGCGCGGCGGTCGCGTCGACGACCCGGGGCAGGACCTCCTCGCGCGCCGCCAGCCGCTCGGTCGCGCGCCGGCGCCGCGTCGCCGACCGGACGTGGCGCCGCGAGTGGTTGGCCGCGACGCCGATCAGGAACGCGCGCAGCGAGCCGTCGCCGCGAAACCGCCGGATCGCGCGCGGCAAGGCGACGAACGTCTCGTGCACGATGTCCTCGGCCGAGGCGGTGTCGCCGACCAGCCGGCGCGCGAAGCCGCGGATCGCCGCGTGGTGCACGACGTAGACCCGCTCGACCGCCGCGCGATCGCCCTCGCGCAACCGCGCCACGAGCTCGGCGTCGGCGTCACGGTCGCCCAGCTTGCCACCCAGCTTGCACACGTCGATCACGCCCGGCGCGTCCGCAGCCGCCGACACCTCGGGCACGGCCGGCATCATCAGCGGCAGCGGGATCGCGGTCACCAGCCCATGGTGCCCGGTCCGTGCGCAATCGTTCAACGCCATCGCCTCGATCGCCAACTAACCGGAATGATTGGCGGACCTTCGAGGCCGCCCCGCCGGACAGCCCCGGACCGTGATCGGCTCGACCTGCGCAATTCTCGTCGATGGACACCGCCGCGATGGGCGGCAACGATGACCGCGCCATGCAGCTTCGCGTCGTCCCGGCCGCGTCGACCGGCGCAGGATGCGCGGGGTGCTCGCGGCGCGCGGTGCTCCGCGGCCTCGCGCTCACCGCCGCGAGCGCGCTGGTCGGCTGCCCGAGCGTCGACGGCTCGCTGAGCGGCACCGACGCCGACGACGGCGGCCCGGGCTCGACCGCCTCGGCGTGCGGCGCGAACCTGTGCCTCGATCTCAACGATCCCAGGAACGCCGCGCTGACCGCGGTCGACGGCACGCTGGTCGTCGCCGCGCCGAGGGACTCGATCCTCCTCGTGCGGTCCTCGACCAGCGCCGTCCAGGCCGTGTCCGATATCTGCACGCACGCCGGGTGCGGCGTCCGCTACGACCACGTCAACAGGATCCTCAGCTGTCCGTGCCACGGCTCGCAGTACACGCTCACCGGCATGGTGCTCCGCGGACCGGCGTTCAAGCCGCTCGCGAGGTACCAGACCCAGCTCGACGCGAGCACGAACCAGCTGACGATCCTGCTGTGACCGCCCGGCGCACGCCGCGTGTCACGCAACCATCAGCTCCGTAGCTCCGCGATCCGGCTCAGTGCCGGACGCTGGTCGAGATGTTGACGACCGGCGCGGCCGGCGCCGGCGGCGGGGGGGGCGGCGGCGGCGCGGCGGCCACCGCGCCCCCACCTCCACCACCACCGCCCATCATCATCATCATCATCATCATGGTCATCGGGTCGGACTGGTTCTTGTTGCTCGAGAGGTTCTGGATCGAGCTCGTGATCTGCGTCAGCATGGTCGTGAGCTGATCGTTGGAGCTCGACCGCGAGGTCACGCGGGACGCGCCGCCCTGGACCCCGAGGAGGTCCTTGGAGGTGATCAAGCCGAACAGAGTGTGATGCGGAGCCATGGTTGATTCCTTGTTGGTGACGCAGGACCACCAGAGCAGCCGCCGTGCCAGCGCGCCGGCTCCCGGACATCGCGGCCTTACGCCCCGCCCCGCCCGCCGATCTCGCCTCCCGGGGGTTACAGGCTGCTCCCGCCGAACGGCACCGGGTTCAGCGCATAGTCGGCGCCATGCTCAAGACCCCCGAGCGCTATCTCGACGAGATCCGCGCCCGCGAGCTCCGGATCTTCTATCGCGGCGAGCGGTTCGACAACCCGGTCGACCACCCCGTGGCGGCGCCCGCAGCGCGCTGCGTCGCCGAGACCTACGCCGCGGCCCTGGAGCCCGACTCCGGCATGGCGGTCGAGTCGCCGCTGGTCCGCGAGCCGGTCAACGTCTCGAATCTCTTGTGGACGCGCCGCGACGATCTGATCGCCCGCGTCCGCTGGGAGCGGTGGTTCGGCCGGCGCACCGGGCGCGGCGCCGACGTCGTGATCGGCGCGGCGTCGCTGATCGCGCGCGCCAACGGGGTCGCCGACAGCCGCGCGATCCGCGACAAGCTGACCGAGATGGTCCACCTCAACGAGACCATGTACTACATGACCGCCTCGCCCGCGGTCCCGGCCCGCGAGCGCATGGCGCTGTTCCGGCTGCTCGAGTTCCTCACCCACGGCAGCGGCGCGGTCTACTTCCTCCACGAGTCGCTGCACGGTGCCGGCGCGCCCGAGGCGATGCGGATCCAGCTCCGCCGCGAGATCCCGCTCGAGCCGTTCGAGGCCGCGGCGCGCTCGCTGCTGGCGCCGTAGCGACGATCATCCGGTACGCGGTGGGTGCGACGTCAGTCCCAGATTGTCTCGACGAGCGCCGATGCGTCGATGACGGTATCCGCCGAGATCAGCGGCACGTCGGCGCTCCGGGCTGCGGCCACGATGAGGCGATCAAATGGGTCCGGGAGCGAATCGAGCAGCGCAAACTCCGTCGCTTGCGCCATGTCGAGCGGCTGGAGCTGGAACGCGGGTTGCGCCACGAGCAGCGCGTCGACCTGAGGGACCCCGATGACGTTGCGTCCGGCCTCTCGCAGCAGCGTCAGCTCGACCAGCACGATGGCCGGCACAAAGATCTCGCACCGCCCTGCATCCTGTCCGCTCCTGCATCACCCCGCGATGAGGTGGACCAGCCAGTGATAGAACGCCGCCGAGGGGCCGCGCACGTGGTCGAGGTGCGCGGTCAGCGAGCGCGCGCCGCACGCGTACGCGAGCAGCAGGCCGAGCACGAACGCGTTCGCGGCGACCAGGAACGGGAGACAGAACAGCCAGCCGGCCTCGCGCAGGTCGGTCTGATGGCGATGGGTCTCCGACCACGTCGACAGCACGTGGTAGGCGACGGTGACGCCCAGCACCGCGCCGCCGAGCACCAGGTGATGACCCGGCGCCCACGTCAGCGCGGCGATCGCGAGCAGCGACAGGGTCGGGAAGAAGTACGGCGCGATCGCGATCAGCCAGTTGCCGCGGCCGAGGTAGCGGATGTGGCCGCCGCCGCGCAGCGACGCGCGGAACCCGATGACGCGATGGAACGTCGCCCACGCGAACAGCGCGTGCGTGAACTCGTGCTCCAGCGTGGTCCAGAACCCCAGGCGGCGACGGTCGAGCAGCTGCCAGGCGAGCGCATACGCCCCGGCGCCGAGCAGGAACGGCACGCACGTCCCCGGCGCGCGCGCGATGCCGCGGACCACGAAGTACAGCGCATAGACCAGACCCGGCGCGAGGATCAGCGCCGCGATCGCGATCGGCCACTTGAGCAGGCCGAGCAGCCGATCGAGAGCGCGCGCGATCGGGTTCATGCTCCCACTATGGATCACGCGGCGCGCCGGCGCAGGCGACCGTGTACGACCGCAGCCACCGCGCGATCGCGCACCCCCATCGCCGCGTCTCCGCCTCGGCCCGTGGTAAGACGCGGCCACCATGGCCGACCCATCGCGTCCACGCACTCTCGGCGAAGCCGCGGCACGCCAGCTCGCCAACACGACCAAGACGCCGCCCCAGTGGATCGGGACCACGCCGCGCTGGCTGGTCCAGCTGCTGCCGTGGACGCCGATCGAGGCGGGCGTGTACCGGGTCAACCGGGTGATCGACGACCCGCTGCCCGGCCAGTGCAGCCCCGACGACGACGAGGACCGCGCGATCGACGAGGTCCGCTACGAGGACAAGCCGCGCGAGTACGTGCTCTCGGCGTGCACCAAGACCGTCGAGGTCCACACCCGGATCTCGGATCTGTTCCGCAGCCCGATGGACCAGGTGAAGGAGCAGCTGACGATCGCGGTCGAGCGGCTCA
>DATAPF010000145.1:0-18412 GCA_036265355.1 Kofleriaceae bacterium | reverse complement strand
TTCGGCGCGCTCGTGCGCCTGGGCGGCGGCCAGGGTGGCGAACGTGCCGAGGTTGCGCCGCCTGCCGGTCCGGGGGTTTTTCTTGCGCGAGTACAGCCGGTACTTGTCGCTGGGCAGCTTCCGGATCATGGCGGTGACAGGCGGTGCAGCCGGTGTGCCGCGGACTCCTTGCTGGTCAGCGCCGATGGAGCTCGGGATCCTCCGGATCGGCGTCGCGGTGCAGGCACGGGTCGTTCTCGGGGTCGTGGCCGCACGCCAGCACGCCGGGCGATGGATCGTCGGGATCGGGGCCGCGGTACGGGCCCTCGAGGTCGTCGCCGGGCTCGTCGAGCGCGCCGCCGGCGGCGATCAGCTGGGCGGTCCGCTCCGGCGCCACCCCGGGGACCAGGGCGCTGCGCGCGAGGTGCGCGACGTAGTAGGCGTCCTCGCGGCGCGGCTCGAGCTCGCCGCGCTCGATCGCCTGCTCCAGGGCGCGCTTGAGGTCGCCGATCAGCCGCGACGGCGGGATCTCGAACGCGGCCATGATCGCGTTGCCGACGCCGCCGGGCAGCGGCGGCAGCCGGGCGTCGGCCTCGGCGAGCCGCTCGACCCGGTCGGCGAGCGCGCTGATCTGCTCGAGCAGCTGCTTGCGGCGCCCCGGCCGCTTCGACGTGATGTCGGCGCGCGACAGGTCGAGCAGGTCGGTCATGTGCGCGAACATCTCGCGGTGGAACCGGCGGACCGCGCTGTCGGTCCACTGGTTGCTGTACTGGTTGGTCCGCAGGTGGTGCTTGATCAGGAACCGGATGGTCTGGCGCTCGTCGCGGCTGAACGCGAACCGGGGGTAGATCTTGTCGAACATCCGGGCGCCGACCTCGGCGTGGCCATGGAAGTGGACGCCCTCGCTGGTGAACGTGCGGGTCGGGACCTTGCCGATGTCGTGCAGCAGCGCGGCCCAGCGGACCAGCGGCCGCCCGACGGTCTGCCGCACGACCTGCTTGGTGTGGGCCCAGACGTCCTTGTGCAGCCGGCCGCTCTCCTGGACCAGGTCGACGGTCGCCGCGAGCTCGGGGAACAGCAGCGCGAGCGCGCCGATGTCGTGCAGCCACTGCAGTGCGGCGTCGACGTCGCGGCCCATCAGGAGGTGCTCGACGGCGGCGCGCAGCCGCGGCTTGTCGGCGTCGGCCAGCCGGGCCGCGTGGTCGGCGGCCAGCGCGGTGACGCCGTCGGGGGGGAGCCGGCCGCTGTCGGAGACGGCCCCGGCGATCTCGAGCACGACGATCGGGTCCGCCTCGACGAGCGGGCGCAGGCGGTCGGCGACCTTCGTGTCGGCAGTCGCGGTCATCGGGTCGCGCTATCTACCACGAACTGGTACAGGTCGTGCTGGTTGCCGGCGTCGCGTGCAAGGTCGAATCACCGAACGGCAACTACCGCTGGCGGAGCGCAGCTTCCCCGGGATCAGCCGGTTCTATGCCGAGCTCGCAGATAAACCTGTGACGTTCCTGCAGCTTGTCTGGGCATACGAGGCGTACGAGGCAACTCGACCGCATCCCGTGGTTTCTCGGAAGCGCCCGCGCCGGTAAGGCGTTCCTGTCGGCAGAACCGTCCACGGCGTGGCAATTGGGCCCGCCGGGTGTGACAGGTCGTCTCAATCCGGAGCCCAAAGTGGGGCAAGAAAGAACACATAAGCGCCGGTCGATCGGGGTGTTCGACTCGGGGGTCGGCGGTTTGACCGTGGTTCGCGCACTTCGCACTGTACTCCCAGGTGAGGACATCATCTACCTGGGCGACATGGCGCGGCTGCCGTACGGCAACAAGAGCCCGCGGACGGTCGAGCGCTACTCGCTGGGCTGCCAGCGGTTCCTGCTCGACCGCGGCGTGAAGCTGGTGCTGGTCGCATGTAATACGGTGTCGGCGACCGCGCTGCCGGCGCTGGCGGCGGCGAGCGCGGTGCCGGTGATCGGCGCGGTCGAGCCCGGGGCGCAGCGCGCGCTGGCGGCGACCCGCTGCGGCCACATCGGCGTGATCGGCACGCTGGCGACGGTGCGATCGGGCGCCTACGTCAAGGCGATCGCCGCGCTCGACCCGGGCGCCGCGGTCACCACCGCAGCCTGCCCGCTGCTCGTGCCGCTGGCCGAGGAGGGCTGGACCGACGACGACATCGCGCAGCTGGTCGCCCGGCGCTACCTCGCCCCCCTGTTTGCCGCCGCGCCGCAGATCGACACGCTGGTGCTGGGCTGCACGCACTACCCGCTGCTGCGCGACGTGCTCGGCCGGGTCGCCCGCGAGCTCGCGCACCACGACATCACCGTCGTCGACTCGGCGACGGCGATGGCCGAGGCCGCCCGCGAGGTGCTGCGCAGCCCGGGCGGCATGCCCGCCGGCGACAACCGCCGCAGCGAGCCGGGCCGGCTCGACTGCTTCGCGACCGACACGTCGCGGCTCGACGAGATCGCGCCCCGGTTCCTCGGCGAGGCCCCGACCGGCTTCGAGCTGGTGGACCTGTAGAGCGCGCCTCGACGCTCCCGGCGGCCGGTGCGATGTCGCGGCTCCGGGCGCCGGATTACGCGCGGGCCTTGACGCCCTTGGCGCGGGCTTCCTCGGCCTGGCGGCGCCGCATCACGTCGGTGATGGTCGTCGCCTTCTTGAGCTTGTCGGTGATGGTCTTCTCATCGACCGGGTAATCGGTGCGGAACACCAGGCCGTCCTCGAACAGCTGCTCGCGCGCCTCGTCGTCGTCGAGGTACTTGGTGATCTTCTTGCCCTTGTACTCGATCGAGGGCAGCGTCGGGACCTTGCCTTCCAGCCAGGTCATCAGCTCGCCCATGATCGACTTGCAGAGCGTGAGGCTCTCGTCGAGGCCCTCGAACAGCTCGGGGAAGCGGTCGCGGAACGACTGCTCGTCCTGCCCCGGGCCGAGCGCCTTCTGCAGCGCGATGCGCAGGAGGACCACATCGCCCGCATAGCTGGCGACCGCGTCGTGGCGATCCGACACACCGTCGTTGGGTGAGACGACGTAGGCGATCACCCCCGCAGCTACCTCACGGACCGGCCGCGGCAGGTTCTCGTCGTCCATGGCGTCGAACGCGATCTTCAGGTCATGAGGAAGCGAAACGAGCCAACCACGCACCAACTCGACGAACTTCGACTCCGCAGCAATACTCGTCACGGGGATATGCGTACCCCGCGATGGCGGGGCCTCCTAAAAGCCAGCTTCGAGATTGAAGCCCGAACTCGGTGAGTACCAACCCCGCACGGGAAATACAAGCCAGACCGCTCGGTCAGCGCGCGGAAGGCGCTACCCATGGTACCCTGCGGGCACCGGTGGGCAAGCGATCACCGATCCTTGGCTACAATCACAACGTCCGGTATCGCGGGCTGGTTTTCCATGTCCAGACCGAAGATTCGGGCGTCGCGCAGCCGCATCTGTTCACGCACCTGTTTCATCACGGCGTGATCGTCTCGACGCGGAAGCTGGATTACGACGCGGGTTCTGCGGAGGAGTCCATCAAATCGCTGATGCAGGCTCAGCACAAGGCGGTGCTCAAGGATCTGCGGCGCGGGTCGTTCGACGACAAGATCGACTCGTATCTCGGCGGTACTCCCGGGCTGTTGCCGCGTGGCGTCGAGGAAACCGCCGAGCGACCGAGTGAGGCCGAGCTTGCGCCATCGACCGGCGCGGTCGAGATGGTCGCGGGCGCGCCGACCGAGCAGGTCTTGCCGCTCATCCTCGACGAGCTCAGCGAGCCGATCATCCTCATCGAGGAGGCGCCGGCGCTCCCCCGTCCGACGCCGCCACCGCTGCCCGCGCGGGTGACCGAGCGTCACAACGCGCAGGCCGCCGCGGCCGCCGCGAGCGCCGCCGCCTCGGGTCAGGCCGCGGCGCCGAGCGCGACGGCACCGCGCGGCCACACCGGCGCGAACACCGGGGCGGTCGAGCGCGGCGAGACCGGCAGGTTCCCGGACGGCTTCGGGGGCAAGACGCTCCCCGGGATCGACACTACGCTCAAGACCGCGGTGCCCGCATTCGAGCTGGTCGAGCCCGATCTGTCGCCCGAGATCGAGATCCACCTGGTCGACGACGGTGACGAGGCCGTGACGCGGGCGCGCCGGTTGACGCGCGACACGGAGACCCAGGTGCCGCACACCGATCGGACCCGGCCGACGCTGAGCATGGATCACGACGATCCGGCGCGGCCGGCGGCGGGCGGCGACGAGCACCGGCGCGCACCGGCGACGGGCGACGGCGGGTCCGGTGCGAGCCGGCCGTCGAGCTCGTCGATCCCGCCACCCGGGGTCGGGCCGGATTCGCGCCGACTCGGCGACCGGCCGTCGACGATCAACGCCGCGACGCTGCCCCCCGCGCGCCCGATCTCCCGCCCGGCGTCGCGGCCGGCGATGACGCCGCCCCAGGTCGTGACGCGGGCGGCGGCCGACGAGCGCAACCGCCGCGAGTCCGAGGCCGCCGAGGTGTACTCATCGGCGCCGCAATCGGCCGAGCTGCCGCCGCCGGCCGGCGAGCGGCCGGGCCAGTACGCGCAGCACAAGAAGGTCAGCGGCCGGATCCCGATCGACGGGCTCAAGAGCGAGCGCGAGCGCTCGGGCGGCGTGCCGGTCCCCGCCGGGCTCGGCCGGCCGCAGCGCCCGGGCTCGGCGCCGTCGGCCAAGATCGGAACGGGGACGCCGCTGCCGACGGCGCCGCCAACGCCGGTGCCCCGCGAGACCGCGCGGGGGTCCAATCACACCGAGCCGATCCGCGGGCGGGTGCCGACCCCGGCCCGGCTGCCGGTCACCGGCCGCGCGGGCGCGGGCGCCAGCAGCGGCGTCGTGATGACCCGCCCGGCCGTGATCGTCGGCGCGCCTCAGAAAACCTCCGGCACCGTGCCGCGGATCCGCAAGGCCCGCGAGGACGAGGGCCGCGGCTTCGGCCAGGGCCTGATCTCCGAGAAGAGCCTCGACGAGGTGATCCTGGCATACTTGTCCGAAGACGCCGACGAGAAGTAGCAATGCCGGCCGAGGTCAAGATCTACACCCGCCAGTGGTGCGGGTACTGCTTCGCCGCCGAGCGCTTGCTCAAGAGCAAGGGCGTGGCGTTCGAGAACATCGACTGCACCGGCGACCAGGCCAGGCGGGCCTGGCTCGTCGAGGTCACCGGGCGCACCACCGTGCCGCAGATCTTCATCGATGGACGGCCGATCGGCGGCTACGACGACATGCGCGCGCTCGACCGCACCGGCGAGCTCGACCGGCTGCTCGAGGGTAAGCCGGCCGCACCCTGATCGCTCGCGCGAGGTAGCCCCGGCGCGGGCTCTGGAGAGCTCGACACCGTGCTCCGGAGACAGGCGCGTCGTCATCGGCATCCGGGACATCGACGTTGACGTACGTTGACGTTGACGTCACCGATCCGCCGGATGCTCACTTCCCGCTGCGAGCGCGCGCGGCGAGCTTGGCGGGAGCGACCGCCTGGTAGCTCTCGTCGATCCAGGAGCACAGCATGTCGACGGGGAGCTGATCGGACGGGCCGAAGGCGGCGCTGACCCAGCCGGCCTTGCCGAGGCCGTAGCCGGTGGGGGTGGCGAACGGCAGGAGCAGCGCGACGGAGCCGGACTGCGGCAGCTTGGTCGACAGCGAGAGCTGCTGGGCGTCGGCGCGCATGAACAGGAACACCTTGCCCTTGACCTTGATCGCGCGCTCGCCCCACGGGAAGTGCTCGGTGGCTTCGGGCTTGGCCATGGCGTGCTCGCGCAGCTGGGCCTCGACGGCAAGCAGACCGGCGCCCGACGAGCTGGACCTCGCAGCAGGCTTCGCGGCGGCGGGCTTCGCCGGCGCCGTCGCAGCGGTCGACGGCTTCACGGCGGTCGTCGCCGGCTTCACGCGCTTCCGCGCGGCGGCCTTGGCCGGCCTTGCGGGCTTCGCCACTCCCTTTGCGGCGATCCTGGACGACTTCGCATCGCCTCGCTTCGCGGCGGAACGGGTCGGCTTCGCGGCTCGGCGGGTGCGGGCCATGTCAGAGGTCCTCGTCGGGCGCGGGCTGCTCGAGCTCGGGGTGGTCGCGCAGGTAGCCGGTCATCCACGCGACCAGGGCCGGCATGGTGACGTCGATCCGCGGGGTGCCCTCGCGCTCCATGGCCTGGCGCCAGGCGTAGGCGGCGTCGTCGTGATGGCCGCCCTGGGCGTAGGCCCAGGCGCACAGGAGGAGCAGGTCGCGACCGGTGGTCATCGACAGGCCCTTGCGCTGGCGGACGTGGAGCTCGTCGTCGTCGATCTCGAGCTTGCCCTCGGCGACGCCGAGGTGCATCTCGGCGATCCAGTGCGAGAACCGCAGCACCTCGCCGGTCGGGATGCCGCCGCGGCCGTCGAGCAGGGCGCGCGCCTCCTTGAGCCGGCCGAGCGCGGTGAGCAGGTTGATCTCGGTGTAGAACGAGAACTGGTACTGGACCAGGCGCGGCGACAGCCGGGCGCGGGCCTGGCGGAGGCGCTCCAGGGCCTGATCGCCGCGGCCCTCGAGCGCATCGGCGAACGCGACGCGGAGCTCGGCGAGGACGCGGACGCGGCCGGGCGCCCACCAGGCGCGCGCGACCGGCTCGGCGAGGGCGCGGCCGGTGGCGGTGTCGCCGTTGGACAGCGCGGCGCTGGCCTGGTTGACGCGCTTGACCGCGCGGACCTGGCCGACCAGCCGGCCGCACAGCGCGGCGTAGAACGGGATCATCAGGGGCAGCGAGGTCGCCGCAAGGGTGACGCCGACGGCCATGATGCCGCCGAACGCGAGGTACCACGCGACCTGGCGGTTGCGCACCCGGTCGGGGTCCTTGACCTCGCCGTCGCGGCCGACGTAGACGAGCTGGCCCTTGGCGGCCTGGTCGAGGCCGCGCGCGATCATCGGCCGGCTGGGGACCAGGGCCCGTTCCTTGCTGCTGTCGTGGACCCAGGCCTGGGGCAGCCGGATCGCGGCGAGCGCGCGGTCGCGGTCGCTGATCGCGGACTCGGCCGCGGCCGGCGCATCGGGCGCAGGACCGCGATCCTTGCTGGCTTTGTCGTCTGGGGGGTCAGCCGCCATGGCGTCAACTCGCGTCGTCGAGGACGCTCCACTCGGTGCCGCGCGGCGTGTCGTGGAGCTGGACGCCGAGCGCGGCGAGCTCGCCGCGGATCGCGTCGGACCGCGCGAAGTCCTTGGCGGTGCGCGCGGCGGTGCGCGCCGTGAGCAGGCGCTCGACCGCCGCGAGGTCGATGCCGCGGCGCTGGACCAGGCGGGCGCGGCGCTCGGCGAGGTAGGTCGCCGGGTCGGCGGCGAACACGCCGATCGCATCGCCGACCGCGCGGAGGTCGCGCGCGAGCCGGGCCAGGGTGCGCCGGCGAACCGCCTTGTCGATGCCCTTGGGCTCGTCGAGCAGCCGGTTGGCGAGCGCGGCGGCCTCGTGGAGCGCGGCGACCACGAGCGGGGTGTTGAAGTCGTCGGCCAGCGCGGCGCGCGCCGCGGGGACCAGCTGCTCGGCCTCGGGCAAGACCTTGCCGTCGCCGGCATCGCCGGGCTTTCCCCCCTGGGCCCCCTGGGCGACGAAGTCGTCGATCCGCCGCAGCGTGGTGTAGAAGTAGTCGAGCTTCTTGTCGGCGGCCTCGAAGCCGGGGAACCGGACGTCGACGACGCGCTCCTCGGTGTCGCGCTCGGCGTCGATCCCACGGGGAGCGCCGCCCCCCGCCCCGCCGGCGGAGCCGTCGGGGTCCCCTCCCCCCGTCTCGCTTCGCTCGAACGTGAGGTCGATCGTCGAGCGGAGGTGGTGGGACACGAAGAACAGGCGGAGCGTTTCGCTGCCGACGGCGCTGGTGACCGCCGCGCAGCTGAGCGCGGTGCCCAGCGACTTGGCCAGCTTGACGCCGTTGCCGAGCAGCAGGCCGTTGTGCACCCAGTAGCGCGCGAACGTCGTCGGTCCGAACGCGCCGCGCGACTGGGCGATCTCGTTCTCGTGGTGCGGGAAGATCAGGTCCTTGCCGCCGCCGTGCAGGTCGAAGGTCTCGCCGAGGTGGGCGTGGGTCATCGCCGAGCACTCGATGTGCCAGCCCGGCCGGCCCTTGCCCCACGGCGAGTCCCACGATGGCTCGCCGGGCTTGGCGGCCTTCCACAGCGCGAAGTCGGCCGGATCGCGCTTGCGCTCGTCGACCTCGACCCGCTCGCCGGCGCGCAGCTCGTCGAGCGCCATCCCGCTCAGCGCGCCGTACGCGGGGAACGTCGCGATCTCGAAGTACACGTCGCCGTCGACCTGGTAGGCCGAGCCGCGCGCGATCAGGCGCTCGATCAGCGCGATGATCTCGGGGATGTGGGTCGAGACCCTGGGCTCGACGTCGGGCGGCAGCACGCCGAACCCCGCCATGTCGCGGTTGTAGTCGGCGGCGAACCGGGCGGCGAGCGCCATCGGATCCTCGCCGCTCTCGCCGGCGCGCTTGATGATCTTGTCCTCGACGTCGGTGACGTTGCGCACATAGCGCACGTCGTAGCCGAGGAAGCGCAGGCTGCGCCGGATCGTGTCGAACGCGATCGCCGAGTAGGCGTGGCCGATGTGGGCGGGTGCGTACGGGGTCGGACCACACACGTACATGCTGACCTTGCCCGGCTGGAGCGGTTCGAGCGGGACCTTCTCGCGGCGGAACGAATCGTAGAGCCGGACCGGTGTCACCCGGTCGGTTGTAGCATTACTGGCCGGGCTGACCCACCGGCCTCGCGGCGCTACCTCCAGCCGAGGCCGCCCGGGGTGCGGTCGTCGACGGCATTGGTCATCGCGTCGAGCCAGCGTGCGGTCGCCGCGGCGCCATCGGGCAGGTCGATCGACCACGCCAGCAGGCTGCGCGGCGTGCCGGCGACGACACGGCGGCCGTCGGCCGAGATCGCGGGTGCCATGAACGTCGCGCCGCCGGGCGGGGCGAGCGTCCAGCGCTGGTGGACCAGCGGATCGAGGATCGTGAGCGCGCCGCGCTCGATCGCGACCAGCATCCCGGTGTCGGGCGCCATCGCCGCCGAGCTGCTCGCGATGCTGGCGAGCGCCTCGCGGATCGCGCCGCGCCCGGCCGGAGTGAGGTCGATCATGTAGACCGTCGTGTCGCCGGCGATCGCGACGATGTGATCGGGGCCGGCCTCGCCGAACTCCTCGAGCGGCTTGGGCGCGCGGGCGAGCAGGCCGAGCGTGCCGTCGGCGCGCCAGGTGTGGACCTCGCCGTCGTGGAGGAACATCACGACGCCGTCGGGGCCGACCAGCAGCTTGCCGTCGCGCGCGGCGAGCCGCCGCGGATCGATCGGCGGGACGCGGGCGGCGGTCGCGGTGGCGGCGGTCGCGGTGGCGCCGGTCGCGAGGTTCTTGCGCCACAGCGTGCCGTCGCCGAACGCGGCGGCGACCCAGGCGTGGTGGCCGCGGCCCCACGCCAGCCCGAGCAGCGGGCTGGTCCGCTCGACCAGCGGGGTGCGCGCGCCGCGCGCGAGGTCGTGGACAAACACGTGGCCGTCGAGCGTGGCCAGCACGAGCTGGGTGTCGGTCGCGAATGCCGCGATGTCGATCTCGCCGGGCAGGTCCTCCGGGGGCTTGCCGGGGACCACGAGGTGGACGCGGCGCTCGCCGTCGAGGATCGCGATCGCGCGACCGGGGCCGGCCGAGGTCACGCCGCGCAGGTCCTGCCACTCGCCGAGCCGCGCGGCGGTCCGCGCGGTGAGATCGATCGCCTGGGCCGCCTGGTCGTCCGTGCCGCCCGCGATCACGTGATCGGGGTCGGCGAACAGCGCGACGCCGGTCGGGTTGTCGCTCAGCCGGCGCGGCTGGATGTCGTCGAGGTTGTACAGCAGCAGGCGGCCCTCGACCTGGGCGAGCAGGTACGGCGAGCGCGGCGAGGCGACGACCCACTCGACCCGCGCCGCGGTCAGCGGCAGCACGCGGTCGCCGTCCTCGGACATCACCGTGATCCCGTCGCTGGCGCCGGCGATCATCGTGTCGCCCCGCGCCTCGGCGAGGCCGGCCGGGCTGCCCGTGATCGACCGGCGATCGATGCCGTGGGGACCGAGCATCACCACTCCGGTCGCGCCCAGGACATAGACCTGGGTGCCGTGGTGCGCCAGCGCCAGCCGCGGGCCGAACAGCTTGCGGTCGATCATCTTGCGGTCGATCAGGTCCGGCGCCGGCGTCATCTGGTAGGAGATCACCGAGTCGTCGATCACCGCGTCGAGGAACTCGCCGGTCGACGACCACACCATCTCGTGGGTCGCGCCGAGCATCATCTTCAGGGCCGGGGCATCGGGCCGGGAGCGATCGAGGAAGTAGAGGTGGTGCTCGCCGGCCAGCGCGATCCATCGGCCATCGGGCGACGGCGCGAGCTGGCCGAGCGGCTCGTCGATCGGGAGCGCCAGCGGCGTCTGGCCCGCGAGGTCGAGCCGCCACAGGTCGGGCGTGCCGTCGACCCAGTACGCGGTGGTCCCGACGACCTCGAGGTCGGCGATCGGCCGCTGCGCGGTGACGTCGCGCCGCTGGCCGGTCTCCGGGTCGGCGATCACCAGCTGGCGATCGTGCCAGGCGACGATCCGCCGGCCGCCGTCACCGAACCGCGCGAGCGCCGGGGCGCGGAGGTCGAGCACCTGCCGGGTCGTGCGGTGGACCAGGTCGTGGACCCGCACCACGCCGTCGCTGCCGGCCGACACCGCGCGGGTGCCGTCGTGGCTCATCTCCAGCGATCGGGTCTCCTGGGCCGCGGGCAGGCTCCATGCGACGCCGGCGGCGTGGGCGGCGGCGGCGATCGCCCGGACCTCGCGCCAGTACCTGGCGGCGAGCGGCTTGACCATCAGGACCGCGCGGGTCGGGTTGACGTCGACGTTGTAGCGCGCCTGGTTGAGGGTCAGCTCCTCGGCGCGGCGCTCGGCCTCGGCGCGCTGGGTCTCGGCGACGATCTCGGCGCGCTGGGCGCGGTTGCGCTCGACGTAGATCCGCACCATCAGGACGCTGCCGACCACGATCAGCGCGGCGACCGCCGCCGAGACCCCGCGGTTCTTGCGGACGAACCGGATCAGCTTCTCGCGCGGCGTGTAGTGATGCGACGCGACCAGCTGGCCGGTGAGGAAGCGCTGGAGGTCCTCGGCGAGGGCGCGCGCGTTCTGGTAGCGGGTGGTCGGGTCGTGGGCGAGCGCCTTGTCGACGACGGTCGACAGGTCGAGCGGCACACCGGGGACCAGCTCGCGGATCGGCGTCGGCGGCGCCGCGACCGCAGCCTTCATCATCTCGTCGGCGGTCTTGGCGTGGTGCGGCGGCGTGCGCGCCAGCAGGTGGTACAGCGTCGCGCCCAGCGCGTAGACGTCGCAGCGCTCGTCGACCGGCGCGCCGCACAGCTGCTCGGGGGCCATGAATCCCGGCGTGCCGTACACGATCCCGGCGCGGGTCTTGAGCGTGTCCGTCAGGTCGACCAGCGGCCGGCCGACCGGCGCGGCGGGCTCGGGCTCGCCGATCACCTTGGCCAGGCCCCAGTCGATCACCACCGTCTCGCCGAGATCGCCGACCAGGATGTTCGACGGCTTGATGTCGCGGTGGACGATGCCGCGCTCGTGGGCGTGCGCGATCGCCTGCGCGCTGTCGACGATGTGCGGGATCAGTGCGAGCCGCTGGCCGAGCGTCCCGGCGCCGGCGACCAGCTTCTCGAGCGGCCGGCCCGACACCTTGCGCATCACGTAGAACGGGGCGCCGCCGCCGGACTCGCCCGCGTCATGCACCGGGACGATCGACGGATGCTCCAGCCGCGCGGTGATCCGGATCTCGCGCTCGAACCGCTGCAGCGCATCGCGGTCGCCGGTCAGCGCCTCCTTGAACGCGACGGTGCGGCCGAGCCGGGTGTCGAGCGCGTCGACCACGCGGCCCATGCCGCCGCGCGCGATCTCGTCGCCGAGCTGGTAGCGCGACGGCGGGAGCGACGGCGGGGCGGTCAGCGGCGGCGCCAGGCCGGCCATCGTCGGCAGCGTCGCCGGGATCGCATCGTCCGGCACTGCATCGTTCGGCATCGCATCGTTCCGCATTGCATCGTTCCGCATTGCATCGTCCGGCATCGCGGGCGGCCCCGGCATCGCGGGCGGCAGGCCGGGGACGCCGGCCGACGGCATCTGCACGGTGCAGAGCGAGTCGACCGCGCCGGCGGAGGTGATGCGGTTGTGCGGGTTCGGCGGATCGAGGCGCCCTGGGCCTGACACCGCGGGCGGCGCCGGCATCGGCGGCGGACCCGGCATGGGGGGCGGGCCTGAAGGCATGGCGGGAGGACCCGGCATCGGAGGCGGGCCTGAAGGCATGGCCGGAGGACCCGGAGGCATGGCGGGAGGGCCGCTTGCCACAGGGCCGGTGACCGTCGGCATCACGGGCGGGGCGCCGGCGGCGCCGGAGGTCATCTGCATCGTGCCGAGCGAGTCGGCGGGGGCCGGGGGCCGGGGCTTCGCAGCGGTGCCGGATGACGTGAACGGGTTGTCACCGGCCCCGCCCGGAGTCTTGTCGTCGGCCACCTTCGGAGTATAGACGCGGTCGATCGGCTCGGGTGGACCGGCGCCCGGTGACGATCCGCGGGCGCATAGGTTGCCGTGTGATGATCCGTCACAAGCTCTCGACCTGGCGTTCGTGATCGTTGACGTGGACGTGGACGTGGTCGTTGACCCGGAGCGTTGACGTCGACGGCGACGTACGACGTTGAGCCCATCCTCGACGTTGGACGTCGACCGCTCCGGTGCTGCGAGCCTCGATGGCGCGCAACAAATGGGACGAGGTCGAGGTTGGAGGTCTACGTCGAGGGCCAGGGGAATGGCCACGAGCGCGTAATTTGTGATGACTCATCGGACGGGGCGCGTCACTCGTCGTCGTCGTCCTGGACCGTCACCTCGTCATCATCATCGGCTTCCGTGTCGCGCCGCTTGCGGTGCTTCTTCTTGGCGGCGGCGGGGCGCCGCGAGCTGGCGGCGGGAGCCTTCTTCGACTTCGACGGCGCGGCGGTGGGCGCCGCGGCGACCGGGGTGGCCTTGCGGGCCCCGGCGGCCGGCTCCGGTGCGGCCGCCTTGCCCGCGGGTGCGGACGCGGCCTTCGCCACCGGGGCGCCCTTGCCGGTGCGCGACCGGAACACCTGGGCGCGGGCCTCGCTTGCCAGCGCGGCGAGCCCGATCCAGGCGGCCAGGAGGAACACGGGGAGGCAGCGCGGCGCGGACATCGCGGGCCCCTATCGTGCCACAGCGGCTCGCAGGATCCAGACCGGCACGCGCAACACCTGGAAGTCTCAGGGCTTGGGGGCGCTCGCCGCGGGCGCGCACGGGGGCCGGTCGGCGAGCTCGATGCGCGACAGCAGCGCGTCGCCGCCGGACCGCTGCCACACGAAGCGGAACTCGTGATCGTCGGAGACGCAGATCGTGCCGGTGCAGTGCTGCATCGCGCGCACCAGGTCCTCGAGCTCGGGCAGCACCACCTCGGCGCGCGGCACCAGCTCGGCGGTGTGGCTGGTGTGCGGATCGCCGTCGCCGTCGGGGTCGTCCTCGGACAGCGGGTCGTAGGTGATCGTCATGCGCTCCAGCCCGCGCGCCGGCACGTAGTCGGGCACGAGCGACGGCTCGTCGTTGCCGAGCAGCGCCTCGTAGCTGGCGAGCACGCACAGCGCGCGCATCAGCGGTGCGGGGCTCGCGGTGCGCGGCCGCCGCGGCACGAACCGCCGATCGCCGTGCTGGGCGAGCGCGCGGGCCGCGGCGGCGGCGACGCTGCAGTCCTTCGCCCGGGTCGCGGTGGCCAGCGCGGCGGTCAGGTCGGCGGGCAGCTTGTCGGCGGCCGATGCTGCGAGCGCGACCAGGTCGCCGATCGCGGTGATGCGGGCGCGCGTGCCGAGCGCGTCGTCGTTGACCGCGGCCAGGTACAGCGCGCGGTCGCCCTCGGCCGACAGGATCTCCAGCGCGGGGTCGATGTGGTGATCGCGGACCGCGGCGACCAGGTGCGGCTCGTCGAACCCGCCGAGCGCCCCGCCGACCAGATCGCGCTGCCCGGCGCGCCACGCGCGGGCCAGCAGCGCCAGCCGGGTGTCCTGATCGGTCTCGGGGACGGCGCGGATCGCGGCGTCGACCAGCTGCGACTCGGGCGGCGGCAGCTGGGCGATCGCGAGCAGCGCGTCCTGGATCGCGGGCAGATCGCCGGCCTCGAGCTGGTCGAGCGACCACAGCGCGAGCAGCCGGCGCAGGCACGGATCGTCGAACCCGGCGGTCTCGGCCGGCGGATCGACGTCGTAGGCCGGCCGCGCGCAGTCGCCGATCGCCGGTTGCGTGCACAGGAACTGCCCGCCGTGCAGCACCGCGAGCGCGAGCGGCCGCGCCGCCTGCGCCGGCACCTCCTGCAGCTTGTCGTCCCAGTCGGCGCCGGTCGGCGCGATCCGGCGCCACACCGCGAGCGCGGCCGCATCGGCCGTGAGGGCGACCTTCGTCCAGTCGATGTCCAGCAGCTTGCGCCGCGGGGGGCGATGCAGATCCGGATCCGGCGCGCGCGGCGGCTCCGGCGTGGCGTCCTGCGCGATCTTCTGGGCCGGCGCGTCCGGGGTGGCCTCGGCCGGTGCCGGCGACCTCGCCGGGCCGTGGGTCGCCGCGCCGCAGGCGGTCAGCGCAGCCGTCGCGAGCGCGGTGAATACGAAGGAGGGGGGCACGTCCATGAGACCCGCGAAGTGTCGTGAGGTTTCGGTGTGACGATACCGCGGCGGTGTTCGCGGCACCGCGTCCGTGGCAACGGAACACGGCGCGCGCCGAGGTCGCGATCTCGCGCC
The DNA here is from genome assembly GCA_036265355.1 of Kofleriaceae bacterium. Lineage (GTDB taxonomy): Bacteria > Myxococcota_A > Polyangia > Haliangiales > Haliangiaceae > JABFXX01. The sequence goes on along the minus strand of DATAPF010000145.1, from coordinate 3,658 downwards.
TGCGTACCGTCCGCGGATTTTCTCACCAGGAGGATGACAGATGAACACGTTCTCGCGAGTGACAATCGCGATGGTCGGAATGACCGGCCTCGCCGTGGCGCAACCCAAGAGCGACGCGCCCAAGGGCGATGCCAAGGCCAGCGGGCCGGACATGGGTCCGCCGGCCGAGCTCGCCACCCTGGCCAAGGCGACCGCCGGCACCTGGCACTGCAAGGGCCAGGGCATGGATCACAGCCAGAAGATGGTGGACACCACCGGCACGATGACGATCAAGCTCGACGTGAACAACTGGTGGTTGCACGGCACGTTCGACTCGAGGATGGGCAAGGAGCCGTTCCACTTCGAGTCGTTCACCACGTTCAACCCGGGCACCAAGAAGTGGACCCGCGTGATGGTCGAGAGCGGAGGCAACTGGGCCAGCGGCGAGTCGGCGGGTGAGAAGGATCACAAGGTCGACTGGGAGCTCACCACGCACTCGCCGATGATGGGCGACGGCATGTTCCGCGATCAGGAGGACATGTCGGATCCCAAGGCCGGCGCGAAGCTGTCGGGCGAGTTCTCGCCGGACAGCGGCAAGACCTGGGTCAAGGTCTACGACCTCGCCTGCAAGAAGTGAGGCGGCGCCGGCGGATCACACCGTCGACGCGGTCTCCAGGATGTGCTCGCACAGCGTCGGGTAGTCGATCCCGACGCTGCGCGCGATCTTGGGCAACAGGCTGGTCTTGGTCAGCCCGGGCAGCGTGTTGACCTCGAGCACGAACGGCTCGCCCGCGGTCGAGATCCGGAGGTCGGGCCGCGCGTGGCCGGTGCAGCCGAGCGCGCGGTACGCGGCGAGCGCGATGGCCTGCGTCCGCTCGATCACGCGCGCGGGCAGCTCGGGCGGGATCAGGTACTGCGTGTCGGTGCGCTTGTACTTGGCCTCGTAGTCGTAGAACCGGGTCGCCGGCCGGACCTCGACCGAGCCGAGCACGCGATCGTTGAGGATCCCGACGAAGACCTCGGTCCCGGCGATGTACTCCTCGACGATCACCGGGCCGTGGAACGTGCGGGCGAGCGCGAGCGCGGCGTCGCGCTGGTCGGGCGTGTCGACGATGGTGACCCCGACCGAGCTGCCCTCGTTGGCCGGCTTGACGACGTAGGGCAGCGGCCAGTCGGCGAGCGCGGCGGCGTCGCCGGGGCTTGGGCCGGGGCTTGGGCCGGGGCCTGGATCGTGCGGCAGCAGGCGCCAGCGCGGCGTCGGCAGCCCGTTGCTCTCGAAGATCCGCTTGGACATCACCTTGTCCATCGCGAGCGCGCTGGCGAGGATCCCCGATCCGGTGCACGGCAGCTGCAGGCACGCGCACAGCCCCTGGACCGCGCCGTCCTCGCCGTACGTGCCGTGCAACGCGTTCCACACCACCTCGGCGCCCGACGCCGCGAGCAGCTGGGCCAGACTGGTCCCGGGCGCCCAGTCGATCGCGACCGCGTCCCAGCTGCGCTCGAGCAGCGCGGCCAGCACGCCCGCGCCCGTGTTGAGCGACACCTCGCGCTCGGCGGACAGCCCCCCCATCACGACGGCGACGCGGCGACCTGCGAATCGATGCGACATGGCGAGTCCTCTCCGAGGATCTTGACCTCGAGGTCGAGCTGGATGCCGTGGACCCGGACGACCTCGGCGCGCACGCGCTCGATCAGCCGGGTCAGCTCGGCGGCGGTGGCGCGGCCGGTGTTGACCAGCCAGTTGGCGTGGACCGGCGAGCACACCGCGTCGCCCTCGCGCCAGCCCTTGCAGCCGGCGACCTCGATCAGCCGGCCGGCGAAGTCCCCCGGTGGGTTCTTGAACGTCGAGCCGTTGCTCGCGACCTTCCTGGGCTCGCGCTCGGCGCGCCGCCTGCGCAGCGCCGCGACCTCGGCCTGGATCTCGGCGCGCGGCCGCGGCCGCAGCACCAGCTCGGCGGCGACCACGACCTCGCTCGCGGGCAGATCGCTGCCGCGGTAGCGGAACCCGCACGCCGCGCGATCGCGCCGGATCAGCTCGCCGTCGGCGAGCCGCACGCTGTCGACCCGGGTCGTGACGTCCTTGAACTCGCCGAGGTAGGTCCCGGCGTTCATGATCATGCCGCCGCCGATCGAGCCGGGTACACCGCCGAGGAACTCGACGCCGCCGAGCTCGTTCTGCAGCGCGAGCGACAGCACCTTGCCGGTCGACACCCCGGCCTCGACGTGGATCGTCGCCGGCGCGATCAGCGCGAGGCCGCGCAGCCGCCGGGTCGAGAGCACCACGCCGCGGATCCCGCCGTCGCGCACGATCAGGTTGGAGCCGCCGCCGACCACGGTGATCGGGACGCCGGCCGCCGCGCACCAGCGCGCCAGCGCGGCGAACTCGGCGGCGCGCGCGGGCTCGGCAAACGCGTCCGCCGGGCCGCCGATCTTGAGCGTGGTGTGGCGCCGCATCGGCTCGTCGAACCGCACCCCGCTCCCGAGCAGCTCGCGCAGTTCGCGCCGGGCGGCCGGATCGAGCTGCGATCGCGGATTTTCCACCGCGGTGGTATCGCCGTCGCCGAGCTCCTCGTCGCCGATCAGCTCGACGTCACCGCCGGCGGGTGGGCTAACCACCGGACCACGATAGACCTGTGCGGTGGTGCGCATCAACTTTCTGCAACGCAGGCAGCCGCCAGAAAATTCCAGGGAGTTCACCGAGGGACCGCAGCTTGCGACGAGCTTCGTGCGTGTTTCGTGCACGCATCATTATGCGTCTGCGCGCTGTCGCCACGCCTCCGCGCGCTGTCGCCACGCCTCCGTCGCGCGCCTTCGCACCCCCATACGTGACGCTACGAAGTGCGTGACTGCCACAGAAGTTCGTGCTCAGGTACTCGTGCTCGTCGCGCCCCGTGCCGCAGGCGAGCAGGGGAGGTACCGGCATGTACTCCGAATCGGCCGCGCTGTACGACCTGCTCTACACGCCCATCAAGGATTACTCGTCCGAAGCTGGCGAGGTCGCCGGCCTGCTCCGCCGTGCACGCCCGCGCTGCCGGACGCTGCTCGACGTCGCGTGCGGCACCGCGGAGCACGCGCGCCTGCTCCGCGAGGTCCACGGCTTCGAGGTCGATGGCGTCGATCTCGACCCCGCGTTCGTCGCGATCGCCCGCGCGAAGTGCCCGCACGGCCGGTTCGACGTCGCCGACATGGCCGACTTCCACCTCGGCCGGTCGTACGACGTCGTGGTCAGCCTGTTCGGCTCGATCGGCTACGTGGTCACCCTGCCGCGGCTGCGCGAGGCGCTCGCCTGCCTGCGCGCGCACCTCGTGCCCGGCGGCGTCGCGGTCGTCGAGCCGTTCCTCACCCCCGACGCGTTCCGCCCCGGCACGACCGGTGCGCACACCGTCGAGGCCGGCGAGCTGCGCGTCACCCGCACCCACCGCTCGGAGCGCGACGGCGCGCGCTGCCGGCTGTACTTCGAGTACACGATCGAGGGCCCGGACGGGGCGCGCCAGTCGACCGAGATCCACGAGCTCGGGCTGTTCACCGTCGACGAGATGCTCGCCGCATTCTCCGCCGTCGGGCTGGCCGTGACCTACGATCCCACCAGCCCGATCGGCCGCGGCGTGTACGTCGCGTCGGCGCTGGCCTAGCGCCAATGCCGATCGCTTAGCGCCAAGTTCCGGAGGTTGCTCCGGAA
>DATAPF010000144.1:0-9882 GCA_036265355.1 Kofleriaceae bacterium | reverse complement strand
CATCGGCCAACGCCTGCCTCGCATCGCGCGCCGCCGAAAAAGTGCGGTGCAGCTCACTCTCGGGTGCAGTAAAGCTAGCCATGGTCATCACTCCGCGAATCCGAATCCCTGCCAGCGAGACTCGCCTGTCGGCTTCGGGCCCGGCGTGTTCCTCGGCGACAACCTGCAGGTCGGCGCGACGATCGGCGTCGGCTTCTCGGGGATCACCGGCGGCGTCTTGCCGTTCGCGTGGAAGGTGCCGACCGAGGCGTTCGTGATCCTGGAGCTGTCGCCCGAGGTGCGGCCGATGGCGTACTTCCGGCAGGATTACCTGTTCGGCCCCGATTCGCGCAAGAACGGCTCGACGCTGGCGCGCTGGGGCGACGAGGCCGAGGCCGGCGCGGGGCTGCGGTTCAGCGGCAAGCTCGATGGCTTCGTCTACGGCAGCGTGCGCGAGATGGCCGGGGTGCGTTACTGGGGGATCGGGATGGGCGCGGTGCTGTAGCCGCGTGGTAGCGTCGGCGGATGCGCGCCGCCGTCCTCGCCGGGTGTCTCCTGTGTGCCTCGCTGGCTTCGCTGGCTTCGGCCGATCCGCCGTCTCGCCAGCGCTTCACGCTCTACAAGTTCCAGCAGCGGATCGGGGTCGAGACCTCGGTCGACGACGGCCGCGAGATCCGGACCGCGTTCACGTTCACCGATCGGCGGACGCCGGTGCCGCTGGCGAGCGTGCTGGAGCGCGGCAAGGACGGCGCGCCGGTGCGGTTCCAGACCTGGGGCAACACGTCGCGGCTGTTCACGGTCGACGACAAGGTGGTGGTCGAGGGGACCAAGATCGTGATCACGCAGCGCGGCCAGACCCGCAGCGTGGCGGCGCCGGCGCGGTTCTTCGTCGGCTCGGCGTACGCGCCGGTCACGGTGACCCAGGAGCTGTTGCGCTACTGGGCGGCGCACGGCAAGCCGGCGAGCCTGCCGGTGTTCCCGATCGGGACGATCTCGATCGAGCGCCGCGGCGAGGACACGGTGACCGACCGCGACGGCAAGTCGCGCATGCTGGAGCGGTTCGCGGTCGGCGGGATGGGCTGGGGCAAGGAGACGGTCTGGCTCGACGACAAGCACGAGCTCGCCGCGCTGACCGGGGTCGATACCGAGTTCGACCACTTCGAGGCGATCGGCCGCGGCTTCGACGATGCGCTCGGCACGTTCGTCGCGCGCGCCGCCGAGGACGGGCTGGAGGCGCTGGGCGAGACCGCGCGCGGCCTGCGGGTCGACGCCGACGGCGGCCCGGTCGCCTACGTCAACGCGCGGCTGATCGACGGCACCGGGGCGGCGCCGGTCGCCGACGCGGTGGTCGTGGTCGACGGCGGCAAGATCGCGGCGGTCGGGCCGCGCGGCAAGGTCACGGTGCCGGCCGGCGCGCGGACGATCGACGCCGCGGGCGCGACGCTGGTGCCGGGGCTGTGGGACATGCACGCGCACTTCGAGCAGGTCGAGTGGGGGCCGGTCTACCTCGCGGCCGGGGTGACGACGGTGCGCGACTGCGGCAACGAGCTCGACTTCGTGCGCGCGGTGCGCGACACACTCGACGCCGGCAAGGGGGTCGGTCCGCGCCTGCTGCTGGCCTGCATCGTCGACGGCGAGGGCCCGGGCTCGCTCGGCACCGAGCGGCTGACCCGGGCCGAGGACATCCCGGCGCTGATCAAGAAGTTCAAGGCGGCGGGCTGCGCCCAGGTCAAGATCTACCAGAGCCTCGATCCAAAGCTGATCCGTCCGCTGTCGGCCGCCGCGCACGCGGCCGGGCTGACCGTCACCGGGCACGTACCGACCGGCGTCGGCGCCGTGCAAGCGGTCACCGACGGGCAAGATCAGATCAACCACATCTCGTTCATGACGCGCGCGTTCGCCGCCGGCGACCTGCCGCCGACCGAGGGCGGGTCGAAGCTGATCCGCGCGATCGACGCGTACGACCCGACCTCGCCGGCCGCGCGCAAGCTCGCGGGCTGGTTCGCGGCGCACCACACCGTGCTCGATCCGACGGTGGCGCTCGGCGAGCTCGGCCTGCCGCACGCCGAGCTGGCGCAGCGCGAGCCCGGGCTCGCCACCCTGCCCGCCCCGCTCGCCGCCGCGTTCTCGGACAGCGGGCCCGGCCCCGACGACGACCGCACGCGGCGGTGGCTCGACAAGTCGCTCGCGCTGATCGGCACGCTGCACAAGGCGGGGGTGACGATCGTCGCCGGCACCGACCAGGCGGTGCCCGGCCACAGCCTGCACCGCGAGATCGAGCTCTACGTCCAGGCCGGGTTCACGCCGATGGAGGCGCTGCAGGCCGCGACGATCGTCCCGGCGCGGGTGATGAAGAAGGACAAGGAGCTCGGCACGATCGAGGCCGGCAAGCGCGCCGACTTCCTGCTGGTCGACGGCGATCCGCTCGCCGACATCCGCGCGCTGCGCCGGATCCGCGTGGTGGTCGCCGGCGGCCGGGCCTACGATCCGGCCGCGCTGTGGCGCAGCGTGGGCTTCACGCCGTGACCGGCGCTCCGCGGCCGCTGTTTCGTGTATGAGAGGGAAACGGAGGCATCGATGCAGAGCTTGTCATCCTGGCTGCGAGGCGCGCAGATCCGCGCCGGCATGATCGCAACGGTCGCCGCGCTCGTCGGGTGCGGCGCGAACGCGGCGGCGCCGCTCGCGCCCGGCATGGCGAAGCTGCCGGCGACCGACGCGACCCCGCTGGCGGTGCATCGCTGGCCGGTGGCGCCGGATCGCGCCAAGGCGGTCGTGCTGATCGTGCACGGCGCGTCGGAGCACGCGGCGCGCTACGATCGGTTCGCGCGGCTGTTGAACGCGCACGGCTACGCGGTGTACGCGATGGACCTGCGCGGCCACGGCCAGACCCGGCTGCGCTCGGGCGCGCTGCTCGACGCCGGGCCCGACGCGTGGAACCACATGGTCGAGGATCAGAAGTGGCTGCGCGACCTGATCGGGCGCGAGCTGCCGGGCAAGCGCGTCGTGCTGCTCGGCCACAGCATGGGCTCGGCGATCGCGCAGGACTACCTGACGAGGTACGGCAAGACCGTCGACGCGTACATCCTGAGCGGCACGTTCTACGGGCCGCCGCTGCCCGACGAGGTGCTCAAGGCGCTCGACGAGGTGGCCGCGCGGGCGCCGCTCGAGCCGTCGGAGATCTTCGCCGGCGTGTTTGCCGACTTCAACAAGCCATTCTCCGACAAGCCGGGATTCGACTGGCTGAGCCGCGATCCGGCCGAGGTCGCGAAGTACGTCAACGATCCGCTGTGCGGCAAGCCGTTCGGCAACGAGCTGACCCGCGACTTCTTCCGCGGGCTGAGCAAGATGCGCGCGCCCGAGGTCGAGGCCCGGATCCCCAGGGACGTGCCGATCCACATCGTCAGCGGCGATCAGGATCCGGTCGGCGAGAACACCAAGGGGGTGATGGCGCTGATCGATCGCTACCACGCGCTCGGGCTGACGAAGGTGAGCTACAAGTTCTATCCCCAGGCGCGGCACGAGCTGCTCAACGAGACCAACCGCGACGAGGTGCAGAACGATCTGCTGGCCTGGCTCGACGCGCTGTAGCGGGTGTGCGGTCCTTCACGGGTCGCGGGCCGGACGCGCCGTGACCGCGACAGAAATGTCGGGCAACAAGTAGGATCCGGCTGTCGCGCTTCTGCGGTACGGCGAATTCTCGCAGGTCGTGAACCGAGGAAACTCGAGTGGTTGTCATGGCACCCCACTTGCCAGAGCAGGGCGCATGCGACACTCCACCTCGCTGTCAGTGCTCGCCGTGCTGCTCGCCGGCTGCAGCGGTTCGGACCGCGACCGGGCGCCCGGCCAGACCTCGTTCGAGTCCGCACCTCCGGGCGCGGGCGGCGGCTTCGCGACCGACGGCACGGGCGGCACGCCCGCACCCGGCGCGCCCGGCACGGGGGTGGACGCGCCGGCGAGCGGCGCGCGGACGGTGCAGGAGACCGACCTGTACCGGCTCGAAGGCAACCGGCTGTACTACCTCAATGCGTATCGCGGGCTGATGGTGTTCGACGTGACCAACCCGGATCAGCCGGCGCTGCTCGGGCGCTCGCCGATCTTCGGCGATCCGGTCGACATGATCGTGCGCAACGGGGTGGCGATCGTGGTGGTCGGCGACTGGTTCGGGGTGATGGACGACGGCACGCCGTTCCACGGATCGATCGTCCGCGGGCTCGACGCGACCGATCCGCGCAACGTCCGCGTGCTCGGCGAGGCCAAGCTCGGCGGCTGGGTGCGCGACGACCGGGTGGTCGGCGACGTGATCTACGCGGTCAGCGAGGACTACGGCTGGTGGTACGGCTGGGACGTCGCCCCGGCCGGGGTCGCCAGCGGGGGCATCGGCGTGAGCAGCGCGCCGAGCGGGCCGGCGGTGGTCGTGTCGTCGGTGAGCTTCGCGAACGGCCGGATCGCCCAGGTCGACCAGGTCAAGTTCGACGGGTTCGCCGGCGTGTTCAACGTGACGCCGAGCTCGATCATGCTGGCGTCGGATGCGTCGACCGTGACCGGGCCGCCCGGCGGGCCCGCCGCGTACACCGCGCAGACCCGGCTGCTCTACCTCGACATCTCGGATCCGGGCGGCGTGATCGTGCAGCGCGGAGCGCTGACGGTCGACGGGGCGGTCAACGGCTGGGGCGCCGACAACGGGCGGTGGAACCTCGACTTCGCCGACGGCCGGACCGCGCACGTGGTGTGCCGGGCCAGCAACTACAACGACGGCTACGTGCTGTCGACGGTCGACTTCGCGAACCCGGGCGCGCCGGTGCTGGCGTCGGCGCTCCATATCCCGAACACCGGGTGGAGCGCGGCGGCGCGGTTCGATACCGGCCGGCTCTACCTGTCGCCGCAGACCGGCTACTACAGCGCGACCGCCGCGACGCCGCTCCAGGTCTACGACCTGACCGATCCGGGAGCGCCGCGGCTGGCCGGCACCGCGCAGCTGCCGGGGCTGGTGTGGAACATCCTGCCGGCGCCGGGCTCGCGGATCTTCGCGCTCGGCAACAGCTCGCCGGCCTCCGGCGAGGGCGATCCGGTGTCGCTGCACTACCTCGACGTCACCGATCCGGCGGCACCCCGGCTGCTCGGCACGTCGACGTTCGGCCAGGGCTGGGCGTGGACGCCGGCGGCCGGCACGTTCAAGGCGTTCACGATGGACGCGGCGAGCGGGCTGGTGGTGGTGCCGTTCTCGGGCTGGGATCCGCAGGGCAGCGGCTACAACAACGGGCTGCAGCTGATCGAGTTCACGCCGAGCAGCGTGACCACCGCCGGCGCGGCGCGCACCAAGGGCTGGGTCGAGCGCGGGATCTTCGTCGGCAACCGGCTGGTGTCGCTGTCGTCGCAGTCGCTCGCGGTGGTCGACTACAGCGCGCCGATCGCCCCGCGCGTGGTCAGCGAGCTGACGCTGGCGCGCAACGTGGTGGCCGCCCAGCCGAGCGGCGCGACGATCGCCGAGGTGTCGTCGGACTGGTGGGGCAACGACACCTCGAGCTCGCAGGTCCGGGTGCTGCCGGTCGACAACGCCGAGGAGACCACCGACGCGGCCGGCGTGCCCAGCGTGAACGTCGACGGCGTCGGCGCGCAGGTGTTCAGCAACGGCCGCACCACGTACGTCGTGACCAGCGTGCCGCCCGCCGGGGCGTGCGCCGGCTACGGCTGCACCACGCGCAACCAGCAGGTCCAGGTCGTCGACCTCGCCGGCGGCGGCGCGGTGCTGCGCGGCAAGCTCCAGCTGCCGACCGACGCGGCGGGCTGGTACGGCTGGGGCGGGTTCTGGTGGTGGGACTGGTGGTGGGGCAGCGAGGTCGTGCAGGTCGGCGGCGACGCGCTGGCGTTCCGCCGCTGGGAGCCGCAGCTGGACGTCAGCGGCGCCTACGTCGACGCGCACACCAGCCTGTACGTCGTCGACCTCGCGAACCCGGACGCGCCGCGGGTGGCGTCGGTCGTGGTCCAGACCGATCCGCGGGCCTGGTGGGGCAACATGAAGGTGGTCGGCGACACGCTGTACACGACGCACTACGACTGGGTCGAGGCGCCCGACAACCAGCACGGCTGGGTCCGCTACTACCTCGACTCGGTCGATCTGAGCGATCGCGCCCACCCGCGGATCGGCGCGAAGGTCAACGTCCCGGGCCTGCTGGTCGGCGGCGACGCGAGCGATCCGAGCGTGATCTACACGATCGACTATCGCTGGAACGGCGGCACCTCGACCAACGACCTCGACGTGCTGCAGATCCGCGGCGGGACGGCGAGGCTGCTGTCGCAGACCCCGATCAACGGCTGGGTCGGCGCGACGTTCATCGCCGGCACGCAGGCGTACCTGTCGGCGCAGGAGTACAGCGGGGACGGCATCGGGACGGTCGACCTCCACGCGATCGACCTGTCGAACCCGTCGCACCCGCGCGACCGGATCGCGAGCGAGCATGGCTGGGGCTGGCTGCTCGGGGTGGCCGGCGACCGCGCGCTGGTGACATCGGGCTGGGCGGGCGGGGCGATCGACATCTACCGGCTGAGCGCCGGCGGGGCACCGCAGTTCGAGCAGACGGTGCGGGCCAATGGCTGGGGGGTGAACAGCGTGTCGCGGCAGGGCCAGACGGTGTTCCTGTCGTCCGGCTACTGGGGCGTGCAGAAGATCGCGCTGCAGTGACCGCGGCGGCGGGCCGCGGCGCGATGGCAGCCTCGATGGTAGCGTCGATGGTAGCCTCGGGCGCGGCATGATCGACGACCTGCTGGCCTTCCTGCGAGCTTCTCCCACGCCGTTCCACGCGGTCGACCAGGCGCGCCGCCGGCTCGAGGCGCACGGGTTCCGCGCGCTCGACGAGGCCGAGCCGTGGGACCAGCTCGCGCCGGGCGCGTACTGCGTGACGTCGAGCGGCAGCAACCTGTTCGCGTTCGTGCTGCCCGAGCCGCGCGACCGCCGCCGGTTCTGCCTGGTCGGCGCGCACACCGACAGCCCGAACCTGCGGATCAAGCCGAGCGCCGAGTACGCGCACGAGGGCTACGCGCAGGTCGGCGTCGAGGTCTACGGCGGCGTGCTGGTCAACTCGTGGCTCGATCGCGACCTCGGTGTCGCCGGCCGCGTGATCGTGCGCGACGACCGCGGCGCGCTGGACAGCCGGCTGGTGTGCCTCGAGCGGCCGCTGCTGCGCGTGCCCCAGCTCGCGATCCACCTCGATCGCGAGGTCAACGACAAGGGCGTCGTGCTCAACCGCCAGGACCACCTGGCCCCGGTGCTCGGGCTCGCCGGCAGCGGCGCGTCGCTGGGCGCGCTGATCGCCGAGGCCGCCGGGGTCGCCGCGGATCGCGTGGTCGCCGGCGATCTGATGCTGTTCGACGTGACGCCGCCGGTGCTGGGCGGGGCGGCGGGCGAGCTGATCTTCTCGGCGCGGCTCGACAACCTCGCGATGTGCCACGCCGCGGTCACCGCGATCGCGCAGGTGACGCGGCCGCCGGCGATCCCGGTGATCGCGCTGTTCGATCACGAGGAGGTCGGCAGCGGCAGCGCGGCGGGGGCGGCGAGCGCGGTGCTGCCGCGGATCCTCGAGCGGCTGGCCGGCGGGCGCGAGGCGTTCCACCAGGCGTGCGCGCGCTCGACCTGCGTGTCGGCCGACATGGCGCACGCGGTGCACCCGAACTACGCCAGCCGCCACGAGCCGCGCCACCGCCCGCAGCTCAACGGCGGGCCGGTGATCAAGACCAACACCCAGCAGCGCTACGCGACCAGCGCGGCGACCGCGGCGATGTTCGCCGAGCTGTGCCGCGCCGAGGACGTGGCGGTCCAGCACTACGTCCACCGCACCGACCTGCCGTGCGGCACGACGATCGGGCCGATCACCTCGACGCTGCTCGGCATCGCGACGGTCGACGTCGGCAATCCGATGCTCAGCATGCACTCGGCGCGCGAGCTCGCCGGCGCGCGCGACCCCGAGGCGATGACCCGCGTGCTGGCGCGCTATTTGCGCGGCTGAGTCACCGCCCGGACATGTTCAGGCACAGCGGGGACCCGTTCAGGCACGACTCGTTGAACAGCTTCGCGCCCGGGTTGAACGCCAGGACCTCGGCCATGGCGTTGCACACGGTCGCGCCGAGCAGGCCGGGCGGGATCAGCCGGTCGGGGCACAGCGAGGCGAGCAGGCCGCCGTCGTCGAGCAGCCAGCGCGCGCGGCTCAGGCACGCCGCCCCGCCGGTGTCCCAGCCGGCCTCGAACAGCATGCCGAGCGTCTGCAGGGCGGGCGCGCGGCGCTGGATCGGCGATGGCAGGGTGTCCCACATGTCGATCTTCGTGCCGTCGTGGGTGTGCGGCACGCCGTTGCCGCAGTAATCGGCGCGCGCCATCCGCGTGCACGCCCAGTGCATCGCCGTCAGATCGCCGTCGCCGGTGACCCACGGCCGGTAGCCCCAGCGATAGCACTTCGCGATCACGCCGGTGGTACAGCCGAACGTGAACATCGCGCTCGACTCGCTGCGGTCGCCGTGATCGTCCCAGATCGCGGCCAGCGGGATCGCGACGCTGCGGCCATCGGCGTCGGCCGCGCACGCCGGCTGCCACGCCGCGGTGTCGTCGACCCACTGCTCGAGCGTGTAGAGGAAGGTGTGGCCGGTCGCGGTCGGATCGTACTGCGCGAGCTCGGGCTGGATCGCGGCGACCCGGTACTCGACCTGCGCGGTCGCCGGCGGGCTGGCGGCGGCGTTGCCGACCAGCGCCTGGAACTGCGCGCCGACCAGCGATGTGCCGCGCAGCGTGGTCCCGCCCTGCTCGGCGACGACCTCGCCGCGCTCGACCCGGACGTTGTCGAGCGGATGGCCCCCCAGCGTCGCGCCGGCGACCAGGATGCCCTGCAGGGTCATGCCCTGGAGGCCAATTCCCTGCAGACCAATTCCCTGCAGGCCAATTCCCTGCAGACCAATCCCGGCCTGCTCGGCGGTGGACGTGGAGGTGGGAGCCGGTTCGACGCCGCAGGCCCACAGTGTCATACCGAGCGTCGCATAGCAGATATGTAATCTTGTCATGACCACTTCTCGCTTGTTGTGATCCATGGTGGGCCGACTCGGGTCTTCGTTCAATGACGGATTGATCTTCATGCATGCCGCAAAAGCGGGCACTACGTGACGAGCTCACGACGACTTCACGAGAACCTCATGCCTGATGTTGCGGACAATCACCCTGCCTCAGTGAGGCGTAGCGCAGATTCGCACACCGAGCAGGGCATGACGCTGCGTCGGCTCCCCCGGCTGACGGTTCGCGCTGCGCGCGTCGAAGTCAGAGTAATACCAACCGCCGCCACGAAACACCGGGCCGTTCGCGGTCTCGACCGAGCTCGTCCATTCCCAGACGTTGCCGGCCATGTCCTCGGCGCCGACCGGGCTCTTCGACGCGGGGTGCGAGCCGACCTCGTCGGGGCCGAACGCGAGCGGATCGCGCCCGTAGGTCCGGTCGATGTTGGCGTCATCGGGCGCCAGCACGCTGCCGCTCGGGTAGCTGCGGCCATCCGCCCCGCGCGCCGCGCGCTCCCACTCGTACTCGTCGCACAGCCGCGCGCCCGGGATCCGCCTGGTGCGATCGAGCCACGCCGCGTAGGCCACCGCATCGTTATATGATACCGCGGCGACCGGGAACCTCATCCAGTCCTGCTCGGCGCGCCGGGTCCGGTGCTCGTAGCGCAGGCGCTGGCCGGTCTCGGCGGTATAGGTCCGCGTGGTCGGGGTCAGCGACAGCCGCCAGCGCGTCGGTCCGAGCTCGGTCAGGGCGAGCGCGGACACCGGACCGACCGAGGCCGGGAGGCGCAGCTGGCGCTCGCCGGGCGGTAGGTCCTCCAGGAACTCGATCCACTCCCCGAGTGTGACCTCGTAGCGGCCGATATAGTAGGCGGC
>DATAPF010000143.1:0-16014 GCA_036265355.1 Kofleriaceae bacterium | reverse complement strand
GGGTTCTGGTTGATCGGCGGGTTCTGGTTGACCGGCGGGTTCTGGTTGGCCGGCGGGCTCTGGTTGAACTGCGGGTTCTGATTGAACTGTGGGTTCTGATTGAACTGCTGGTTATTCATGCCGGTCGATACGAACGCGACCAGGTGGATCGGGTGACCCTGACGGACGACCGCGACCCGGATCCGTCCGCCCTGGCGCGCCGCGAGCGCCTGGACCACATCGTCGCCGGCATGGACCACCTGCGGTCCGACCCGGACCAGCACATCGCCGACCTGGATGCCGGCGCGCGCGGCCGGCGAGCTGGGCTCGACCCGGGCGACCAGCACGCCGCGATCGCTGGCCACGCCGAAGAACCGGCGCAGCTCGGGGGTCACGCTGATCACGAGGATCCCGAGCTTGCCCTGGCCCTCGACGGGCTCGGTCTCGGCGAAGTCCTCATCTTGATCCTGATCCGGGGGCTGCGCCGAGCTCGGATCCTGGTAGCTGCCCTGCGATGGACCCTGAGGCGGAGCGCCCTGCGCCTGGTAGCCGCCGCCCTGGGACTGGTAGCTACCCGGAGGCGTGTAACCCTGGGATGGGCTGCCCTGCGCGGCATAGCCTTGCGACGGCTGGCTCTGATCGTTGCCCGAGCTGTCGGTCCACTGGCCGCGGTTCGGGGATGCCATCGCGCCCGAGCCGCAGCCAAGCACGAACAGCGCTGTGAGAAGCTTTGGTGCAATCCGTGACATGACGATTTCTCCTGTGGGCCGTACTGCACAGCCCACGCGAGTGGTGTGCATCGCGGATACCACCCGATCCTGCGGCCTCGCAGCACGCGCCACCGCCAGCGGCGCAGTGCGGGGCAGTTCGCCGATGCGCGTCGACGCCACGCCGGGCAGCGGGCGCGCAGCGCTGCGTCGGCGCCCGAGGCAAACTGCGATCGTCGTCAGTGCCGGACGATGCGGTTCTGCCGCCAGGCCGGCTTGGGGATCACGGCGCCGCTGGCCGGCGCGAGCGGTGCGACCGTCATCGGCGCCCGCGCCGGGCAGGTCGAGCTCGCGCGGTACTGAAGCGCCGCGGCGATCAGCCCCTCCGCCGGGTCGCCGAGCGCGTGCGTGAAGTCGTCGGCGGTGGTGCAGCCCTGGAACACGCCGCCGGGGACGAAGCCGTCGGCGTAGTCCCCGAAGCCCTTGTTGTTCACGCCCTGGAACTGGATCGCGAAGAACGTCGTGCCGCAGTTGTCCTGGGGCACGAAGCCGTACGGCTTGCCGCACGTGGTGTCGCCGATCTGGATCACCTGCACGTCGACCCCCGCCAGGCTGTTCATCACCGACTCGCTGGCCGAGCAGGTCTCCGAGGTGGTCAGCACGAACACGCGCGACAGCCCGAGCGACGGCAGCGGCATGCCGGCGGCGAGCCGGCTGGACACGAAGCCCAGGCTCTGGTTGACGAACCCCTCCGGCTCGAGCGGCAGGCCGCTGAACGGATCGGTGTCGGGGTACTTGTCGTTGAACTGCAGCCGTTCGAACGTCTTGCCCGCGGTCCGGCTCGGCCCGGCGATCATGTAGGCGAGCTCGGAGGCGATGTCGAGGTAGCCGCCGCCGTTGTAGCGCATGTCGAGGATCAGATCGGTGACCCCGGCCTTGCTCAGCTGGGTGAACGCGTCGAACAGCGCCTTCTCGGCGGTCGCGATGTGATCGGTGAACAGGAAGTAGCCGACGTGATCGTTGGGCACCGGCAGCGTGCCGGCGTTCTGCACCGGCACGATCTCGACGCTGGTCGAGGTCAGCGTCACCGTGCGCGGCGAGCTCGCAACGAGGTCCTGGACGACGAACGTGTGGGTCTCGTCGAGGTTCGCCGGCGAGAGCCCCGCGTTCAGCGTCGTGGTGTCGCTGCCGTTCTCGACGTCGACGCCGTCGATCGTCAGCACCTGGGCGCCGCGCCCGAGCGGCGGATCGACCATCGCGGCGGGCGAGCCGGGCTGGACGTAGGCGATGGTCAGGCTGCGCGGTGGCGAGGTCCTGAGCAGCGCCCACTGGACGCCGTAGCTCGCCTCGGTGCCGCCCTGCGACAGCGCCTCCCAGAACGGCGTGTCGTAGATGAAGTGGAACTGGTCCTTGGGCTTGCCCGAGGGCGTCGTCGCCGGGGTCTTCTCCTGGTCGAAGTAGTCGACCGCGGTCGGAGCCTTCGTGATGTCGACGTTCGGCACCTCGCGGTACCACAGGTAGAGATCGTTGATCCACGAGCGGACCCACAGCTTCTCGTCCATCACCGAGCCGGCGACGTCGAGGTACAGCTGCCGGGTCGCGGGATCGATGCCGGTGCGCGGCTGGACGCAGCGCTGGGCGTACACCGACTCCGGGAAGATCCCGTCGTTGTCGCCGCAGGCGGGAGCGATGACCGCCAGCAGCAGCAACCCCACCCGGCATGCGACCGAGGTCTCGGAACGGGACGATCCAGCGCGATGCATGGTCGCAAGATAGCGGGCCGACCCGGCGGCTGCCGAAGAATTCGGCGGGTCGGCGTAGCAAAGTCGCAATGTTGCATGTGGCACATCGGCGGCGGCCGCGGTGGCCGGGGGGTCTGGAGATCGTCCCCGCCCGCGGTGCGTGTGTAAGCTCGCCCCATGATGCGCCGCGGCCCGGTCCTGGCGCTGGCCCTCGCCGTCGCATGGTCGGGGCCGGCGGATGCGATCGAGCTGACGCGGCCGATGGGGATGTACCCGGTGCGCACCGGCCCGCCGCTCGCGATGGTCGACAGCCGGATCGAGGTCACGGTGCGCGGGCCGATCGTCGAGGCGGTGGTGGTCCAGCGGTTCCGCAACACCGGCGATCGCGCCACCGAGGCGACCTACATCTTCCCGCTGCCGGCCGACGCCGCGGTGTCGGCGATGGCGATGCAGATCGGCAGCCGGACGATCCACGCGGCGATCGAGCCCCGCGAGGCGGCGCAGCGCCGCTACGAGGCGGCGGTCAGCGCGGGGGTCGCCGGCGCGCTGCTCGAGCAGGAGCGGCCGGACGTGTTCACCCAGACCGTGTCGGCGATCCCGCCGGGCGGCATCGTCGAGGTGGCGCTGCGGTTCGACGCGGTGGCGCGCTACCAGGCCGGCCGCTGGGAGCTCGTGCTGCCGATGGTGGTCGCGCCGCGCTACGTCCCGGGCACCGCGAGCGGCCGCGCGACCACCGGCGGCGGCCGCGCTCCCGACACCGATCGCGCGCCGGATGCCTCGCGCGTCACCCCGGCGGCGGCGCCGGGGGCCGGCGGCTCGACCGCGGTGGTGATCCACTTCGTCGACCCGCCGGGCGAGCTGGTCAGCCCGACCCACGAGCTCGGCGGCACGCTGCGCGACGCGACGCTGTCGGATCCGCACTCCGACCACGACGCGATCGTGCGATGGCGGGCGCCGGCCCCGGCGGCCGGCTGGGTCGAGCGCGACGGCGACGGCGACGGCGGGTTCGCGGCGGTCGTGGTCGAGGCGCCGGCCGCGCCGCGCCGGACGCCCGGTGCCCCGCTGCGCGTGATCCTCGCGATCGATCGGGCCGCGACCACGCGGGGCGACGCCGACGCGGTCGAGCGCCCGGTGGTCCGCGCGCTGCTCGGCGAGCTCGACGCCGCCGATCGCGTGCGCGTGATCGGCAGCGACCGGCTGGCGTGGAGCGCCCCCGGCGAGGCGCTGCGCGCGCTCGACCGGCTGTGGGCGACCCCGGTGGCCGTGTTCGACCTGACGCGCGTGCTGCAGGGCGCCCGGCCCGAGGGCGCCGCGATCGTGCTGATCAGCGACGGGCTGGTCGCCGACGATCCCGCCGCGATCGCAGCGGCGCGGCAGCTCGGCGTTGCGGTCCACGCGATCGGCATCGGGCCGGCGCCGGCGCGCGGGGCGCTCCACCAGATCGCCGCGGTGACCGGCGGCACCGTGCGCCACGCCGTTGCCGGGGACGACCCGACCCAGCTCGCGCGCGCGGTGCTCGCCGACATCGCCAGCCCGCCCGCGCCGCTGACCGTCACCTGGGGCACGCTGGGCGCCGCCGACGTCGAGCCCGCGGTGCTGCCGCGGCTCGGCGCGGGGCAGGCGATGCTGCTGCTCGCCCGGGTCCAGCGCGTCGAGGCCGCCAACGCGCGCACCCGCGGCGAGCTGTTCGCGTTCGCGACGCTCGCGCCGCCCCGCGCGGTCGACGGATCGACCACGCCGCTCGGGCCGCTCGCCCGCCGCTGGGCCCGCGAGCGGCTGGGCGACCTGGTCACCGCCGGCCGCGATCGCGCCGCCGTGGTGAGCCACGCGCTGCGCTACGGTCTGGTGTCGCCGTACACGTCGCTGGTCGCGATCGGCAGCGACGTCGCGGTGTCCGGCGGCGTCAAGCACAGCGTCGCGGTGCCGGTGTCGATGCCGTCGGGGATGCACTGGCAGGCGGTGCGCCAGGCGATCGAGGTCGACACCCGGGGCGGCGACCGCGCCGAGCCGGTCGCCCCGGGCGCGTCGCCTGCGCCGTCCTCGCCGGTGACCGACACCGCGCGGCCCCAGCCGGAGACCGAGCCGCCGCCGGCCGGCCACCGGCCCGCCGACAAGGCGGCCGCCGACGACGACGAGGCGCCGCGCAAGGCGGGCAAGAAGGGCGCGCCGCCCCGGCGTGGGAAGGACGCGCCAACGTACAAGAAACCGGCGCGGTCCGACGGCGACAGGCGGCGGCCCGCCAAGGAAGACACCGGCGAGCAGGCCGACGACGATCGCGCGGGCGATCGGCACGCCCCGCGCCCGGCCGAACCGGTCGCGACCGCTCCGCCGCCAGCCGCCGCGCCGGAGCAGATCACCCTCGAAGGCCGGGCACCGATCGAGCGACGCGCAACGGTGGCCGTGACCGACGAAGAGATGGACCGCGAGGCGCACGGCGAGCAGATCGTCATCACGGGGCGGCCCGGCCCGCGGCTGTCGGCGGCGCTCGGCGGCGGGCTCGCGGTCGACCACGGCGCGCGCGGCCTGCTGGCCCTCGACGTCCGCGTCGAGACCCGCACGCGCCTGCGGCTCGGGGGCGACGCCGCGCTGTGGCTGGTCGGTGGCACCGAGCCCCAGGGCCGCGCGCTGCTCACCGTCGCGCGCGACACCCTGCGCGGGTGGGTCGAGCTCGGCCTGGGCGCCGGGCTGCACGTCGGCGACGGCATCGGCCCCGCCGGCGCGCTGCGGCTCGGCATCGCCACGCCGCTGCCCTGGCTCACCGGCATCCTGCGCTACGACGCCGCCCTGCTGTTCCACCGTCCCGGCGTGACCGGCGAGCATGCGATCACGCTCGGCCTCGAGCTGTCGTACTGACCTTTCGCCCCACGTGTGTTTTCCTCGGTGACCGGGTACAAGAGCCCGTGCGCCACATCCGGCTGGTCGTCGAGTATGACGGCACCGCGCTGTGCGGCTGGCAGCGCCAGGCCAACGGTCCGACGGTGCAGGGCCAGCTCGAGGCCGCGCTCGGCCAGCTGCTCGCGCACGAGGTCGCGGTGGTCGGCGCGTCGCGCACCGATGCGGGGGTCCACGCCCGCGGCCAGATCGCGAGCTTTCGCACCGAGCGGGCGATCCCGCTGCACGGCATCCGCCGCGGGCTGAACTCGCTCTTGCCACCGGCGATCGCGATCGCCGATGCGGCCGAGGTGCCCGACGACTTCCACGCCCGGTTCTCGGCGACCGGCAAGCACTATCGCTACCTGGTGCTGACCCGCGGCGAGCGCTCGCCGCGCTGGCGCGACCGGGCCTGGCATCGCCCCGGCGCGCTCGACGCTGCCGCGATGCGCCACGCGGCGGCGGCGCTGATCGGCGAGCATGATTTCGCGGCGTTCCGGGCGGCCGGCTGCACGGCGAAGCGAACCGTGCGGCGGATCGAGGACATCGCGATCGGGGAGGCCGGCCCGCCAGGCCTCGTCGCGTTCGATGTCCGCGGCAATGCGTTCCTGCGCAACATGGTGCGGATCGTGGTGGGGACCCTGGTCGAGGTCGGCGCCGGCCGCCGGGCGGTCGAGCAAGTGGCCGAGATCCTTGCATCGCGCGACCGGACCCGGGCGGGCATCACCGCGCCGCCGCACGGCCTGGAGCTGATGTCGGTCCGCTACGACGGGCGTAAGATGGGACCGCCGCACGGCGTTGAATAGGTGTCCGTGGCCTCTGAACCCGCCACTGCGCAGGAGCTCGAGCGAGAGCTCGAACAGGAGCACCGGCTGGTCGAGGAGGCTCAACAAGGAAACCTCGACGCCATGCGCCCGATCCTCGAACGCTACGCCGCCCCGCTGTACGGCACGGTGATCCTGCCGCGGCTGGGCGACGCGGCGTCGGCCGAGGAGGTGCTGCGCGACACCCTGGCGACGGCGGTCGAGAAGATCCGGCGGTTTACCTGGCAGGGCAAGTCGATCTACCCGTGGTTGCGCCAGATCGCGATCAACAAGGTCTACGACGTCCATCGCCAGTCCCGGCGGTCGCGCCGGCTGGCCGACGCCCTGGCGCACGAGGTCGACGCCGAGTCCGATCCGGCATCCCACGCCGACGCTCAGCTGATCGCTGACCAGGAGCGCCGGACGCACCGCGAGCGGATCGATCAGACGATGGGCCAGCTCCAGGACCGGTATCGCCTCGCGATCGAGTTACGCTTGGTCCAGGGGCTGTCGCGCGATGACTGCGCGCAGCGCCTGGGGGTTGCGATCGGCACGTTCGATGTCCTTCTGTTCCGCGCGGTCCGCGCGTTCCGCAAGCACTTCGGCGAGCGCGGCGATGCGCTGGGCGCACCCGGCTCGCCCGGTTCGCCCGGTTCCAGAGACCACGGAGACACCTGATGGCGACGCAAGACGACGACACCCTGACGGGCTCCGTACCCGATCCCGACGCCGCGCCGACCCCGGCCGAGCTCGCGCACGCGCGGCGGTTCGCCGAGGTGGTCGACAAGGCGCTGGCCGGCCGCATGCCGCCGGCGATGTCCGCCGACGACCGCGCGCTGCTCGAGGTCGCCACGGTGATCCGGGCGACGCGCGGCCAGCTCGAGCTCGCGCCGGCGCGCCAGCACGCGGTCGTCGAGGACGCGCTGCGCCAGGCGGTCGGCGCGCGTTCGGCCCCCGGCTCGGTCGCCCCGATCGCGCGGGGGCCGGCGCGGCGCTGGGCGCCCTGGATCGTCGCGGGCACGAGCGCGCTGGTCGCTGCCGCGGCGCTGGTCCTGCTGTGGCTGCGGCCCGTCCCGCCGCGCGGGCCGATCGGCGGGTCCCCTGTTCCGCTGGAGTGGACGTCGCGGCCGGCGGATCTGCTGATCGGCCCGATCGCGCGCGACCGCGCCGGGGACGCGAGCGCGCGGATCGATGCGATCTTCGCCGACCGGCTCGACGGGTTCCGGGCGCGGCGGCTGGCGCGGAGGGCTGCGCCATGAAGCACGTGATCGCAGGCTGCTCGATCGTCCTGGCGCTGGGCGCGCTGGCCCTGGCGGCGTGCTCGACCGACCGCGATGCCGGCTCGTCCGCGCGGACCGGCGAGGCGCAGCGGTCGGTGACCCGGCTCACCGATCCGGCCGAGGCCGACGCCGAGCTGATCGGCCAGGATCTGCTGGTCGCGCTCGCCCAGGCCAAGAACTTCCACCACAAGGCCAAGGTCTACATGACCGACGGCAACCTCGCGGCTGCGACCGCGTCGGTCCGCCAGATCCTGTCGCTGGCGTTCCCGCGCGGCGCACCCGAGGCCGAGGACGTCCGCAACGATGCGCGCGCGCTGCTCGCCAAGCTGCTGATCAGCCAGGGCCAGCTCGACGAGGCCGCGCGCACGGTCGCCGAGGGCCTCGCGCAGAGCCAGCGCGAGAGCTTCTTCGTCGCCAACCTCTACACCGTGCAGGGCGAGATCCACGAGGCGCGCGCGGCGGTGCTCGACGCCGGCGATCCCGGCAAGGCCGCGGCGCGCGACGAGCGCCACGCGGCGATCGAATCGTACGACCACTCGATCCAGATCAACGAGCGGCTGCAGAAGAAGCTCATGGAGGAGCGGTGAGGCGAGCGGTGAGGCGAGCGGTGAGGCGAGCCATGCGCGGTTCGCTCGCGGGGCTCGCGGCCGGTGCCGTCGCGGCCGCAGTCGTTGCCGGCCTCGGCGGCTGCGCGCGCGCGACGGAGCCGCCCGAGTGGCAGCGCCGGCAGCAGAAGATGACCGAGATCACCACGCTGTGGGCGCAGATCCGCGACTGGCGCCGCGCCGCGCACATGGTCCTCGATCCGACCCCGGCCGACGTGTTCCAGTGGCGCGGCCGGCCGGTCAGCGAGGCCGCGCGGGTCTGTCCCGACGGCCGCACCGTCCCGGCCAACGCGACCTGCGGTGACGTGTGCAGCCTCGCCGACGCGATCTGCGACAACGCCGAGGCGATCTGCGGCATCGCCGACGAGCTCGGCAAGAACGACCACGACGCCCAGGACAAGTGCACCAGCGCCAAGGCGTCGTGCCGCGAGGCCAAGCAGCGGTGCTGCAACTGCTCCAAGGACGCTCCGTGATCCGAGGGCTCGGCCTCGGCGTCAGCGTCATTCTCCCGGCCGCTTGCCTCGCGGCGCTCGCTTGTGGCGCGGGCTCCGCGAGGTCGAGCGCGCCGCCGGGCGCGCCGAGCACCAACGCGATTCCGGAGGTCGGTCCGCGGGACGTGCACGCCGAGATCGAGGAGCTCGACCGCAGCATCTCCGCCAAGCTGGGCCGCGCGCAGATCCCGCCGCCGGTCGCGACGTGCAGCGGCGCGACCTGCACCACGGCGATGAGCGAGCCGTTCACCACGCTCGCGACCGATCCGCGCTGCCGACCCTCGCCCGGCGATCGCTGCAGCAACCTGTGCACGCTGGCGACGTCGATCTGCCGCGACCAGGAGCGGATCTGCAGGCTCGCCCAGCAGCTTCGCGACGATGAGTGGGCGGCCAACAAGTGCACGCAGGCGCGCGCCAGCTGCCAGGCTGCGTACGAGACCTGCTGCAGCTGCATGGAACGTCGGCCCTATGCGCCGGTCCCGTGAGGATGATCCGTCCCGCCACCCTCGACGATCACCCTGCGCTGTGGGCCCTGCTCGAGCCGGTGATCCGCGCCGGCGAGGAGTTCGCCGTGCCGCGCGACGGCACGATCGCCGACGCGTTCGCTTACTGGACGCGATGGGCTTCGCGATCGTCGGCCGGCTCCCCGGCGCGTTTGCCCACCCGACGCTCGGCGACGTCGACGCGCTCGTCATGTACCAGGCGCTGTCGCAGTGAGTGGCCACGGCGGTCGCGTCACTCGTCGTCGCGGGTCTGCGCGGCGGTCCACAGTTCGGCGTACTTCGCCCGGACCGATGGATCGAGGCGGTCGGCAAGGGCCGCAGGCAAGTCAGCAGCGCGGATCAGCTCCAGGACATCGGCGAGGTCCTTGAGGCGATGCGGCGCGGACAGTCCAGAAGCGAGCTTGAGCTCGATCAGCGTCTCCCGTGGAAGGAACGCGCCGTGCTCGCCCCGGATCGCCACGGTCGCAGGGTCCGGAAACCGGACAGGCTTCGGCTTGCCGTCACCGGGGTAGTCGCCTGCGAGCAGCACGTCGATGGCGACGTTGTGCTCGGTATCGCGAAGACCCTTGCTTCCGGGAAACTTCTCGACGTAGCCGCGCCCGAGCACCTCGTGCTTGAGCCGGTCGAGGCCGTCGCGGGTCAGGAGGACATCGACATCGACGGTGACCCGGCGATAACCGTGGTGGTTGAGCGCCATGGCCCCGGCGATCGCGTAAGGAATGCCAGCCGCGTCGAGCACGGCGGTGAGCTTCTGCAGCGCGTACTGGACCTCGGCGTTCCCCATGAAGAACCTCTGCGCGTTGGCGACCCCTGCCCAGAACTCCGCCTCGCCGGCGATCGGAGGAGCTGGCTGGTTCACCATGCGTTGAAGATAGCACCCCGGCCACTCGGGGCGGCCGGCGAGCGCGGCGTCGGGTGCTACGGTAGCCCATGACCACCGCGCGCCCTCCGCGTCCGCCACGGCTCCGGGGGTCGTGCGCTGCACGGCGCGCTGCGCGAGGGCCAGTGGAACGTCCGCCCGGTCGACCTCCGCGACCGCCGACGGCGCGCTGTACGTCTCCGACGACCTGGGCGGCCGGGTGTTCAAGATCACGTACGGCAAGTGACGAGTCCGGTGCGCCCGAACCGGCATCGCTCCACTCCGGAGCGCCCGGCCGCCAAATGCTTCGTGGTCGCCTCACTGGCAGGGAATGAGCCGCGGTCCGGTGGCCCGATGATCCGGGCCCGGCGGTCGGCTCGCGCGAGCGCTGGCGACTACGACGAGGATACAAAATTACACTTCGCTCGTCACGTCCTGCCGCGTATCACGGGCAGTGGCTCGTAACGCACAGCGACAGCGCCGAGTCGTGGCCTAGCTTGTGTCGCCAGATCGTGTCGAGCACTCCTTCATCGCCGGAGCCATGCGCCGCATCGTGAGGTCTCGGCTTGTCCTGTCATGTGACGCAACTGTGTGGCGCCTAGCTTGACGGCTGGATGGTTCCAAGTGCAGGTTAACTGAAACCCAGGAAATCCGCGAACGTGGCCCGAAAAATACGCGCATTGATGGTCGCGCCACAGTTCCCAGTCTCCTACTGGGGATTCGAATACGCCCTGGAGTTCACGGGCAAGAAGGCAGCCAATATCCCACTGGCGCTGCTGACCGTGGCAGCGTTGTTCCCCGACCACTATGACGTGCGTCTGCTCGACATGAGGCTCAGGCCGCTGCAGACCAGTGACCTGGAGTGGGCAGATATCGTCTTTGTGTCTGCGATGACCATACAGCGAGGTCAGGTGGAGTGGATCAGCGCCCGGTGTCGCGAGGTCGGCGTGCCGATCGTGCTGGGCGGGCCGTACGCCAATTCGCTGAGCTCGGAGATCTCGTGCGTCGACCACATCCTGGTCGGTGAGGTCGAGGACACGTTCGCGACGTTCCTTGCGGACTGGGAGGCCGGATCGGCGGCCAGGCTGTACCAGGAGCCGCCGAGACCGTCGTTGCACGGCTCTCCGGTCCCTCGCTACGACCTGCTCGATATCCACCAGTACCAGATGATGGCCACCCAGTTCTCGCGGGGCTGCCCGTTCAACTGCGAGTTCTGTGACGTGACCAAGATCTACGGGCGCGTCCCGCGAACCAAGACCAACGCGCAAGTCATCAGCGAGTTCGACCGGTTATACGAGCTAGGCTGGCGCGGGAACCTGTTCATCGTCGACGACAACTTCATCGGCAATCGACGGGATACCATGCGCCTGCTGCCGGCGATCGCCGAGTGGCAGAAACAGCGTGGCTATCCATTCCGGCTGAACACCGAGGCCAGCGTGAACCTTGCGTCCTCCGAGCAGATCATGGATGCGATGGTCGAGGCGGGATTCGTCACCGTCTTCGTGGGGATCGAGACACCCACAAGCCGTGCGCTGAGCACCACCAAGAAGGTGCAAAACGTCAAGGCCGGCGTCGATATGTTCCTGCTGGAGTCGGTCAAGAAGCTCCAGCACAAGGGGCTCGAGGTCACGGCCGGCTTCATCGTGGGTCTCGATGACGAACCCGATCACATCTTCCAGGCCATGGTCGACTTCATCGAGGCCGCCGGGATCCAGCGCGCGATGGTGGGATTATTGAATGCCCTTCCGCGAACGGATCTGTACCACCGCCTGGAGCGCGAAGGGCGCTTGCTGGAAGTCACGACCGGCAACAACATCGATACGCAACTCAACTTCATCCCGCAGATGGACCCGGAGGTGCTGGTCGCGGGATACAAGCTGGTCATTTCGAAGATCTACGATCAGAGCCTCGAGAACTACTTCGAGCGCACACTCGCGATGTACGAACGGCTCAATACCAGGACGCCCGCGTATCGTCTGGCTCGCGCTCCAGCTGCCGGGGGGATCGCGAAGACCATCCTGGCATACGCCGGCCGCGTGCTCGACCCGCGGATCCTCGCTCACAAGGGCGCATCGATCGCGCGTTTTCTCGGCACGACCGCGATCAAGTATCCCCGGCTGCTCCGGCACGCGCTCGCATCCGTGGCGGTCGGTTATCACCTGGAGCGCGTCACTGCCGACATCGTTGCACAATCACCTCCGCTGCCTCCGAAGCGGACGGATCTCGTTCCGTCCGCACGGCCGGCGCGATCCAGGCTGACCGTGATTCAAGGCAACTGAAGAAGCAATGAATCGAACACACACGCATTCGCGCTGGCAACCGAGCAAGACAAATTCGAGGTACCCCTGGCCTGGGGACTGAGTCCATCGCGAGGCGCGCGCTCACCATGAGGTGTGGCCAACGAGGTCATGATCCATGAGTAACGATATCCCCAACAACAAGCACGGACTCGATCAGGCCCTGTGGTCAGAGGAGCGGCTGACCTTGGTGCTCGCCAAGACCCAGACCGACCACCATACGGCTGACCAACAGGGCTGGCACACCTCCAGGGACGTGCTCGACCAGGACCTCTCGGGGAACATCGCACACTACGAGATAGCGGGTGAAGTCGGCCGCGGGGCGATGGGGGTGGTCTACGCGGCCAGAGACACCCTGTTGAACCGGAAGGTCGCCATCAAGCGGCTGACCGGTCCCGCCCACCCGGCGGTGCGCCAGAGGCTGGTTCGCGAAGCCCAGGCGATGGCGCGCGTCGCCCATCCCAATGTCGCCGCTGTATTCGAGATCCGGGAGTTTCGCGGGCTGCCGTTCCTCGTCATGGAGTACATCGAGGGCGCAACGCTGCGAGAGTGGCTCGCGTCTGCCCACCGATCGACGTTCGAGATCTTGACCGTGTTTCGCGCCGTTGCGGAGGGGCTGAATGCTGCGCACGAGCAAGGGCTCACGCATCGCGATATCAAGCCAAGCAACATCATGGTCGGCGAAGATGGTCGCGTCCGGGTCATGGATTTCGGCCTGGTGAAGATCGACGACAACTCCTTGCCGCACGCCGAGCACGGTCCCGAGGCCCACCAGAAACATGTCGACGCCAGCACGATGACTGGCACGCTGGTGGGAACGCTGGCGTACATGTCGCCCGAGCAGTTGCGGTGCGACCGCGTCGGGTTCCCGAGCGATCAGTTCAGCTACTGCGTGACCTTGTATGAAGCGCTGTTCGGAACGCGACCGTTCACGGAGCAAACGCTGGAACACCAGCTCGCTGCGATGATGACCGGGGAGATCAGCTGGCCGACCGGTGAACAGATCACACGTGATGTTCCGCAGGAACTGCTCGACATGATCGCGACCGGGCTACAGGCCGTGCCGGAGCGACGGTTCGCCTCGATGCGCGACCTGCTGCAGGCGATCGATCGCCTGATGCCCACGATCAACAAGGAAATGAGCGTGTATGCGCTCGAGAATGTCCGTGACATCCTGCTGAATCGGACCCAGCGCCAGGCTCGCGATCAGATGTTCCAGGGCGGCGATCAGGAGACCGGCAGAACGTATATCCTGGTCGTCGAGGCCAAGCTCGCATCCGAATGGTACACGGCCCTGACCACCGCCGCCGAGTCACGGTCTGCGAAGTTGCAGGTCCACGTGGTTCCGGTACGGTTTCTGCAAGATAATCGTCCCGTGCTGCAGGCCGAGGGGTTGCCCGAGCACCACGCCAATCAGTCGCTCGTCGTGCTTGGCATCGGACGAGCGTGCCTCGGCCTGGCCGAGTTTGTCGCGGATCAGGTGGCCAGCGTTCATCACCCCGCGTCGCCTGGACAGGGCGCGACCTCCATCCTGGCATACGTCAGCCAGATCATCCTGCACGGGCCCGCATCTGCGAGCCTGGAACTGCTCAGGACGCAGCTCGGCCGACTGGCGAGCCTGGGGCTGCGTCCGCCCAACCTGTCCGTCCTCGCGATCGACATCGAAGCTCGCCCGTCGAGCGAGTGGTGCCGGGAGATCCTGAGCCGGAGCACGTCCCACGAATCACTGCACGCGCTGGTAGCCCACCAGACGGCCATCCGCACCTACGAGTTTACCCGGATGACGAGGACGCAGGTCCTGTTCAACGACAAGATGAGTGATGACGACGGCGTCGACCATTCACAGGCCGGCGTCAGGTTGGCGCTGCTGGCGGAGATCGCCAAGTTCAGCGCGGACGCGACGGTCTCGATGCAGCGGACCGTGTTGACCGGGATCGCCGGGGTCGGGAAGACCACGCTGCTGATGACGATCGCGCGCGATCTGGCGATCCAGGCTCAGCGGTCGGACGCGCTCTTACCCATGTGCTTCTTGCTCCAGAAGGAGATCCTCGACGAGAAAGAGCTCGCGCACCTGAGGGATCGCAGCGATGTGCGGTCCGCGAGCTTGTTTGCCATCTTGCTGAAACGTTGGTGTCGCTGGCTGAACGAGGAGTTGATGCGCCAGCATGTCGTGAGCGAGGATTGGGCGCTCAAGCAACTGTTTCACCAGAATACGTGTCTGCTGTTCGATGGTGTCGATGAATTCTGCATGAACAATCCGCAGATCGGCTTCAGCGTCTTCCGAGACATGCTCCATTACCTGGAGTCCCGTAACGAAGTCGGGCGGATGTTCATCATATCGGTCGCGCGAAACAGCTTGCCGCGGCACGAACTGCTCGCCGGGAAACGTACACACATCTTCGAGGTGTATCCACTGTCTCAGATCGAGGCATGCCGGCATTGGCCCGAGGTCGGTCCGCTGCTGGCAACGGTCCCCGCCGAGATGAGACAGATCTTGCTGACCCCGCTGCTGCTGCGCTGGCTCGGGCCGCGAGCGCATTCGATCGCCGCGCGTTCGCTCGAGAACGAGTCGCTGATCTACACCGAGGCGATGGCCGCCATCGTCGAAGAGAGCGGGCTGAACGAGTGGCGGCGCGGCAACGGAGAGCTGGCGACGACGGAGCAATGGATCGACGCGCTCACCGTCCTGGGGTGGGCGTTTCACTCGCACGCGGCGGCCGAGTTCCGGATCGACCGGATGCCGGCGGAGGTCAATGCCATCCTTGCCCGCTGGGAATCGTTTCGCGCCAGCCATCGCGGTGACGCCATGCTGGACTCGACCGTCCTCGGGTTTTCGCTGGCCAGTGAAGAGCCGGCCTTCAAGGTGATCATCGAGAGAACCATCTTCACGCCAGTCGGCTACATGGTCACCCGACTGGTGCATCGCGAGTGGCTGGAGTTCCTGGCCGGGCGATACTTTGCCTTGTGCGTCAAGACGGAACACATCGAGGAGCTCCAGTACGCCGGCTTCACGCACCACATGTACCGGTTTGCGGCGAACCTGCTGGATGGCTATTCGATCGAGTGGAGCTTCTTGCAGCAGATCCTCGCCAAGTCGAAGGAGACCCGCGGCGTCGTGGGTGGAAACATCTTTGCGATGCTTGGCAATGGAAGAATGGTGATCGAGCAAGAGGCGATATCGAAGCTACTTCGCCGGTCTCGCCTGGCGGAGATGCACACCCTGGACCGCTTCGTTTGTTGCGGCTCGATCGGGTACCGTACGCTGCGCAAGGCGCCCGGTGACGCGCCGGCACAGTACCTCGAGCTGGCGTTTCGTAGGTTGTTCCGCGAATATGACGAAATGGGCTATGATATCGATCCCCTGGCGGCGAGTGCGTTGTGGTGTTATCACAAGGCGATGGCCCGGCGATATGGTTACGACGGGCCCAGCGACCACCGGCGCTGCATCGTGGGAGGACAGCGCGAGGCACACGAGGCGGCGCTCGATGTCGTGACCCACAAGCTTCCCGACGGCGATCGCAAGCTGCGGGTCCAGGAGCGATTGACGCAGGTCGCGTTTCTCATGGTGCAGAACGTGCTGCTCATCGATCCGTTTCGAGCTGTCTCGGTCGTTCACTACCTGTACTGTTTGACGATCGCGGCCGAATACGGTCTGGCAATTGGCGATGTGTACAAGGAGATCATGGTATTACTCGAGAACGGCTCCATGATGGAGAAGGCGCTCGAGAAATATGATGTCGTGCCCGAGTTGCTGTCGATTTTTCGCTATTGTCAGGAGCTCGTCCATTCGCGAACGAAATGATCGTCGCCTGACGGATCCCCTCATTGCTCGTCGGATCAAGCCAGCAGAATTGCTCCGGAATCGAGAATCCTCCAC
>DATAPF010000142.1:0-2541 GCA_036265355.1 Kofleriaceae bacterium | reverse complement strand
CTGCGCTCCCAGTGGCGCGCTGCGACGCGCAGCCGGGTGAGCATCTCGGCGTCGTCGTGGTGGTCGTCGAGCCAGCGCGCCAGGGTTCGCCAGCGGTCGATCAGCGACTCGTGCACCAGCTCCGCCGTGGCGTCGCCCTCGTCGGAGGCGCGCTCGATCACCAGCAGCCGCATCGCGGTGAGGTGCTGGAGCAGGTGGTCGACCTCCTCGGGATCGTGCCGCAGCGCGCGGAGCTCGGTCACGCTCACCACGGCCCGCGTGCGCTCCGGCGTCACCAGACACACGAGCAGCGATCGCGCCAGCGCCTGGCGCGACGCGGACAGCCCGGCCATCACCGTGTCCGCGTGGGTTGCCAGCGCGCCGCCGACCCCGCCGAGCTGTTCGTAGCTGTCCTTGGTCAACATCCGCCGACCGCGATCGCGCCGCTCCCACAGGCGCGTGGCGGTGAACTGCAGGAGCGGAAGGGCTCCCGGCGTCGTCGCGACGGCATCGATCATGCGGTCGACCAGCGAGGGCTCGAAGCGATGCTCGCTGTCCTCGACGGGCCGCACCAGCGCCTCGCGCATGCCGTCGCGGTCCAGCGGTGGCAGCACGACCAGCCCGCGCGTGAGCTCGGCGCCGATCCGGCGGTCCTCGGTCAGGCGATCGAGGAAGTCCGAGCGCATGCACACCAGCACGCGCAGCGGCGATGCCGCGTCGTCGGCGACGGCCGTCAGGCAAGCGAGGAATGCGGCGCGGTCGCCGGCGGAACCGAGCGTGTAGAGCTCCTCGAGCTGGTCGACGACGACGACGACGCGCCGGCGCTTGCTGCTGGCGTGTGCGCGGAGCCGCTCGCCGAGGTAGCCCGGCCCCGCACGCATGCGAGCGATCACTGCGTGGTCCGCACCGTCGCCGGCGGACGCACCGGACGCGCTCGCCGTCGCGCTGTCGATCTGCGCGACCACGCCGGCCAGCGCGGCGAGCGGATCGCGGCCCGGCCGCACGACCGCGACATCCCAGCCTTCGCCCGACCGCTTGAGCGTCGGGATCACGCCCGCACGCACGAGGGACGACTTGCCCGCGCCCGACGGTCCCACGAGGGCGACCAGCGGCCGGGCGCGCAGCTCCGCGACCACGTGCTCGATGTCGCGGCCGCGGCCGAAGAACCGGGCCGCGTCGGCCTCCTGGAACGCCGCCAGCCCCGCGAACGGGTTGCCGTCGTCGGTCGGCAGCAGCGGCCGGTGGCGCGGCGCCAGCGACTCGAGCTCGTCGAGCAGCACGCGCGCGCTCGCGGTGCGGTGCGCCGGATCGAGTAGCAGGCAGCGATCGATGACCTGCGCGAGCGGGCCGATCTCCGGCCTGACCTCGGCGGCGCGCGGCATCGGCGGACCGCGGTCATCGACGCTCGCAGCTCGCTGGCCGTCCCGGGCCGGACGCGCTCCGGTGACCAGCTCGAACAGCATGACGCCGACGGCCCAGACATCGCTGCGCTGGTCGATCACCGCAACCGCCGCCTGCTCGGGCGACATGTACGCCGGCGTCCCGGCCAGCGAGCTGCTGTCGGCGCTCGGCCAGGCGTCGCCGCGATCCGCCGGCGGGGACGACGACGCCACCAGCTTCGCGACGCCGAAGTCCAGCACCTTGATCACCCCGTCGCGGCCGAGCATGACGTTCTCGGGCTTGAGGTCGCGATGCACGATGCCCTGGTCATGCGCGCAGACCAGCGCGCGGACGACAGGCAGCATGAGCTCGACCGCGCGCGCCGGCGGCACGCGCACCGGCGTGCCGGTGGCCTCCTCCTGATCGCGCAACCATTGCCGCAGTGTCTGGCCTTCGAGGTACTCGAGCACCATGTAGGGACAGCCGTCGTGCTCGCCGACCTCGTGGATCACCACGATGTTCTCGTGATGACAGCGCGCCGTGGCCTGCGCCTCGCTCAAGAAGCGCTCGCCGAGGTCGGGCTCCTGTCCGGTCAGCCGCTTGACCGCGACCAGGCGGCCGAGTTGCAGATCGCGGGCCAGGTACACTTCTCCCATGCCGCCGCGGCCGAGCAGGCGAATGATCTCGTACTGGCTGATACGCGCGCCGAGCAGCGAATCGGCCATTGCCCCTCTGAGCTCTCCATGCGTAGAAAGAGATTCTGCCCTCACGTGAACCTCATTGCGCACGGTCATCAATTCTGTGCACGGGATCGTGCCGAACGGCAGCACGGTCCGGTGAGGCGACGACGTAGCAAAATACGTTTTTTACAAATCTGTGCGGCGGCATACAGATCGCGCCGGCCATGAATTGCTGGCCTGGCCATCCGGTGGCTTGACCACCCGGTGATGGGGGTATCGCGCCACGCCGGAACGGAGTTTTCAGCGTCGCCCGGGACCTCGGCGTGGACCCGCGCGTATGATTCGCGTTGTGAGCGGGGAAGACAACAGGACCCGTTCCGAGGCCAAACGGTTCCGCCGGGACACGTCGCCGCGGTTGCATGCATGGCTGTTTCATGTGCTGTCGTGCGAGACGCCGATGACCGCGGACACCGCGGCCTATCAGCTCGACGACGTCGACCTC
>DATAPF010000141.1:0-5710 GCA_036265355.1 Kofleriaceae bacterium | reverse complement strand
CGGCGTTCTGCGCCGGGACCGGCCAGCCGAGTCCCGAGACCCCGGGGCGCTCGCGCGCGCGGTGTTCGACAGCCGGGCGCTGTCCTACCGCGCAGTGGCCTGCGAGCTGGCCGCGCTGCGCGGCCGCCCGGTGTCGCGGATCCACATCGTCGGCGGCGGGTCGCAGAACCGGCTGCTCAACCAGCTCGCCGCCGATGCCTGCGAGGTGCCGGTGCGGGCCGGGCCGGTCGAGACCTCGGCGCTGGGCAACGCCTGCGTCCAGCTGATCGGGCTCGGCGTCCTGCCGTCGCTCGACGCGGCCCGCGCGCTGATCCGCCGGTCGTACCGGGTCGAGGAGTACACACCGGACACGCCCGTGCCCCGGGACGTGGTGGAGCGCTTCGCGGAGTTTCGCGCACGCCCGCCGGCCGGGGAGACCGCCACGGCCTGAAAGGACCCCATGGAACGCAATCCGTCGATCCCACGGGGGGCTTCGCCCCCCGCCCCGCCGGCAGAGCCGGCAGGGTCCCCACCCCCCATCTCGCCACGCTCGATCGAAGCCGCGTACGCCCGCGCACGGGATGCGTACGCGTCGCTGGGTGTGGACACCGAGCGCGCCCTGGCGCGGCTGGATACGGTCGCGATCTCCATGCATTGCTGGCAAGGCGACGACGTCCGCGGGTTCGAGAACCCGGAGGGCCCGCTCACCGGCGGCATCGCGGCCACGGGCAACTACCCCGGCCGCGCGCGCAACGCGGACGAGCTGCGCGCCGACGCCGACCTGGCGATGGCCCAGATCCCCGGCCCCAAGCGCTTCAACCTGCACGCGAGCTACCTGGAGGCGGCTCGACCGGTCGAGCGCACCGACATCGGCCCCGAGCACTTCCAGCGCTGGGTCGACTGGGCCCGGGACCGGCGGATCGGCCTCGACTTCAACCCGACCCTGTTCTCCCATCCCCGGAGCAACGACGGCGCCACGCTGTCGCATCGCGATCCGGGCATCCGCCGGTACTGGATCGATCACTGCCGCGCCAGCCGGCTGGTCAGCGCGCATTTCGGCAGGTCGCTGGGCACCCCGTCGGTGACGAACCTGTGGATCCCCGACGGCAGCAAGGACCTGCCGTACGATCGGTTCGGTCCGCGGCGGCGCCTGATCGAATCGCTCGACGAGGTCCTGGCGACGCCGCTGCCCCGCGAGCACCACCGCGACGCCGTCGAGGGCAAGCTGTTCGGGCTGGGCGCCGAGGCCTACACGGTCGGCTCGCACGAGCTGTACCTCGCCTACGCGACCCGCAACGGCCTGATGGTCTGCCTCGACGCCGGGCACTACCACCCGACCGAGAGCGTGGCCGACAAGATCTCGTCGGTGATCGGGTTCGTCGACGGGCTGCTGCTCCACATCAGCCGCCCCGTGCGGTGGGACAGCGATCACGTGGTGGTGCTCGACGACGAGACCCAGGCGATCGCCCACGAGCTGGTGCGCGGCGACGTGCTCGACCGGGTGGCAGTCGCGCTCGACTTCTTCGACGCCAGCATCAATCGCGTCGCGGCCTGGGTGATCGGCACGCGCAGCGTGCGGCGGGCGCTGCTCCGCGCGCTACTCGAGCCGGGCGCCCAGCTCGCCGACCTGGAGGCGCGCCGCGACTTCACGGCGCGGCTGGCGCTGCTCGAGGAGCAGAAGGCGCTGCCGTGGGGCGCGGTGTGGGACCACTACTGCGAGCGCAGCGGCGCTCCGGTGGGGATGGCCTGGCTCGACGCGGTGCGGGCGTACGAGCGCCAGGTCCTCCACCAGCGCGCGGCTGCGTGAGCCGCATCCGGACACCTGATCGTACCCAAGCAAGGAGCTCGACCATGACGATGAACAAGTGGCTGCGTCTGGGGACTGTGATGGCGCTGGCGGTCTGCCTGGCCGCGGGCACCGCGGTGGCCGAGGGCAAGTATCGCGTGGCGCTGGTGGTGAAGAACCTCGGCAACGGCTTCTTCGACGCCGCGCACCAGGGCGGCGAGGAGGCCGCCAAGGAGCTCGGCGACATCGAGCTGATCTACACCGGCCCCACCACGCCGACCGCCGAGGGCCAGGTCGAGATCATCAACTCGCTGATCGCCCAGAAGGTCAATGCGATCGTGATCTCGGCCAACGATCCGGACGCGCTGGTCCCGGTGTGCAAGAAGGCCGCGCAGCGCGGGATCACGGTGCTGTCGTTCGACTCGGGCATCGCCAAGGCGGGGCGGGTGTTCCAGATCAACCCGTCCAACCCCGACCTGATCGGCCTCAAGCAGCTGCAGATGGCCGCCAAGACGATCGGCGGCAAGGGCGAGATCGCCATCCTGAGCGCGACCGCCCAGGCCACGAACCAGAACCAGTGGATCAAGGTCATGAAGGACGACCTGAAGAAGCCCGAGTTCGCCGGGCTCAAGCTGGTCGACGTCGTGTACGGCGACGACCAGTCGGACAAGAGCTACCGCGAGGCGGTGGGCCTGTTTCGCAAGCACCCGGCGCTGAAGGCGATCATCGCTCCCACGACGGTGGGGATCACGGCGTCGGCCAAGGCGGTCACCGATCAGAGCCTGGTCGGCAAGGTGTTCGTCACCGGCCTGGGCCTGCCGTCCGAGATGGCCGGCCATGTCAAGTCGGGCGCGGTCGACACGTTCGCGATCTGGAATCCGATCGATCTGGGGTACACGGCCGTGTATGCTGCGCACTCGCTGCTTGCCAGGAAGGCGACTGGAAAGCCGAACACCCAGGTCCCGGTGGGCCGCATGGGATCGCTGAAGATCGACGCCAATGGCGAAGCCGCGATGGCCGAGCCGTTCACATTCGACAAGACCAACGTCGACAAGTTTGCGAAGTTCTTCTAGCCGCCCCATGCCGACCCCGCCGGCCGAGACCCCGGTCCTCGCCCTGGAAGGCATCAAGAAGCAGTTCGACGGGGTCAAGGCGCTCGACGGAGTCGAGCTGCAGCTCCCGGCCGGGCAGGTCGTGGCGCTGGTCGGCGAGAACGGCGCCGGCAAGTCTACCGCCGTGAAGATCATGACCGGGATCCACCGGCCCGACGCCGGCCGGATCCTGATCCGCGGCGCGCCGGTCGAGCTGCACCGCGCGTCGGACGCCTGGCGCCACGGGATCGCCGCCGTCCACCAGGAGACGGTGATGTTCGACGAGCTGTCGGTGGCCGAGAACATCTTCGCCGGGCACCTGATCCGCAATCGCATCGGCCTGGTCGACTGGTCGGGCATGCGCCGCCGGGCCACCGAGGTCCTGCGCAGCCTGGACTCCGATCTGGACGCCGATGCGCCGGTCCGGACGCTCTCGGTGGCCCAGAAGCACATGGTGGAGATCGCGCGGGCGCTGTCGCATGACTCCCGGGTGCTGATCATGGACGAGCCGACCGCGGCGCTGTCGGCCCACGAGATCGACGAGCTGTTCGTCATCGTCCGCCGGCTCGCGGCCCGCGGCACGGCGATCCTGTTCATCTCGCACAAGTTCGACGAGATCTTCGCGATCGCGGATCGCTACACCGTGTTCCGGGACGGCAGCTGCGTCGGCGCCGGCCCGATCGCCGAGGTCACCCAGGGCGAGCTGGTGAGCCTCATGGTGGGCCGCCCGATCACCGAGCTGTTCCCCAAGGCCCAGGTCGCGATCGGAGAGCCGGTGCTGGAGGTGACGGGGCTGTGGAGCGATGACGTCGAGGACATCTCGTTCACCCTGCATCGCGGCGAGGTGCTCGGGTTCTACGGCCTGGTCGGCGCCGGGCGGACCGAGCTGATGGAGGCGCTGTTCGGCCTGCGGCCGGTGACCCGCGGCGAGGTGCGGCTGCATCGCGAGCCGCTCGCGGTGCGCTCGCCGCGCGGCGCGATCGACCGCGGCATGGTCTACGTGCCCGAGGATCGTCAGCGCCACGGCGCCATCCTCGCCCTGTCGGTGGCGGACAACGTGACCTTGCCCAGCCTTTCGCGGCTGTCACGGCTGTTCCTCGACGAGGCGGCCGAGCGCGCGATGACCCGGCAGATCGTCGAGCGCCTCGCGGTCAAGTGCGCCGGTCCCCGCCAGCGCGTCGCCGATCTGTCCGGCGGCAACCAGCAGAAGGTGGTGATCGGCAAGTGGCTGGCGACCCGCCCGCAGATCCTCATCCTGGACGAGCCGACCAAGGGGATCGATGTCGGCTCCAAGGCCGCCGTCCACGGGCTGATCAGCGAGCTGGTGCAGGACGGACTCTCGGTCCTCCTGGTCAGCTCGGAGCTGCCCGAGCTGCTGGGCGTGGCGGACCGCGTGGTGGTGATGAGCAGGGGCCGCGTCGTGCGGGTGCTGGCGCGGGCCGAGCTCGATGCCCGGGACATCGTCACCGCCGCGACCGGCAGCACGCCGGCCGGAGCGCTGCCGTGATTAGCCCGCTTCATCGCCGCGACGCCGTGCTCGTCGCGACCCTGTGCGTCATGGTCGCGGCGATCGCGATCCGGGCGCCGGTGTTCCTGTCCGCCGCGAGCCTGGACACGCTGATCACCGACGGCGGCATCCTGGCCATGATGGCGCTGGTCCAGATGCTCGCCCTGGTCACCGGCGGGATCGATCTGTCGATCGCGGCCAGCATGGCGCTGGTCGGCATGGTGACCGCGCTGGTGTCGCGCGCGCACCCCGAGCTGCCGGTGGCGCTCACCGTCGCGATCGCGCTGGCGCTCGGCCTCGTCCTCGGGGCGATCAACGGCGTGCTGATCGCCGCCGTCCGCATGCCGCCGATCGTGGTCACGCTCGGAACGATGAGCCTGTATCGCGGCGCGGTGTTCCTGGTCAGCGGCGGCGCCTGGGTGAATGCGCACGAGTTCGGGCCCGGCTACCTGGCGTTCCCGACCGCCCGCACGCTCGGGCTCACCCACATCGTCTGGATCGCGGCGATCGTGATCCTCGCCGGCCACGTGCTGCTGAACCACGCGAGGGCAGGGCGGGAGCTCTACGCGCTCGGCGGCAACCGCTCGGCGGCGCGCTACGTGGGAATCGACGAGTCGCGCGCGCTGATGCGGGTCTACTGCCTGACCGGCGCGATCAGCGGCCTGGCCGGCTACCTGTGGGTGGCGCGCTACGCCGTCGCCTATACCGAGACCGCGCTGGGGTTCGAGCTGCAGACCGTCGCCGCCTGTGTCATCGGCGGGGTGAGCGTCGCCGGCGGCAAGGGACGCGTCCTCGGCTGCCTGCTCGGCGCGGCGTTTCTGGTCATCCTCCTCAACTCGCTGCCGATGATCGACGTCTCTCCGTTCTGGCAGATGGCGATCTCGGGCGCCGCGATCCTGGCCGCGGTGATCGTGAATTCCCGGGACGAGGCGCGCCGAGGCAAGGTGATCCTCCAGCGCCCCGGTGCGGCGAAGGAGGCCGCGTGAGGCGCTGGGAGACCGTGCTGGGGATCCTGCTGATCGCCGTCTGCGTGGTCAACAGCATCGCCTCGCCCTACTTCCTGGACGTCCACAACCTGTTCGACAGCACCCAGGCGTTCACCGAGAAGGCGATCATCGCACTGCCCATGGCGCTGGTGATCATCGGGCGCGACATCGATCTCTCGGTCGCCGCGATCATCGCGCTGTGCTCGACCCTGATCGGCTGGCTGGCGACGCTCGGCGTGGGCACCGCCGGGCTGCTCGCGACCAGCGTCGCCGCCGGGACCGCGGCCGGCGCGTTCAACGGCGCCCTCATCACCGGGTTCCGGATCCAGTCGATCGTGGTGACGATCGGGACCATGTCGCT
>DATAPF010000140.1:0-11016 GCA_036265355.1 Kofleriaceae bacterium | reverse complement strand
GGCCGCGAGCCGGCGGCTCGCGCTGGCCCGCGGCCTCGGCCTCGAGGTCTAGCTCCGGCGCGCGGGCCGGGTCCGCCGCAGCTCGACCAGCTCGCCGGCGATCTGCGCCTGCTGGCGCCACTGGCCGTAGGCCGCGCCGCGCGACTCCAGCCGGGCGATCGCAGCGGCGACGTCGGCAGCGATCGCGGTGGGGCGGGCGCCGGCGAGCGGCGTGCCGGGCAGCGGCATGAACGCGTGGCTGTGGATCCGCGCGCCGCGCTCGGCGAGCCGCTCGGCGAGCGCGACGGTGAGCGCGCGGTCGTCGTCGGTCTCGCCGGGCAGGCCGAACAGGAAGTCGACGTCGGGGCGCAGGCCGGCCTCGACGGTGATCGCGACGGCGCGCTCGATCGCGGCGACGTCGTGGCCGCGGTGGGTCGCCGCGAGCAGGCGCGGCGAGCCGGTCTGGCCGCCGATCACCAGCGAGCGATTGTCGGCGTGGCGCTTGATCAGCGCGAGCGCCTCGGGGCTGACGTGCTCGGGCCGGACCTCGGACGGAAACGTGCCGAAGTACTGCTTGCCGCCGGCCGGGAGCTCGGCGCGCACGGCGGCCAGCAGGTCCTCGACGGCCGCCAGGTTGACGGTGGCGTCCGGCGAGCCGTAGGACAGCGAGGTCGGCGACACGTAGCGCACGTAGCGCAGGCCGCCTGCGACCATCGCGCGGACGTGGGTGCGGACGTTGTCGACGCTGCGGTGGCGAAACCGCGCCTTGAACATGAACGGGGTCTGGCAGAACGAGCAGGCGTAGATGCAGCCGCGCGTGATCTCCAGCGGGTTCCACCGGCCGTGCCGGAGGTTGCAGGCGGGGAAGTCATCGAGCGGCCGGCGCGGGGCGGCGGGGCCGGCGCCGTCCGGCCAGTGCGTGCCGGGTCCGCCGCGCGGGTCGCGGCCGGCGCGGACCGCGGCGACCAGCTCGATGAACGCGGCCTCGCCCTCGCCGGCGATCACCAGATCGAAGCCGTTGCGCACGGTCGCCGCCGGCTCGGCGGTGGCGTGCACACCGCCCGCGACGTGCAGCGCGGCGGGCGCGTGGGCGCGCAGCCATGTCAGGTCGGCCGCGGCGCGCGGGGCGTCGGGCGAGTAGAACGACCAGGCGACCACGGCCGGTCCGCCGGCGGCGGCGATCGCGCGGGCGACCTCGTCCCGCCCGCGCGCGAACACGACGTCGACGTCGCGGGTCCGCGGGTCGGTGTCGAGCGCCGCGGTCACGACGTTGAGCGCCGCGATGCCCGAGCGGACGGCATGCGCGACGACCTGCATCGGATACACGGTACCGCGTCCGGGTGGCGACGGCAGCGGTCTCGGGCGCAGATGCCAGCGCGGCAGCCGGCGCTCGCAGCGCTCCCGGCAGCAGCGGACGGGGGCCCGACGCCGGACATCCCGGCACTGCAGGCCGTGCGCGGGATTCGCGCCGAGCGCGCCGAACCCGAGCGTCCGCGCGACCGGACAACGCGTGCGCCGGTCGCCGTATTCGCGCGGGCCGATGCGCGAGCTTGTGGTCGATCGGACACGCGGCTCGTGTCCCGGTGGGCACTTGCCGCGGATCGTCGACGGAGCGGGCGGCTGGATCGCGCCGTGCAGTCGCGCGCCGCAGGTGAACCCATGCAAACCCTGTTATCGAAGCTCGAGAGCGGACTGAAACGAATCGGCTACCTGCTCAAGGCGACCGCGCTGGCCTGCGTGCTCGGCGTGATCGAGATGGTCCAGACCCAGCGCGGCCGCCGCGTGCTCGGTGGGC
Source organism: Kofleriaceae bacterium (assembly GCA_036265355.1). Taxonomy (GTDB): domain Bacteria; phylum Myxococcota_A; class Polyangia; order Haliangiales; family Haliangiaceae; genus JABFXX01. The sequence goes on along the minus strand of DATAPF010000140.1, from coordinate 9,242 downwards.
TGACCCTGGTCGCGGTGGTGGTCGGCGCCCTGGTGACCCGGCCGATCCGGTCGGTGCCGCCCGGCGAGGCCGCCGTCCGGGTCAACCGGCTGACCGGCGGCGTCACCGTCCTCGACGAGGGCTGGATCGTCGTGGTCCCCGGCGTCCACGAGTTCCGGCGCTACCCGCTGCACGACCAGGTGTACCGGCCGGCCGACGCCGCCCACGCCAGCGGTACCGGCGCGTTCCAGTCGGTCGAGGGCCTGTCGCTCGGCATCGACGTCAGCGTGCGGTGGGCGCTCGATCCCGAGCGGATGTCCCAGGCCGCGCGGCTCCGGCCCGAGCAGATCGGCGCCGAGCTCGTGGTGCCGACGGTCGACGGCGCCCTGCACGGCGCGTTCGCGCAGCACACCGTGCGCGAGATCTTCGCGACCCAGCGCGGGGCGATCCAGAAGGCGCTCGAGGACGACCTGCGCGCAGCGCTCGTCAAGGACGGCGTGATCGTCAAGGCGGTCGTGATCGGCAGCATCGACCTGCCGGAGAAGTACAAGGCGGGGCTCGAGGCGCTGCTGTCCGAGGAGCTCGCCGCCGAGAAGATGCGCTACACGCTCGAGCTCAAGGAGAAGGCGATCAAGCAGACCGAGCTCGAGGCCGAGGCCGACAAGGTCCGGCGCGAGAAGGCCGCCGAGGCCGCCGGCGCCGAGCAGGTGATCGCGGCGAAGTCGCAGGAGGAGGCGATGGCCCACGTGCTGCCGCTCAAGGAGAAGGAGATCGACCAGAAACGGCTCGAGGCCGAGGCCGCCAAGGTCACCCGGCTCAAGGCGGCCGAGGCCAACGCCGAGGCCCGCCGGATCGAGGCCGGCGGCGAGGCCGACTCGCGGCGCAAGCTCGCCGACAGCGACGCCTATCGCCTCGAGGTCACCGGCAAGGCGTCGAGCGAGCAGATGGCGCGCGAGGCCGCGCTGCTGGCCAAGAACCCGCTGCTGATCCAGAAGACCCTCGCCGACAAGCTGAGCGACAAGATCTCGGTCATCATCGCGCCGCCCAACGCGGGCGGCTTCTTCGCCGGCAACCTGCTCGGCGGCGGCGCCACCGCCGGCTCGACCCCGACCCGGCCCGCCAAGCCCGACGACGAGGAGCAATGATGCTGGCCGTGGCGCTTGTCGCCGCGGTGATCGCCGGCGACCACGTCGTGCTGCGCGCGTCGCCGAGCCGCACCGCGGCCCAGCAGGCGGTGCTGTGGCGCGGCGACTGGCTCGAGGTCCGCGGCGAGCAGCGCGGCTGGCTCAAGGTCTACGACCACCGCCACGAGCGCCCGGGCTGGGTCGCCGGAGCCTCGGCGCGCAGCGTCACGCTCGACGACCACGCGGCGCCCGCGCTGCGCGCCGTCGTCGAGTTCCTGCGCGACGCGCCCGGCTCCGAGTCGCTCGGCATCGCCTACGCCGGCCTGTACATGAAGGTCGCGCCGCGCGGCGGGATCGACGCATCGCTCCTGGTCTCGCTCGGCACCATGGCCGACCGGCTCGCCCACCGGGCGTCGAGCGAGGCGGCCGACGGTCACGCCGCGCAGCAGCTCGAGGTCGCGCAGAGCTGGGGCATCGGGTTCGCGAGCATCGAGCGCCCCGACGGCATCCGGACCTGCTACGACGGCGCGGCGTTTCGCCAGGCGCTCGCGCTTGCACCGTCGGGACCCGACCTCGCCACCGCCGTGCTCGGGCTCACCGATCCAGCGTGCGAGCCCCAGACCGTCGGCGCCACCGAGCGGCGGGCGCGCGACGAGGCCGCGCTCGATCTGCTCGGCCGCGTCGAGCCGACCCAGGTCCCCGGGCCGATCGGCAACCGGATCCGGATCCGGCGCGCCGTGCTCGGCGCCCGGCTCGCCTGGGCGCTCGGCCGCGGCGGCGATCCGTCCGCCGGCAAGATCGCCGACGCCGCGGCCGCCGCATTCGCGCGGGTCGACCGGCCCGAGCTCGCCGACGACGACGTCGCCGACTACGAGGCCTCGGCGCTCGAGGTCGCCGCATCGCGCTGGGCCGCCGCCGCGCCTGCACCCCCGCGCAAGGGCGATCCCGGGCTCGTGCTGACCCCGGGAGGGCCGGGCGAGACCTGCGTCGTGCTCGCCGAGCGAACCGAGGCGGGGGGTGGGGGCCCTGCCGGCTCGGCCGGGGCGGGGGGCGGAGTTCCGCGTGGGACCAACGCCGCCGGCGGGGCGCCTGCTCGGCCCGACGGCGCTCCGGCGCGTTGCACCCACGGCCAGGTATGGGCGAGCTCGTTCCGCGTCGCGCCCGATCACGCCGCCGCGGTCCTCGCGATCGAGCCGCTGCCCGGCTGGCTCGAGCTCTGGCTGTTCCGGCGCGCTGCCGGCGGCTGGACGCTCGACGTGCTCGCCCCTGCCACCGAGGGCCCGGACCTCGGCTACGTCGAGCTCGCCGGCTGGTCGGGCGACGCCGCGCGCGCGGTCATCGTGCGCGAGGCGCGCGAAGCCGGCGCGATCCACCGCACCTACCAGGTGATCAAGCTCGCCTCGCTCGCGGTCGAGCACCAGTCGTCGCGCTTGGCTGACCTCGGGGCCGGTCGCGCGTGGCTTTTGCCCGAGTGGCGCGGTCGCACCCTCGCGCTGCGCTGAGTGGCGCGCGGCGCGCCCGGGGCGCTCGCACTGCAGCGCACCGGTTGCAGCGATCGATTCGCGATCCTCGCGAGTTCCTGCATTCCACGACATCGCGCACCGGAAAGTACGCATGCCGGGCCGCGGCTGCCTCCGTTCGCTGCGGCGCGTGCGCAAGAACTACCTATGCGCGCGGGCGCACCGCGGACACCATCTCGTGCGAGAACGGTGGCACCCGGCGGTGTCCCGATAGCGTGCACCGGCCGGGTCGCAGAAGAGAAGGGTGATGCATGGTCACGGGTACCCAGGTTGGCGCGTATCGCGTCGTGAAGCAGATCGGCGAGGGCGGCATGGGCTTGGTGTGGCTCGCAGAGGACATCGCGCTCGGCCTCCTGGCGGCGGGGAAGGTCACCGAAGCATGCACCGCGTTCGAGGACAGCCAGAAGCTTCAACCGGCGGTGACCACGCTCCGCAACCTCGCGGGCTGTCGCGAGAAGCTCGGCGAGCTCGCGACCGTGTGGGGTCTGTTCCTCGACGCCGTGCGGGACACGCGGTCCGCCACCGACGCCGCGAGCCAGCAGCTCCACGACGTCGCGCAGGCGCACGCACTGAAGCTCGAGCCGCGGATCTCCAGGCTGACGATCAGCGTGCCGCAGCACAGCCAGGTCGGCGGCCTCGAGATTGCGCGCGGCGGTGAGCGCGTCGATGCCGGGCTGTGGAACCGCGCGCTGCCGATCGACGGCGGCACCTACACGATCACGGCGCGCGCGCCGGGCGCGAGCTCGTGGTCGACCCAGGTCACGGTTGCCGCCGAGGGCGAGCACGAGACCGCAACCGGCGCGCGCCTGCGGGTCGTGCCGACGGCGGCCGGTCTATCGCTCGCCGGGCAGTTCTGACGCGAGCCGACGCGTGGCTCGATGAGGCCAGGAGGAAGACGATGAGCAGCGCATGGATGAGTCTGGGTGTCGCGGCGATCGCCGCGTGTGGCTTTCCACACCTGCCGCGGCTGGCGGGCGGGGCGGATGGCGGTGACGCCGAGCCAGCTCCGGTCGGGCTCGAACTGCTCGCCGGCGACATCGGCGGACCCGGCAATGAGGACGGAGTGGGCGCCACCGCACGGTTTGGCCGTCCGGGGGGCATCGCCGTCGGTAGTGACGGCAACATCTACATCGCCGACTCGAGCAACAACACGATCCGCAGGGTCAGCCCCGACGGCACGGTGACGACGCTGGCCGGCGTGGCGGGCATGCCCGGCACGACGGACGGCGGAGGCGCCGCGGCAAGCTTCGGGCAGCCTTCCGGCCTGGCGGTCGGCGGCGCCGGCGTCATCTATGTCGCCGATCAGGGAGGCTGCACCATCCGCGTGGTCACCTACGCCGGGAGCGTGACTACCCTGGCCGGCATGCCGGCCATGCCGGGCAGCGCAGACGGGATGGCCGCCACGGCGCGCTTCAACCAGCCCTCCGGCGTGGCGGTGGGCTTCGACGGCAGCATCTACATCGCCGACTCGGGCAACTACACGATTCGCAAGCTCACCGCCGAGGGGGTGGTGATGACGCTGGCGGGCGTCGCCGGGATGACGGGCAGCGCGGACGGCACGGGCGCGGCGGCGCGCTTCGGCTACCCTGCGGCCGTGGCGATCGACGTCGACGGCGACCTCGTCGTCGCCGACCGGGACAACCACACGATCCGCAAGGTCACTCCAGCCGGGGTGGTGACGACGCTGGCCGGCACCGCGGGCATGCTCGGGGGCACGAATGGCGCGGGCGCGGCGGTGCGCTTCAATTCTCCCTCCGGTGTGACGGTCGATCGCGCGGGCAACATCTACGTCGCCGACCTCGGCAACAACATGATCCGCAAGATCACTCCGTCCCGGGACGTGACGACGCTCGCGGGCGACGTTGCGTTCGGCAGCGCGGACGGCAGGGGCCTGGCGGCGCGCTTCAGCGAGCCAGTCGGCGTGGCGACGGACAGTGCCGGCAACGTCTACGTCGCCGACACCGGCAATTCGATGGTCCGGAAGGTCGTCACGGGCACCGGGGACGTGACGACGCTGGCGGGCACGGTGAGCGAGCCAGGCAGCCAGGACGGGGCGGGTCCGGCGGCGCGCTTCAGCAATGTCACGGGCGTGGCGCTCGGAGGGGATGGCAACCTCTACGTGGCCGATCAGAACAACTCCACGCTTCGCAGGGTCACGCTCGCCGGGGCGGTGACGACGCTTGCGGGCGCCGTGGGCATGACCGGCAGTGCCGACGGTGCCGGCGCCAGCGCGGAGTTCTTCTTCCCGTTCGGCGTGGCGGTGGGTGGCGACGGCACGGTCTACATCGCCGATCAGTTCAACCACACGGTCCGCAAGGTCACCGCGGCCGCGGTCGTGACGACGCTGGCGGGTGCCGCGCGCATGCAAGGCCTGGTCAACGCCACCGGCGCCGGTGCTCGCTTCAACCGCCCGGTTGGCGTGGCGGTCGACAGCGCCGGCAACGTCTACGTCGCCGACCAGATCAACCATACGATCCGCAAGATCACGGCCGGCGGCGTCGTGTCCACGCTGGCCGGCAACGGTGTGTCCGGCGGCGGCGACGGTGCCAGCGCTGAGGCGAGCTTCAGCCTGCCGTGTGGCGTGGCGGTCGACGGTGCCGGGAACGTCTATGTCGCCGACATGGGCAACCACACGCTGCGCAAGGTCACCCCCGCGGGGGTCGTGACGACGCTGGCCGGCAGCGCCGACGTGCTCGGCAGCGCGGACGGCACGGGCGCCGACGCCCGCTTCAACTGGCCCTGCGGCGTGGCGGTCGGGGGCGACGGGAGCCTCTACGTCGCCGACTCGCGCAACTTCACCGTCCGCAAGGTGACGCCTGCGGGTGTCACGACCGTGGCGGGCGTGGCGGGCGTGGCGGGCGTGGTGCTCGGCGCCACGCCGCGATTCGGGTTTCTGACCGGACTGGCGGTCGTCGGTGATTCGCTCGCGATCACCGGCGGAAACGCCATCCTGCTGCTGCGCCATGGCGCCCGCTAGGGCGATTCGCGTGCATACTCGGCGGGTGACGCAGGACGGCTACCTGCTCGACAACGCCGCCGCCGCGGCCGGACCGCGGATGGACGCGCTGGCACAGCTGTTCGATCCGTCGACCTTCCGCCACATCGATGCGCTCGGGATCGTACCGGGCTGGCGATGCTGGGAGGTCGGCGCCGGCGGCGCCTCGGTCGTGCGCTGGCTCGCCCGACGGGTCGGGCCCGCCGGGCGCGTGCTCGCGACCGACATCGACGTATCATGGACCCGCGCGGCCGCGGCCGACAACGTGACCATCCAGCGCCACGACGTCGCCGCCGACCCGCCGCCGGACCTGGTGTTCGACCTCGTCCACGCGCGCCTCGTGCTGATCCACGTCGCCGACCGCGAGCGCGCGCTGCGCCAGATGATCTCGACGCTGCGGCCCGGCGGCTGGCTGCTGATCGAGGACGCCGACCCCGCGCTGCAGCCGCTGGTGTGCCTCGACCCGCGCAGCCCCGCGGAGGTGCTGGCCAACCGGATCTATGCCGAGTTTCGCGCTCTGCTTGCCGAGCGCGGCGCCGATCTCGCCTACGGCCGACAGTTGCCGCGCGCGCTCCGCAACGCCGGTCTGTGCGACGTCGCGGCCGACGCCTACTTCCCGGTCGCACTGCCTGCGTCCCGCGCGCTCGAGCACACGACCATCGAGCACATCCGTGGTCGGCTGATCGCCAGCGGGCGGGTATCCGCCGAGGAGATCGAGCGCCACCTCGCCAGCGTCGACGCCGGCGCGTTCGACCTCGCGACCCCGCCGATGATCTCCGCATGGGGCCGCCGGCCGGCCGCCGGCTGATCCGGCGAGGCCGGGACCACCACGGTGCCGGTCAGCGCGGCGTCGAACCTGCCCACGGGCGCGACACATCGCTGCGGCGGCGCGCGATCGCGGAGCCGATCAGCATCAGCGCCGCGCCGAAGATCAAGTAGCCGAGGTCCCACGCGATCTGGTCGGGGTGCGAGCGCACGTGATGCGCGGCGAGCAGCTGGTGATCGATCACGCCCTCGACGATGATGAACAGCCCCCAGCCGCCGAGCATCGCGCCGATCAGCGCACGACTCGACATCGTGGCGCCGCGCCGGGCGGCGCGGAACAGCAGCGCCACGCCGATCACCGTCAGTGTCAGGTTCATCAACTGAGCGATTCCGCCCCACGCCATGTTGAACTGCTCCGCGGCGAGCGTCACCGGCGGGATGCGGCTGGACAGCATCTGATGCCACTGCAGGATCTGCTGGAGCAGGATGTCGGTGATGAACCCTCCGAGGCCGATACCGAGGCACAGGCCAGCCGTGATCAGCGACGAGTTGCCGCCGCGGGCACCACCGGGGTGGCCGCTGCTCACGTATCCCGCCTTCCCGGGCATCTCGCCGAGCCGCATGGTCAGCAGCACGGCGGCGATACACACCGCATAGGGCAGCACGACGGCCACCAGGTTGAACAGCAGATCGACTGTCATGGACATCGCCGGCACGTCGTTCGCGGCCGGCCCCTCGAGAAACGCAACCATCACCTTCAGCATGCAGACACCATTGCATGGCCGGCCGGATCGCAGTGCTGAACTCCGACGGCAATGATCGGTCGCGCGCAATGCGCGCCGTGCATCGGTGTTCCATGGGCGCACGGCGCTGATGTCGGGATTGTGTCGCTGTCAGATTGCTTGTCGGCGCCGGGCCGCGCGAGCTCGCCGAGCCCATCGCAGCTGCAAGCGCATACAGCTCGGGCCGGTCGTGCGCAGTTGCTGGCGCGGATCGATCGTGCTGGCGCGGATCCCGTCGGCTTCGCTGAGGTCGCAGCAGCCTCGCGCCGGCTCCTCGGCCGCGGAGGCTCGCGAACGCCTGCGATGCGCTGCGGTGCCTCGGGCCGTGCGTACATCCGCTCCATGCACGCCCGCAGACCCCGCAAGGCCTCGAGCAGAGGCACCGCGCTCGCCATGTCGAGCGCGTATGCCGCGGCGAAGTCCGCGACGGTCACGTTCTCACCGAGCCGCCCGGGGCGTCTCGAGGTGCTTCGCTCGATCGACCCGCAAGGTGCAGCGCTTGCCAGGCCGGCTCACGCGATCGCCTGCAAGTTGTTTCCGACCGCCGCGCGCGGCAAACCGCGGGTTCCTTCGAGGCTTTGGGCAGGCGCTGGTACATGACATGCACCACATCTCGGCATGGGGATGCTCCTCGCCCTCGCGATCGTCCTCGGTGTCATCCTGGCGCTGGGAATGTTCGTCCACGCCCTCCGCAGCAACGCATCCGAGCGTTCCCACGGCTGGCTCGTGGTCGTGCCATTGCTGATCGTGGCCGGTTGGTTCATCGGGATGCTGATCATGGGCTGAGCGACGTGCACGGCCTCCCGCGGCGCCGACGCTCAGTGTGCTGCTCGATCCCGTATCGATCGTCTCGGATGTCGTCGCAGGCCAGGCTGACCGAGAAGCGCTGAGCCCGGCCGGTTCGCGTGCGGCGCCGCCCGTGGACGGTATCCCGGGGGATAGCGCGATGGTGACCAGTGCAAGCGGCGGCAGTCAGAAATGGTCGTCGGCATCGGTCTCGGCGCTCTCCGGTCGACGCGGTGGCCGGCCCGTCGCAGCGCTCTCCAGTGCGTGGTCAATGCAGTGGCCAGCCGGCGATTGGTCAGCAGCGATCGGCTTCGGCACTCGCGGTCGGCAGTCGGCGGACGGCAGTCGGCGGTCGGCGGACGGCAGTCGGCGGACGGCAGTCGGCGGACGGCGGTCGGCAGTCGGCGGTCGGCGGTCGGCGGTCGGCGGGTCGGCGGTCGGCGGCGGCGGACGGCGGTCGGCGGTCGGCAGTGGCGGTCGGCGGTCGGCGGTCGGCGGTCGGCGGTCGGCAGTGGCGGTCGGCGGACGGCGGACGGCGGTCGGCGGTCGCCGGTGCGGACCGGGTAGATCGGTACCGGTTTAGACCGGCCCCGTGCCAGGGTGGCTGTCGCTCTCGTTGAGCCGAGCCTCGGAAGCGAGGGCGCGACGATCATAGGTTGTCCGGCGAACTCTCGGAGCCGATGTCCCGCCGTGCCGGGCGCCTGGTCTGCACTGGGTCACGTCGGTCGCGGCTTGGCCTCGGACGCCGAGAGTGATGCGTCCCTGCCACGGCTGCGGCGAGTCGGTCCCCACAGCAGGCCCAGCTCGCGATCGAGCAGTGCGCGCGCCTCCGCGCTCTCGACCTGCCAGCCCCACGCATCCGCCAGATCGATTGCACCGCGGATCTCTCCGGCACTGCCGTGCGCCATGTCCCAGAATCGCCGTGGATCACGGCCATGGCGGCGACCACCTTCAGCGAGGTTGAGCACGATGCTACTGGCTGCGCGCTCGACTTGCTCGGCCGCCTCAGGGCTGTACTGCCGGAGCTGCGCAACCACGGGGCGCAGAGCACGAACCAGATCCAGCGCAACATCATAAGCAACCAACATGTCTTCTCCTGGATATTCATCTCTGGAAGGGGAACGCCCTCGGCCGACGACCTCCGCGGCGGGGCTCGCCCGTCGCGACCGATCCGCGCCAGGCCCCGTGACGAACGCCGTCACCAGCGCGCGGGGTCTTCCCGACGCACGTCTTTGCGGCGGTGCTGCGCGGCCACCCGGACGCTTCGGCGTTCGGCACGAGGGCGTGCGCG
>DATAPF010000139.1:0-9172 GCA_036265355.1 Kofleriaceae bacterium | reverse complement strand
TCGGTGCGCTGGGGCGGCGGCTTGAGGCCGTACTTCTCCATCTTGTAGATCAGCGCGCGGCGCGACAGGCCGAGCCGGCGGGCGGCGCGGGTCTGGTTGCCGGACTCGGCGTCGAGCGCGGCGACGATCGCGGCGCGCTCGACCTCGGCGAGCTGGCCGCGGACGTCGGCGCCGGTCGCGACCGGCGGGCGGACCCGGTGCGAGGCGTCGTGCAGCCGCTCGGGCAGGTCGGTGGCGGTGATCGAGTCGGTGGCGAGCACCAGGGCGCGCTCGAGCGCGTTGCGCAGCTCGCGGACGTTGCCCGGCCAGTCGTAGCCGGCGAGTGAGTCGCGCGCGTCGTCGGACAGGGCCGGCGGGACGCGGGCCTGCTCGGCGGCGGCGGTGCGGACGAAGTGCTCGGCGAGCGGGATGATCTCGGACGGCCGGTCGCGCAGCGGCGGCACCGCGATCGTGAACCCGCCGATCCGGAACAGCAGGTCCTGGCGGAACCGGCCGGCGCGGACGTCGTTGTCGAGGTTGCGGTGGGTCGCGGCGATCAGCCGGGCGTCGGTCGCGACCTCGCTGGTGCCGCCGACCCGGGTGATCACCTTGCGCTCGAGCACGCGCAGCAGCTTGGCCTGGAGCGGCAGCGGCATGTCGCCGATCTCGTCGAGGAACAGCGTGCCGCCGTCGGCGGCCTCGAAGAATCCGACCTTGCGCTTGTCGGCGCCGGTGAACGCGCCGCGCTCGTAGCCGAACAGCTCGCTCTCGAGCAGGCTCTCGGGCAGCGCCGCGCAGTTGAGCTTGATCAGCGGCCGGTCGCGGCGGCTCGAGCGCAGGTGGATCGCCTCGCACACCAGCTCCTTGCCGACCCCGGTCTCGCCGAGGATCAGCACGGTCATCGAGGTGTCGGCGATCCGCTCGACCAGCGCGTAGACCCGCTGCATCGCCGGATCGAACACGACCGGCGTGCCCTTGGGCGTCGGGGCGCGCGGCACCCGGCCGGTGCGCAGGCCGGCGCGCAGCACGCTGATCAGGGCCTCGACCGTGGTGCCGTCGTCGGGGCACAGCGCGGTCGCCGCGGTCGCCTGGACGTTGGCGGCGCGCGCGAAGTCGAGCAGGCGCTGGACCGCCGCGCTGCCCTCGTCGCGCGCGAGCTCGGGCAGGATCACGAGGTAATCATCGCCGGCGTCCTCGGCGATCAGGTCCATCGGCCGGATCGCGCGCTCGATCTGGTCGAGGATCGTGTCGCTGGCGATCCGGAGCAGCGCGACGGTGACCGGCCGGTGGTAGCGCACCGCGCGATCGACCTCGGCGGCGAGCCGGGCCTCACCAGCGGCGACGTCGGCGATCGTGCTGGTGCGGCGCAGGCCCGAGGTGACGCCGAGCACGGCGAGGATCGGCCCGACGCTGATCTCGTCGCCCGTGGTCAGCCGCCGCGGGCCCTCGATCTTCTCGCCGTTGACCCGCGTTCCGTTGCGGCTGCCGAGATCTTCGACGTCGATCACATCGCCCGTGCGTCGTACACGTGCGTGCATGCGCGACACCTTGTCGGAGTCGAGCGTGATCGTCGCCCCGCGCGAGCGGCCAAACGTGACGTCGACCCCTTCTGGTAGATCGATCACACGGGAGCCCCCGTCGTCGATCGTGATCACGAGGAACGCACGAGGCGCAGGGGGTGCGGAGAGCTCGGTCGCGCCGGCGAGGGTCTGGGGTTCGTTGCCCATAGCGTTTGTACGAATCGTGCACAGTCGTCGCATTGTGCGCACCTGTGAATGCAGGAAATCACAGCGTTGCGACGAGAAAGATCGTGGTACTGCCGTTGCAGCACGTACTGCGCCATGCGCTGTCTCGGGGTCCTGCTGATGCTCGTGGGTTGCCACGGAGCAGGCTCGGTCACGCCGGATTCGTCGACCGAGCCCGACGGGCCGCCGCGCTCGCAGGGCGTGACCGTGACGTGGCGCGCGCGGCCGAGCCTGCCGGGTATGCTCACCGACAAGATCACCGTGACCGACGCGGTGTTCCAGCTCGAGCACCTCCAGCTGGTCAGCGACGCCAGCCCCGATAACACCACCCACACCGGGATCCAGCTCGAATGGGACTCGGGCGGGGCACCGGTCGACGAGGAGTTCCCGGAAGCGCCGGTCGCGCACTACCAGCAGATCCTGCTCGACGTGCGCTCGGACCGTCCGCCGTTCTCGTATGCGTACCAGATCGAGGGCACCTGGGAGGACGACGACGACTCGGGGTCGTTCCGGATCGCCGATCCGATGACCCTCGAGGTGCCGGTCGCGTGCGACGTGCTGCTGGCGGCCAAGGGCGCGGTGACGGTCCCGGTCCGGCTCGACCTGCGCAACACGCTCAACGGGATCAACTTCAAGAGCCTGCCGATGGACGCCAGCGGCGTGCGGGTGCTGAGCGGCGGGCCGATGCTGCTGGGCGTGCGCGATCAGCTGATGCACCACGCGTTCGCGCAGGACGACTGACCGCTCAGGCGAGCGCGACCAGGTCCTCGAACGTCGCGTAGTAGCTCGCGCGGAACGCACCGAGCGTCGCAGCCCCCGCGCTGGCGCGGTGGGTGACCAGGTTGCGCACGGCGGCGAGCGTGTGGAGGCGATGCGCGAGCCCGACGATCCGGTCGCGCGGGGTCGACGCCGGGCCGAGCTTGAACAGGTTCTTGAACCCGCTCGGATGATCGACCGCGAACAGCAGCAGCATCCGCGCCCACTCGGTCACCGACAGCGGCGAGTCGAGCCGCTTGCGGCGGTGGTCGGCGAGCTCGCGCACCGCGTTGGGGACCGCGCGCAGCGGGAGCTCGACCCGGGCGCCGCCGACCTCGGCCGGATCGCGCCACCGCGGCTCGAGCCAGCGCTGGTAACCGGGCCAGCCGGCGCCGATCACGCGGTCGACGTAGTCGAACAGCAGCGCCGGCTCGCGCTGCAGGCCGGCCAGCCGCGGGCCGAGCCAGGCGTGGACGTAGTTCTCCAGCACCTTCATCCACAGCGTGATCGGCGGTGACAGATCGTCGTCGGCGGCCTGCCCGGACGATTGCCGGGACGATTGCCGGGACGATTGATAGAGCGACTCGGCGGTGCGCAGGCTGCGGATCATCGCGTCGAACCCGGTCAGCCGGGTCATCTGTGCGAAGCTCGGGAACGCGGCGGTGATCTCGGCGTCGACGTCGATGGCGGGCGCGGCGGCGCCGGCATCCGCGTGCGCGGCGGCGGCGAGCTTGAGCCGGAGCAGCGGCTCGAACGCCGGGTCGTCGCCGTGGACCTTGCCGAGCGCGGCGTCGATCGCGGGCGCGAGCTCGGCGGCGTGCGGCCGGGCGATCGCGATCGCGGCGGCGAGCGCGCCGCGCGCGACCGGATCGGCGTCGCCGGCGACGAACGCGATCGCCTGGGCGAGCGCCGCGGGCGTGCCGAGCCGGAGCAGGCCGGCCGCCGCGCGCTCGTGGACCGCGGGGTCGTCGTCGCGGAACGCGGTGAGCAGGGCGGCTTCGGTCGACGGATCGGCGAGCTTGCCGAGCGCCCACACCGCGGCGCCGCGCACCGCGGGCGATGGGTCGGCGACCAGCCGGGCGAGCGCCGGGGCGGCCACCGCGCCGCCGAGCAGCCCGGCGATCTCGGCGCCGGCCTCGCGCAGCCGCGGATCGGGCGCGCCGACCAGCTGTCCGGCGCGCGGACCGAGCGCTCCGAGCGCGGCCGGATCGGGGGCCGCGGCGATCAGCGCGTTGGACGCCGCGCCGAGCACCCGCGGATCGTCCTCGCGCCGCACCGCCGCGACGACCTCGGCGACCACGCCCGGCATGCCGAGCTCGCCGAGCGCGACGTAGGCGGCGAGCCGGAGCTCGGGCGGCTCGGCCGGCGCGCAGCGGCGGACCAGCGCGGGGGCCAGCCCGGCGAGCCCGAGGTTGCCCGCGACGTAGGCCGCGCGCCGGCGGACCTGCGGATCGCCGTCGTCGAGCATCGGCGCGACCACCGCGGCGATCGCCGGGGCGTCCCCGGCCGCGCGCGCCGCGAGCTGCAGCGCCCACAGCAGCGCGCCGCGGATCGCGGGCGAGCTCGCCGCGGTGAGAGCGCCGACCCGGCCGAGCAGCTCGCCGCCGGTGGTGAACGCGCCGAGCGCCTGGACCGCGGCGGCGCGCAGCGCCGGATCGGCCGCGTCGCGGTGGGCCAGCTCGGTCAGCGCGTCGCGCTCCCAGGCCTGGTCGGCCTCGATCGCACCGATCGCGCGGGCGCGCACCGCCGGCGGCAGCGCGTCGCGCTCGGCGAGCGCCAGCAGGTAGCGCGTGGCCTCGGGGTCGCGCAGCTCGCCGAGCACCTGGACCACGCCGGCGGCGTCCTCGCCGAGCAGCACCTCGGCCTGCTCCAGCACGTCGGCGACCGGCAGCGTGCGCAGCCGGCGCGCCAGCACCGCCCGCACCGCGCGGTCGGGCTCGCTCAGCGCGACCAGGAACCGCTCGGCGGCGTCGCGGTTGCGCTCGGCCTTGAGCGCGCGCGACGCCATGCTCGCCGCGATCCGGATCTCGGCGTCGTCGTGGCGGGCTAGCCGGCGCAGCACCGGCAGCACCTCGAGCGCCCCGAGCTCGGACAGGTAGCGCACCGCCGCGATCTGGACCTCGGGCTCCAGATCGTGCTCCAGCACGGTCAGCGCGGCGTCGCGCCCCGCCGGCGACCGGATCTCGGTCAGCGCGGTCAGCGCGGCCGCCGCCTCGGCCGGCTCGCCGAGCACCCGCGGCACCAGCCGCTCGATCGCCGTCATCGCGCCCATCCGGCCGAGCGCGGCGATCGCGGCGCGCCGCAGCTCGCCGGGCGCGGCGTCGGTGACGAACGCGGCGACCGCGTCCTCGAGCGCCGGGAACCCGAGCCCGCCCGCGGCGCGCAGCGCGGCCGCCGCCACCGCCGGATCGCGATCCGACAGCCGGCGGTGCACGAACGGCAGCAGCCAGAGGTTGCGGAACCCGCGGCCCATCGCCGCGATCACCCCGCGCCGGTCCGCCGCGGTGTCGGCGAGCCGCGCCGCCTCGAGCAGCGCGAACGCCGCGCGCTCGGCGAGCTCCCACTCGGCGCCCAGCGCGCGCCCGGCGAGATCGCCGAGCAGCTGGCACGCGTCGAGCCGGGTCGCCCGGGTCGGCGCCTCGACCGCCCACGCCGCGAGCGTCGCCACGGCCTGCGCCGCCGCCGGCTCGCCCCGGCCGATCTCGCTTCGCTCGAATCGCGCGCGCAGCGTCCGGACGGTCATCTCGTCGCTCATCCGGGCTAATGTACACGCCGCAATGGCCGAGCGGTTTGCGATCCTGATTCACCCCACCCCCGAAGACATCGACGAGCTCGGCCACGTCTCGAACCTGGTCTACCTGCGCTGGGTGGCAGAGGTTGCCATGGCCCACTCGCGCGCCCGCGGCTGGGACATGGCGGCCTATCGCGCGCTCGGCGCGGTGTGGATGGTCCGGCGCCACGAGATCGACTACGTCGCCCAGGTCACGCTCGGCCAGGAGCTGCGCGCCGAGACCTGGGTCGACAGCTGGCGCGCGGCGTCCTGCATCCGCAAGACCGAGCTCGTCCGCGGCGACACCGTCGTTGCCCGCGCCGCGACCACCTGGGCGATGATCGGCCTGGCCTCGGGCCGGCCGCAGCGCATTCCCGAGGAGCTGCTCGCCTCGTTCAGCTGACCGCTTGCCGCCGGGGCGCAGTCGGTGGGGTTGGCGTCCGGCGCGCGCTGGCAGTCGCGACACGCGCGGGCACTTCACGCGCGGCCGCGGCCCGACACCGTCATCCCGCGACGATCCAGGTGGCGACGCGCCGGCGGAGCTGCCAGAGCCGGATCCACACGAACCAGCCGGCCAGCGTTGCAAGGCTCGCCGCCACCGCAAGCGCATGGATCAGCGCCTCGTCTGTGAGGCCGCCGTCGCCGCGATGGCCGGGGCCAACCGCGGACCGCGAAGCATCGTCCCGGCGGCCGGCCGGTTCGTCGTCATCGGGAGTGTCATCTCCGTACGATACGCGCCGGAGATAGAAGTCGTAGTAACGCGGGTCTGCCGCGATCTGTGTGCGCAGGGCGCTCGCCCACGATGGCCCAGGCCCGCCGGGGATCTCCTCGACATATCCTTGCAGCAGCCGTCCATCATCGTGAATGCGGTTGCCGCCGGCAATGGCCAGGATGTGCGGACCGACCACGCAGAGTGTCACGCGGCGCAGGGTGCCATGATCGCTATTCTGCACATGGTCGCATAGCACAGCGACGTGATCGCCGATCGGACGGCGCGCCAGCTCATCACGGCTCAGGCGGCGCGGCACCGGACGGGGCGGCTGACCAGGCGGCGGGGCTGGCGCTCGCGAGGCGCCGGCGAGCGCGAACCCCGAAACCACCGTCGCCACGGCGAGCACCGCCAACCAGATCCACGGCTTCCGTACGAAGGAAGGCAGGACCAGGGCGGTAGCGGGAACGGCGGGGTGCGAGCGCAGCGGGCCGGCGCGGCGCTCCCTGGCGCTGGCCTGCGCGGTGTCCGAGAGCATGGCCCAGAGCTCGGGGGCACTCCCAGCCAGCCGGTCACGATACGGTCCACCGCGAGGCCGCCGCCGTCGGACCGCGCGGCTGATCATCCACCCGGCACCGTAGAAGCGACCGGACGATCCCTGTGGGCGAGCGCTTCGGGCCTCGGTCAGCCGCAAGGCCCCGTATGCAAACAGCGCTTCGTCCTCGGTCCGCGGCCCGAACCGGACGACATCGTCGGGCGGCCGCGGATCCGCCTGGGCCCCGGCGCGGAGCGCCAGCTGACTCGCCAGGAGCTGATGCATCTCGTCGGTCATCCGGGCGGGGTCGCAGCGGCTGCCGAACGCGGCCAGATCGAAGTCGCTGCGCCGCCTCAGCGCTGCGTCGCGCGGCCACCAGGTCCAGCTCCATGCGCTCAACCCGAACAGCGCTGCGGCGATCGCCGTGGCGAACGCTGAGCTCCCCAGCACGAGCACCGCGGTGGCGATGCCGGGTGCCCAGATGCGCAGGTACGCGGCCGCCACGCTGCGCGGCTGGAGCTTGATCCGAAAGCCGCTGCGCTGGCTGCCGCGATCGTCCGCGATCCAGAACGAGCGCACCGGGACGAGCGGAATCCGCAGCAAATCGCTGAACTCGGTCTCCACGTACTCCCCGTCGTGCTCGTCGACGCGGCCGTACGTCCGCCTCGCCGCGTTCAGCTCATCCAACCCCATGGCGCCGAGCGTACCACCGCGCCGCGGCGACGGGATGCCTCGCGGCGCCTGGCCGCGACGTCTACGTCCTGCACCTGCCGACGATCTGCAACTAGGTCGGCAATCCCCGGGAACAAGCGGCGGTCCAACCTCTTCCAGCGTCGAGTCTGCTGTCCGTCTCCTGCCGCAGAACGTTGCATCGTCACGCCGATTGCCATGTGGATATCGAACATGCCGATTCCATGCGGCAGGCCACCTGCTGTAGAACCGCTGCATGGCACGTGTGGAGAGTGTGCTGGCAGGGATCGTCGCCGTCGTCGCGGCCTGTGGTGACGCAACGGGGGAGGGTGGGGCACCACCACTCAACCTCCTGCTCCTCGCGGGCGACATCGGCGGTGCCGGAAATGTCGATGGCACGGGCGCCGCGGCGCGCTTCAACCAACCGTCCGGCGTGGCGGTCGACAGCGCCGGCAACGTCTACGTCGCCGACTACCTCAACTCCACCATCCGCAAGGTGACCCCCACCGGGTTGGTGACGACGCTGGCCGGAACCGCGGGCATGGTTGGCAGTGCGGATGGCCCGGGCGCCGCGGCGCGCTTCAGCCAACCGGCCGGCGTGGCCGTCGACAGCGTCGGCAATGTCTATGTCGCCGACCAGAGCAACCATACGATCCGCAAGGTGACCGCGGCCGGGGTGGTGACGACGCTGGCTGGCACCGCGGGCGTGGTGGGCAGCGTGGACGGCCCGGGCGCCGCGGCGCGCTTCTACTACCCCACCAGCGTGGCAGTCGACAGCTCCGACAACGTCTACGTCGCTGACCAGAGCAACTCCACCATCCGCAAGGTGAGCGTCACCGGGACCGTGATGACGCTGGCCGGCAGCGCGGGCAGGTACGGCAGCGCGGATGGTACAGGGGCCGCGGCGTCCTTCAACCTCCCGGGCGGCGTGGCGGTCGACGGCGCCGGCAACGTCTACGTCGCGGACTCGATCAACAACACCGTCCGCAAGGTGACCGCGGCCGGGGTGGTGACGACGCTGGCCGGCGCCGCGGGCACGGCCGGCAGCGCGGATGGCAAGGGCGCCGCGGCGCGATTCAACCAGCCTGCCGGCGTGGCGGTCGACCGTGCGGGCAACATCTACGTCGCCGACCAGGGCAACGCCACCGTCCGCAAGGCGACCGCGGACGGGGTGGTGACCACGCTGGCCGGTGCCGCGGGCGTGCCCGGCAGCGTGGACGGCACGGGCGCCGCTGCGCGCTTCCACTTTCCTGCTGGTGTGGCGGTCGACAGCGCCGGCAACGCCTACGTCGCCGACCCGTTCAACGAGACCCTCCGCAAGATCACCCCCGCTGGGGTCGTGACGACGCTGGCTGGCACCCCCGGCATGTCCGGCAGCGCGGACGGCACGGGCCCCGCCGCGCGCTTCAGCGGTCCTGCCGGTGTGGCGGTCGACAGCACCGGCAACGTCTACGTCGCCGACCAGTTGAATGGCACCCTCCGCAAGGTCACCGCCGCCGGCGTCGTGACGACGCTGGCCGGCACCGCGGGAACGACCGGCAGCGCGGACGGCGCGGGCCCCGCGGCGCGCTTCAACGTCCCGAGCGGCGTGGCGGTCGACGGCGCCGGCAACGTCTATGTCGACGACAGGCGCCACGACAGCTTCGGTACCACCCTCCGCACCCTCCGCAAGGTCACCGCTGCCGGCGTCGTGACGACGCTGGCCGGCGACCTGCGCCCCATCGAGCGCTCCGACGCCCCGACCGGCGTGGCGGTTGACAGCGCCGGCAACGTCTACGTCACGGCCGAGGAACTCCTCCTCAAGGTCAACGCCCGTGGCGTCGTGACGTTGCTGGTCGGCAGCCCGGGCATGCCTGGCAGCGCGGACGGCACGGGGTCCGCGGCGGGCTTCGGCAACCTGATCGACGCGGCGGTCGACCGCGCCGGCAACGTCTACGTCGCCGACCAGGACAACCACACCCTCCGCAAGGTCACCCCCGCCGGGGTCG
>DATAPF010000138.1:0-18753 GCA_036265355.1 Kofleriaceae bacterium | reverse complement strand
GAAACCCTCAGCGCACCGGGTGGCCGAGGACGGCCTCGAGGTCGGCGATCGCCTGGGCCGGGTCGCCGACCTTGATCGTCGTCATGCCCATCGCGCGCGCCGGCTTGAGGTTGATGCCGAGGTCGTCGAGGAACACGCACGCTTCCGGCGGGACGCCGACGACTTCGCAGGCGCGCGCGTAGAACCGCGGCTCGGGCTTGCGCGCGCCGATCTTCCACGACTCGATGACGTGCGCGAACAGCGCCATGACCTCGGCGATCCGGGCGGCGAGATCGGGAGTGCGCGCCATCGCCGAGCCGTGGCCGATCGGCATGTTGTTGGTCAGGCAGGCGACGCGGTAGCGGGGGCGCAGGGCGCGGATCACGTCGACCAGCTCAGGGCGGATCTGGCCCGATAGCTGGGACAGCACGACGCGGGCGTCGACGGTGAAACCGTGGCCGCGCGCCTCGGCCTCGAACCGGGAGCAGAACGTGGGCTCGTCGAGCTCGCCGCGCTCCATGCACGCCCACGCGTTGCCGTCGGGGTTGGTGGAGTTGATGCGCTGGAGGAAGCCGGCGGGGAGGCCGGCGGTGCGCTCGTAGGCGAGGAAGCCGTCGATCGGGCTCGACAGGATCACGCCGCCGAAGTCGAACAGGACGGCGCGGATGCCGGCGGTCAAGCGCCGCGCTCCATCAGGTCGGAGAACCGCGCGAGGTGGTGGTCGGCGTCGCCGAACATCATGGTGATGACGGTCATCCGCTTGAAGTAGTGGCTGACCGGCGCCTCGTCGGTGACGCCGATGCCGCCGTGGAGCTGGATCGCGCCCTGGCCGACGAACCGGCCGGCCTGGCTGACGATGGCCTTGGCGGCGGCGGTGGTGCGGCGGCGCGCGGCGGCGTCGGCGGAGTCGACGGTGGTCGCGAGCAGGTAGGTCATCGACCGCGCGGACTCGACGCGCATCAGCATGTCGGCGAGCCGGTGCTGCAGGGCCTGGAACGAGCCGATCGGCACGCCGAACTGCTTGCGGGTCTTGACGTAGGAGGCGGTCAGCTCGACGAGCATCGCCATGACGCCGAGCGCCTCGCCGCACACCGCGGCGATGCCGTGCTCGATCGCGTGCTCGACCAGCGCCGCGCCGCCGCCGGCCGGTCCGAGCAGCGCGTCGCCGCCGACCCGGACGCCGCCGAGGGTGACGTCGGCCGCGCGGTGGTTGTCCTGGGTCTGGTAGCCCAGGCGGGACACGCCGGGCGCGCCGGCGTCGACCAGGAACAGCGAGATGCCGTCGGGGTCGCCGGGCTCGCCGGCGGTGCGCGCCGAGACGATCAGGGTGTCGGCGGCGCTGCCCCCGAGCACGACGGTCTTGGTGCCGTCGAGCACGAAGCCGGCGCCGTCGGCGCGCGCGCGGGTCGCGACCCGGGCGAGCTCGTAGCGGCTGTCGGGCTCGTCATGGGCGAGCGCGAGCAGGTGATAGCCGGAGGCGACCCGCGTCAGCAGGTGCGCGCGCTGGGCGTCGGAGCCCGCGCGGGCGACCAGGCCGGCGCCGAGCACGATCGCGGGGACGTAGGGCTCGACCACGAGCCGGCGGCCGAGCGCCTCCATGACGACCAGGGTGTCGATGGCGGTGCCGCCGGCGCCGCCGTGGGCTTCCGGCAGCGCGAACGACAGCGCGCCGAGCTCGGCGAGCTGGCGCCAGAGCTCGCGGCTCCAGCCGGCGTCGGACGCGATGATCTGCTTGCGCCGACCGAACTCGTAGCCGCGGTCGAGCAGCCGGCCGAGCGCCTCGCGCAGCTGGTTCTGTTCCTCGCTGAAGTCGAAGTTCATGGCGTCCTCACAGCCCGAGCAGGTGCTTGGCGATGATGTTGCGCTGGATCTCGTTGGAGCCCGCGTAGATCGAGGCCTTGCGGTGGTTGAGGTAGCGGCCGGTGACCGGCACCGCATAGTCCGGCCCCGCCAGCGGCCCGGCGTAGCCGACCTCGAGCGCCGCCGGCTGGAACGGCAGCGCCCGCGGGCCGAGCGCGTGCATCATCAGCTCGGTCAGCGTCTGCTGGATCTCGCTGCCCTGGACCTTGAGGATCGAGGCTTCGGGGCCGGGCGCGCGCTTGGCGAGCTCCATCGCGATCACGCGCATCATGGTGACGTCGAGCGCCATCAGCTCGATCTCGACCTGCGCGATCCGATCGCGGAACCTCGGCTCGTCGATCAGCCGCCGGCCAGAGGCCTTCTGCTCGGTCGCGATGTGCTTGAGCATCTTGAGCCAGCGCTTGCAGTTGCCGACGCCGGCGTTGCCGGTGCGCTCGTGGCCCAAGAGGTACTTGGCGTAGGTCCAGCCCTGGTTCTCCTCGCCGACGAGGTTGTCGACCGGGACCTCGACGTCCTCGAACCAGACCTCGTTGACCTCGGCCTCGCCGTCGAGCGTGTAGATCGGCCGCACGGTGACGCCGGGCGTCTTCATGTCGATCAGGAGGAACGAGATGCCCTGCTGCGGCTTGCGGTCGGGCGCGGTGCGGACCAGGCAGAAGATCCAGTCGGCATACTGGGCCAGCGTGGTCCACGTCTTCTGGCCGTTGCACACGTAGGCGTCGCCGCGGCGCTCGGCGCGCATCCGCAGCGACGCCAGATCGGACCCCGATCCGGGCTCGGAGTAGCCCTGGGCCCACCAGTGATCGCCGGACCGGATCCGGGGCAGGAAGCGGTCCTGCTGGACCCGGCTGCCGAACGCCATGATCACCGGCGCGACCATCCGGATGCCGAACGGCATCAGCGGCGGCGCGCCGGCGTCGGCGCACTCGTCCTCGAAGATGTGCTGCTGCGCCGCGTTCCAGCCCGGGCCGCCGAACTCCGTGGGCCAGTTCGGCGTGCTCCAGCCGCGCTGATGGAGGAGGCGGTGCCAGCGGAGCCAGTCCTCACGCTGCAGGTGCTTGCCGCGCAGCACCTTGTCGCTGATGTCGGGCGGGAGCTGGGCGTCGATGAAGCCGCGAACCTCGGTCCGGAACTGCTGCTCTTCGGCCGTGTAGCGGAGGTCCATCCCTGTTGCGTAGACCGGAAATCTCGGCGCGCACAGCCCGCTTGACCCGAAACGACCAGTCGGTCGTGAGCTGGTATGAAGTTTCCAGAGATGTAGGTGTGGCCTGCGCCGCTCGAAGTGGCCGGCCGCGCCAGGGAGGCGCGCCGGACGGCATGTTAGGATATCTCGATCTGTGCGGGCGTGGCGATGTCCATACAGCACGCGGGCTCTGCGATGCTGTCGCTGCGCCGATCGAGCGGAGCGAGATGGGGGGTGGGGACCCCGACGGCTCCGCCGGCGGGGCGGGGGCAGCGCCCCGTGGGATCAATCGCGCCGGGAGACGCCGTGATGCACATCGCCCTCGTGCCATACCAGGTATCGATCGATCCGGGCCTGCTCACCCGCGTCGCGGCCGCGCTGCAGCGCCAGGTCCACGAGCAGTTCGGCCCGCTGTGGCAGATCGAGGCCACGGTCAGCCCGTTCCTCGACTGGAACGCCGTGCCGGCGGACTACGCGCGGCTGATCGTCGTCGATCACCTCGACTCGACGGCGCTCGGCGTCCACGCCGACAAGGACGGCAAGCCGTACGCGCTGGTCAACGGCCACGGCAGCTGGCCGCTGGTCGCCAGCCACGAGCTGCTCGAGATGCTCGCCGATCCGACCGGGCAGCAGATCCGCCCCGGCCCGTCGCCCAAGGACGACGGCAAGACGGTCGAGATCCTCGTCGAGGTCTGCGATCCGTGCCAGGGCTCGCGGTGGTCGTATGCGATCGACGGCATCCCGGTGTCGGACTTCTGCACGCCGGCGTTCTACAGCGGGGGGCCGGAGCCGTGGTCGTACCGCGGCAACATCAAGGCCGCCCACCAGGTGCTCAAGGACGGCTACCTGATCTGGCACGACCCGGCGGCGCAGCTATGGTGGCGGCGCGATCACCTCGGCACCGAGCCGACCGATTACTCTCTGGGCCCGATGCCGCCCACCGTCAGCTTCCTGCGCGGACACATCGATCGGATCACGCGGGGCCATCGCCAGGCCGGCCGGCACAAGCCGCGACCCGCCGCCCCGGTCGCGCCGGTGTCCCCGGCGGCGAAGGCGCGCTCGCGGGCGCTGGCGAAGCAGGTCGCGGGGATCCTCGCGCCGCCGCGCGGCCGGAAGGGGCGCGCGTGAGCCGGCCGCACCGCCGCGCCGCGGTCGCCGCCGCCATCGCCGCGATCGCCGGCGCCGTCGCGCCCGGGGTGCACCGCGCCGCGGCCGATCCGCCGGGCTATCCGTCGAAGCCAGGCGGCCAGCCCGCCGCGCAGGGCGCGCCCCCGAAGACGTCGCAGGCCGACGACCTCGCGCGCGAGCGGATCGCGGCGCTCAAGAAGTTCGTGCGCGACAACGAGGCCGATCCGAAGTTCGCCGAGCGCGAGGGCCCCAGGCGCGCGTGCCGGATCGATCACGCCCGGCAGCTCGCGACGCTGACGTTCAACGCCGACGGCACGCTGCACTGCAAGCTCGACGAGCTCGCCGAGGGCTACGAGCTCGAGATCCACATCCTGACCGTCAAGCAGCTGTACGCGACCGGCAACCATTACCGGGTCACCATCGCGCCGGGCGCGCCGCTCAAGACCGTGCCGATCCACGGCAGCTCCGACGACGTCAAGGCCGAGCTCGCGGTGCTGGCCGGTCTGCACGAGGACTACTCCGAGGCCGACTGGTGGCAGGCGCCGATCCACTACGGCCCGTACCACTTCGACAGCGGCACGATCACGATCACCCTCGACGAGGCGGGGGTCGCCCAGGACACCAAGCTCGCGATCGAGCCGCTGTACCGGCTCGCCCTGTCGGTGGTCGCGGTCGTCGGCTCGGGCGCGCCGAGCTACACGGTCGCCGACGGCAAGATCGTCGAGAGCGCGAACCGCGCGGACATCGCCTATTACTTCGGCGTTCACGCCTACCCGTTCTCGTGGCACCGCGACGGCAAGAACCACGTCCTGCCCGGTCGCTACTTCAACGACGACTACGTCGCCTGGTACGACCGGATCAGCCTGCTCGTCGGGGCCAACCTCAGCCATCCGACCGAGGCCGGCTTCCTCGGCGCGGCGGTCGAGGTCTACCCCGGGGTCGCGATCACCGCCGGCTGGCAGCCGCACAAGCTCAACCGGCTGCACACCGGCTACGCGGTCGGCGGCATGTTCGTCGGCGACCCGATCCCGACCGACTCCGTGTGGAAATTCACCAGCCTGGCCGCGGGGATCAGCATCGACGCGTCGCTGCTCAAGACGCTGCTCGCGTACGTCGGCAAGTAGCCGCGGCCGGGGGCGAATCAGCCGGCCGCGGCCTGCTTGCGGGCGGCGCGGCGGGCGCGCAGCGCGAGCATCGGCTGCTCGACCAGGTAGTACGACAGCAGCGCGGCGCCGAACGCGAACACGAGGTGGAGCGGGAACGCGTTGACGATCGAGCCGGCGTGGCGGTTCACGAACGGCTGTTGCCACAAATACAGCGAGTAGCTGAGCGCGCCGATGAACACCAGCGGCCGGGCCTCGAGCAGGCGGCCGACCGGGAACGTCGGATGCCGGACGCAGCGGTGGATCGCCATCGCGATCCCGAGGTTGCCGAGCGTCACGCCGAACGCGAGGTTGAACCCGACGCGCGGGATCGACAGCGCGTACACGCAGGCCAGCGGCAGGGTCCAGAACGCCCATCCCGGCGAGTCGATCCACGACAGGTAGATCGGCGAGCTCTCCAGCCACTCGCGGCCGAGCGCGAGCACGCAGCCGGTGGCCAGCGAGTCGAACACGAACGGGAACGCCTGGTCGGTGAGCTTGCTGATCTCGGGCCACAGCACGGCCGCCAGGACCCGCAGGATCGGCGCGACGACGATCCCGCCGAGCGCGAACCACACCGCGCGCCCCGGCTTGAGCACCGACAGCACGAACGGCCACAGCAGGTAGAACTGCTCCTCGACGGCGAGCGACCACAGGTGGCCGAGCCACCAGGTGCGCTCGGCGTGGAAGTTCATCGTGTAGGTCGCGGCGAACGCGACGTCGCGGCCCGGCAGCTCGATCCAGCCCACCGCGCTGATGATCAAGAGGACTGCCAGGTAGACGTAGAACGCCGGGAAGATCCGGTAGACCCGGCGGATGTAGAAGTCGCGCAGCGAGATCCGCCCGCGCTTGCCGTACTCGCCGAGCAGCAGCGTCGTGATCAAGTACCCCGAGATCACGAAGAACGTGCGGACCCCTAGGTCGCCGAACACCGACACGTGGAGCCACGACGGCACGTTGCGGGTGCCGGCCGAATGCGCGCACAGCACGATCAGGATCGAGATCGCACGCAGCCCATCGAGCCCTGGAATCCGACCACGCGTGTCCCGCACCGGACGGAGATTGTACGATGCCGGAACGCCGCACTCAACCGGGCGGCGGCGCTCGACGAGCGCTCGCGCTCTGGACCCGCGCGCCGGCGCTCACCAGCCCAGCCAGCCGCTCTGCAGCGAGAGTGCCAGCGGCTGGCCGATCGTCTCCATCCGGCCGCGCGGGCCGAGCCGGGTGATCCGCGCGCCCGATTGCGGCCGGTGGTCGGTGGCGGTGTAGCCGATCGTGGCGAACCCCTCGATGTCGACGTTGCGGAAGCTCTCGAGCACCTCGCGCAGGTTGCCGCCGGTCACCGGCTTGCGCTGATCGAGCAGCCGCTCGACCGCGAGCTTCCAGGTCGCGACCGCGACCCGGCCGTAGACGTACTGCACGGTCCGGTACGCGCCCGACGGATCGCCGTCGATCGCGCGATAGCGGGCGTGGTCGGCGATCAGGCCCGCGCTGCCCGCCGCGGTCGGATCCCCGAACAGCGCGAACGGCTGGACGACGTGGAACCCGACGCACGCGTCGCCGCACCGGCCGTACAGCGACTCGTCGACCGACCAGTTGTTGCCGATCACGTGGACGTCGATCCCGAGCTGGGTCTTGACCTTGTGCAGCGCCCTGCCGAGCGACGCCGCGTTGGGGCTGGTGTTGCCGAACCACACCCAGTCGGCGATCTCGTAGTCGGGGTGGGCGGCGCGGTAGCGCAGCTCGTCGTGGAAGAACCGCACCACCTTGCGCTCGATCGCCGGCGCATCGTCGGCGAGCTCGACGAACAGGTCGCGGCCGACCCGGGTCCCGCCGAGCGCGTGGAGGAACGTCTTGGCGCCGTCGACCGGATCGGTGCAGAACGCGCTGGTCGAGCAGTAGAAGAACGCCATCCGGCGCGCGCCCTGGCGCCACGCGAAGCTCGCCGCGACCCGCGCCGCGGTGGTGTAGTCGGTGCCCTGGAAGAACACGTAGGAGTAGCCCGGCGACCGCTTGCGGACCATGACCTCAGCCTCGGCGAACGCGTCGCTCAGCGACGGGATCGCGACGTCGACCGTGGTCGGCCCGGCGGCGGCGAGCTCGCCGGCATAGGCGCCCGACAGGATCAGCTTGTGCTCGGCCGACGCCAGCGGCCCGAGCACCTGGGTCATCGGCGTGCCCTGCACGAAGATCGTCGAGACCTCGGGCCAGTCGGGCCGCGCCTTCCACGCGGCGTAGACCGCGAGCGACGCGCGCTGGTCGTACCGGGTGTCCTGGACGTCGATGTCGAGCCGGCAGCCGCGGATCCCGCCGGCGGCGTCGATCGCGCGCAGGTAGTCGTACTCGCCCTTGCCCGCGGCGGTCCCGACCTCCTTGGTGTCGCCCGTCATGTCGTACATCACGCGGACGCGGATCGGGCCGCGGCACGGCAGCTCCGCGGACGGGACAGCGAGCGCGGGGGCGGAGCTCGCGACCGCCGCGCGCGCACCGGGATCGTCGCCGGAGCGCAGGCTGCGCCCGGCCCAGGCGATCGCCGCGGCGGCCGCCAGCGCCGCGGCCACCGCCCAGCGCACCGCGCGGCGCGATCGCGCCCGGCTCGCCGGCGGCGCGGCCAGGACCGGCGAGCGGGTCACCGAGCGACCGGGGTCGAGCCCGCCGACCAGGTCGCCGGTGCCGCCCACCTCGGGCAGCCCGCCCGCCGATCGACGAGCGAAGCGCGTCGGGGGGGAGGGGCCCTGCCGGCTCTGCCGGCGGGGAGGGGGTTCCCCCCCTTTCGATCGACCGATCGCCACGGCCGCCATCGCATGCCGGATCCGGGCCTGAAGCCCGGCGCGCACATCGGCGAACGCCGCGGTCATCGCCTCGCCGACCTCGAGCTCGCGCACGGCGCCGGCCCGGCGCAGGTAGCGCTCGATCGCCTGGCGCATCTCGTGGGCGGACTGGTAGCGCGCGGACGGATCCTTCTCCACGGCGCGCGCGACCAGCGCGTCGAGCTCGGGGTCGACGTCGGGCAACGCCCCGGCGAGCCGCGGGATCGGGCCGAGCTCGCGCAGGGCCTGCCCCGGATCGCCGTCGAACAGCCGGCGCCCGGCCAGCATCTCCCACAGCACGACGCCCATCGCGAACAGATCGCTCCGCGGATCGATCCGGCCGAGCATCTGCTCAGGCGCCATGTAGGCGAGCTTGCCGGCGAGCACGCCGGGCTCGGAGCGGCCGTGGCGCGCCAGCGCGGTGCCGAAGTCGACCACCTTGGTGACGCCGTCGTAGCTGACCAGGATGTTGTGGGGGGAGATGTCGCGGTGGATCACCCCGAGCGGCGTGCCGTCGTAGTCGCGCAGGCCGTGGACGTGGGCGAGGCCGGCGAGCGCGTCGGCGATGACGCGCAGCCAGATCGCGGGCGCGAACCCGCGGCTGTGCGGGCTGGCGAACAGCTCGCGCAGCGACAGGCCCTCGATGTACTCCATCGCCAGGAAGTGCGCGCCGCGGTCGTCGCCGAGCTCGTAGCTGTGCACGAGGTTGGGGTGATTGAGCCGGAGCGTGATGCGGGCTTCCTCGACGAAGAACGCGCCGAACGCCGCGGCCTCGGGCCGGGCGCGCTTGATCACGACCAGCTTGTCGACGCCGAGCGCGCCATGCGCGACCGCGAGGTAGACCTCGGCGTGCCCGCCGCTGCCCAGCCGCGCGAACAGCTGGTAGCGCCCGAGCATGGCGGCGCCGCCTTCCGCACGGTCGGGCGGGAGCAGCGGGGCGAGGCCTGGCTGTTCGTTGGGATCGGAGGTCGGCATGGCGCTGAACCCCCCCTTTGGACGTCGCGGAAACGTATCGCAACCCACCCGGCGGGCCAACGACGCAGTGGACAAACCCGGCGGTCGGGGCGCCGTCGCGTCAGCGCTGACGCATGGCGTACCGCGGCAGGAGCGTCGGTCATGACGCACTTGTTCGCGGACGGCTCGCGGATTCTCGCGGATCTGGCAACGATCGCGCCTGGCGCACCCCCTGCAACGCGCCGCGGAGCCGCAATGACCCTCCACAAAGCGCTATCCCTCGCCCCGCTCGTGGGGCTTTCGATCGCGGCGTCGATCGCCGCCTCGGCCTCGGCCGCGCCCGCCGACTGCCGCACGGTGCTCGCCGCGCTCGGCGACCGGGTCGCCGACGCGACCTGCGTCGACAGCGCCGACCTCACGACCACCAACCCCGCGACCACACCGGCGGACAACTCGATCGCCGGGCTGCCGGCGGGGGCATTCACGCCGACCACCGATCGCGGCGTGATCTCGCCCGACGCGCCCGATCGCACGCCGATCACCCGCGCGGTGCCGGGGCTGGAGCTGCGCGGCCGGTTCGCCGGCGATCCGACCGGCCAGGCGCGCTGGCTGTTGCGGCTGCCCGCGGACTGGAACGGCCGGCTGGTGGTCGCCGGCGCGTCGGGCACCCGCAGCGAGGACAACGGCGACTTCGCGTGGAGCGACTACGTGGTCCAGAAGGGCTACGCGTACGCGTCGCAGAACAAGGGCGTGTTCAACCTCCAGATCGTCAGCCTGGCATCGCCGACCGCGCCCGACGCCACGGCGTGCCGGCTCAACCCGGCGTCGCAGGTCTGGGTGCGGTTCTTCGACGACGACCCCGGCAAGCCGTTCACCCAGTGGACCCAGTACCTGGTCGAGGATGCCCGGCTGGCGCGGCGCGCGGTCGAGGCCAGCTACCACCGCCCGCCGCGCTTCACCTACGCGGTCGGCACATCCAACGGCGGCTACCAGGTCCGGCGCGCGGTCGAGGAGGCGCCGGAGCTGTTCGACGGCGGGGTCGACTGGGAGGGCACGTTCATCGATCCGCGGGGGCCGAATCTCCTGATCGATCTGCCGCCGGCGATCGCCAACTTCCCGGCCTACGTCGCCTCGGGCTTCGATCCGACCAGCCTGGCCGCCCGCAACATCCAGGCCGCCGGCTATCCGCCGGACCTGGTCAGCGGCACGGCCTCGCTGTGGGGCCTGTACTGGACCCAGTTCTGGGAGGTCACGCAGTGCCAGTGGCAGAAGCGGTTCGACCCGGCGTTCACGACCTACCCCGGCGGGCTCAACGACATCGACGGCACCGGCGGCTACGACTTCGCCGGCCGGGCCGCGGCGGACCCGGCGATCACCCAGCGCCTGGCCCAGGTGGCGACCACCGGGCGGATCCGGCGGCCGCTGATCACCGTGGCCGGCACGATGGACGCGCTGCTGCCGATCCAGCGCGGCGCGCGGGCGTACGCGGCGCTGGTCCGGCGCGGGTGCGACGACCGCGATCGGGACCACGGGCGCGACCACGATCGCGGCCGCGGCCATGACTGCGACGGCGATCGCGACGACCACGGCCGGCCGGCGTACCGGCTGTACGAGGTCCAGAACGGCAACCACATCGAGACCTTCCGGAAGACGTTCCCGCAGCTCGAGCTGATCCAGCCCCACGCGCAGCGCGCGTTCGACCTGCTGGTCGACCACGTCGAGCACCACGCATCGTTGCCGCCCAGCCAGTGCATCCCGCGCGGCGGGGCGATCGCCAGCGGGCCGGCGCAGCCCGGGCACTGCGCGCAGCTGCTGGCGCCCTAGTCATCCCACCTGCCCGCGGAGTGAGCCATGTACCGAGCCGGATCAGGTCGTTCGGTCGTCGTCGCTGCTGTCGCTGTCGTCGCTGTCGTCGCTGTCTCCTGGCTGGCCTCGGGGTGCGCCGCACCGCCGGACCCGCCGGAGGCGAGCACGGCCCAGCCGGTGACGCTGACCCAGGTCAATAACTTCGGCAGCAACCCCGGGGCGCTGCAGATGTTCACGTCCGTGCCGTCCGGCCTGCCGTCGGGCGCGCCGCTGGTCGTGGTGCTGCACGGCTGCACCGAGAGCGCGAGCTCGTACGGGGCCGAGACCGAGTGGGGCAACCTCGGCCAGCGCTTCGGGTTCGCGACGGTGTTCGCCCAGCAGCAGACCGCGAACAACTCGCTGTCGTGCTTCAACTGGTTCCAGACCGGCGACATCTCGCGCGACCAGGGCGAGGCGCTGTCGATCAAGCAGATGGTCGACACCATGAAGTCGACGGCCGGCAGCGATCCGGCGCGGATCTTCGTCACCGGGATCTCGGCCGGCGGCCTGATGACCACCGTGATGATGGCGACCTACCCCGACGTGTTCGCCGGCGGCGCGGTGATGTCGGGCGGCCCGTACAAGTGCGCGACCACGCTGACCGACGCGAATACCTGCCAGATGGGCAACGTCAGCCACACGCCCGCGCAGTGGGGCGATCTGGTCCGCAACGCGGTCCCGAGCTACCACGGCCCGTACCCGCGGCTGATCTCGTTCCACGGCTCGTCGGACACCACGGTGGCGCCGGCCGACCAGCAGCAGCAGGTCGACCAGTGGAGCAACGTGCTCGGGATCGACGGGACCGCCGACGTCAACGAGACGTTCCGCACCGCGACCCACAAGGTCTACCGCGACGCGAGCGGCCGCTCGATGATCGAGACCTACCTGGTGAGCGGCATGGGCCACGCGCTCACCGTCGACGTCGGCAGCAACGTCGACCAGGGCGGCCAGACCGGCGCGTTCTCCGAGGACCACGACATCTACTCGTCGTACTACGCGGCGCAGTTCTTCGGGTTGACCGGCGGGGGCGGCGGCGGCGGAGGCAGCGGCAGCGGCGGCGGCGGTGACACCACTCCGCCGGCCGTGTCGATCACCGCCCCGGCCGCCGGCGCGACGGTCAGCGGCACGGTCAACGCAACCGCGAACGCGAGCGACAACGTCGGGGTGACCCGGGTCGACGTGCTGGTCGACGGCGCGGTCGCCGGCAGCGACACCACCGCGCCGTACTCGATCGCGGTCGACACGACGCGGCTCGCCAATGGCAGCCACACGCTGACCGCGCGGGCGTTCGATGCCGCGAACAACGCCGCGACCTCGGCGCCCGTCACCGTCGCGGTCCAGAACGCCGGCGGCGGGGGCGGCGCGCACCTCGAGACATTCTCCGCCGGCGCCGGCCCCGACAACCCGGGCTGGACGCTCGGCGGCTGGACGCTGTCGACCAAGGACGCGACCGGGACCGCCGGCTCGCGGTCGATCACGGCGACCGCGGCCCCGAGGTTCAACACGGTGACCCAGACCGCGACCTGGGCCAACCTCGCGCTCGGATCGGCGCCCCGGCTCAGCTACCAGCGGCAGCTCGCGCTGTCAGACGCCAACATCACCGCGAGCGCGGGCTTCAATGTGATCGTCAACGACGGCAGCGATCACGTGGTCGATTCGAAAGCGATCTCCGGATTCACCACGTACAGCGAATCCAGCTTCACCGCCCGGAGCAACCTCGATCTGTCGGCGTTCGCTGGCAAGACCGTCACGCTCAGGCTGGTGGTCACCGCCAGCGACTTGTCGTCGACGGTGACCAGCGCGACCGCGGTGATCGATCAGATCCAGATCCAGTAGCGATCGCCCTGCGACCGCTAACGCGTCGCGCTGCGCCGCGGTGGTCCACGTAACGCGTCGCGTCGCGCCCGGGACGGCAGATCGGATCGCCCCGGCGCGCTCGCGGCGCATGCATTTTTTCTGGCGCGGCACGGGGGCAAAGCGCGATATATGGCGACCTGAAACCGCGACGCAGGGTGGTTGGCGGCGCGGAACAGACTGGCCATTCGAGCTCGCGCCCATGCATCCCGCCGGGACCGTATCGACCATTTCGCGCTCGTCCGGGCGGACTGCCTGGCGGAACGCTCTCCCGCCACGCGGAACGCTTTCCTGCGAGGTGGAACACGTTTTTTGGCGGCAGAAGTGGACCGGTGGGCCGATCGGCGCGACGATGATTCCTCGAAACACCACGACACTTCGATTCGAACCACTCGCAACGAGGAGCACGACGTGATCCAGCCAGGCAAACGAACCAGACGAAGCGCTCTGCTTGTGGTCGCCGCAATGAGCGTCTCGGGCAACGTGCTCGCACAGACGCCGCCAGCGGCTCCCGATCCGGCACAGCCGGCGCAGCCCGCCACGCCGCCCAGCGATCAGCCGGGCACGGCGGCGAACCCGGCCACGCCGCCGACGCCCGGCCCACCGCCGGTCGCGGCCCAGCCGCCCATGGTCGCGCCCCCCGGGCCTCCCGCGACGGCGTACCCGACCATGGCAGGTCCGGCGCTCAAGCTCAGCAACCTGTTCACGTGGCGGCCCGGCGTGTTCCTCCAGCTGTGGGCCAACTTCACCCAGGACGCCGCCAAGCAGCCCAATGGGGACAGCGGCTCGTTCACCAAGAACTTCTACGCCCGGCGGTCCCGGTTCTTCATCGGCGGCACCATCGGTTCGAACGTGAGCTACTTCATGCTGTGGGAGACGGCGAACCTCGGCGCGCCGCTGGCCAATGCCGACTTCACGACCAACAAGCAATTCACCACGTTCGCGTTCAACGACGCGTATGTCGACTTCAAGCTCAACTCGATGCTGTCGATCCAGGCCGGCTTGATGCTGATTCCGTTCACGCGGAACATCCTGCAATCGACCAGCACCTACTGGGCACTGGACGTCGGCGCCGTGTCGGCGACGTACATCACGGCGACCCAGACCTCGACGCTGCGCGACACCGGCGTGCAGGTCAAGGTCAACGCGGCCGACAACCACTTCGAGCTCCGCGGCATGGCGTCCGAGGGTGTCCGGCAGGGCGACAACACACCCGCCACGGGGGCGCCGGCGCGCGGCGCCGGCAAGAACGACCCGCGGCTCACCGCGTTCGCGCAGTACAACTTCCTCGATCCGGACACCGGCTACGTGTTCAACGGCCAGTACTTCGGCCGCAAGAAGATCCTCGCGGTCGCGGCCGGCGCGGATTACCAGAGCATCGCCAGCAATCCGTACTTCGCGACGTCGGCGACCGTGGCCGCGGCGATCCCGCTCCACGGCGGCGACGCCAAGAACGGCGACGACGAGTTCGGCGGCCAGATCGAGTACCTGCACTTCCACGGCGGCGGCGTCGCCCCGGGCTCCACCGTCGCGCAGACCCTGTTCAAGCAGAACGCGGTGCTGGTCGAGGCCGGCTACTACAACAAGGCCGGCCACTTCAGCCTGTTCGGCAAGTTCGAGGGCCGGTTCTTCGATACCCCCGACGGCAGCCCGCTCAAGGCCAACAACTCGCGGGTGTACGGCGTCGGCGCGAAGTACTTCCTCGCCGAGCAAATCGCGAACCTGACCCTGATGTACAGCCTGACGCAGGCCCCCGATGTGTCGGACGCGGCGGCCATGCTCCGCAACGACGTCAACGCGATCCAGCTCCAGCTCCAGATCGGCTACTTCTGATCGGTCCGGCGCGACCGCGCGCCGACCTGCGGTAATATCCCTGCGAGGTACTACCGCGATGATGCCGACGCAGCTCACCTCGTGGCTTCTGTTCCAGAACGCCGCGACCCACTTCGGCGAGGTCGAGATCGTCAGCAAAGAGGCGGCGGGCACGCACCGCTACCGCTACCGCGCCTTCACCGAGCGCGCCCAGCAGCTGATGCACGCGCTCGACGCGTTCGGCATCGCGCGCGGCGAGCGGATCGCGACGCTGGCGTGGAACCACTACCGCCACCTCGAGCTGTACTTCGCGGTGCCGTGCACCGAGCGCGTGCTGCACACGCTCAACCTCCGGCTGTCGCTCGAGGACCTGGCGTACATCATCGAGCACGCCGACGACCGCGCGATCTTCGTCGATCCGGATCAGGTCGCGACGCTCGAGAAGCTCGGCCCGGCGCTGTCGCGGGTCTCGCACATCGTCGTGCTCGGGCCCGAGGTCCCGGCGTCGACCCTGCCCAACCTGATCGCGTACGAGGATCTGATCAAGCCGCACCCGACCCACTACCCGCCGCGCGACATTCCCGAGGCGACGCCGCTGGGGATCTGCTACACGTCGGGCACGACCGGCCGGCCCAAGGGCGTGGTCTACACCCACCGCTCGACGTTCCTGCACTCGCTCGCGGCGACCTCGGCCGCCGGCAACGCGTTCGGCCCCGGCGACTCGATCCTCCCGGTCGTGCCGATGTTCCACGCCAACGCGTGGGGCATCCCGCACGCCGGCATCATGGTCGGCGCCAAGCTGGTGTTCGCCGGCCGCGACGTCAGCCCGCCCAGCCTGGTCGACCTCCTGACGCAGGAGCGGGTCACGCTGTCGGGCGGCGTGCCGACGGTGTGGCTCGGCGTCGCCGACGAGCTCGCCCGCCGCGGGGTCCGGCTGCCCGACCTCAAGCGGGTGCTGTGCGGCGGCAGCCAGCCGCCGACCAGCCTGATCGAGCGCTACCGCACCGAGTTCGGGGTGCTGATCCAGCAGGCCTGGGGCATGACCGAGACCTCGCCGCTGGCCTCGATCTCGTGGCCCAAGGAGTACATGCGCGACTGGCCGGCGGATGAGCTGACCCGGGCGGTGCGGGCCCAGGCCGGCCTGCCGCTGCCCGGCATCCAGATCTCGATCCGCGGGATCGACGGCCAGGAGGTTCCGCGCGACGGCAAGACCATGGGCGACCTGCTGGTCCGCGGCCCGTGGGTGGTCGACAGCTACTACAAGGGCGAGGGCAAGGAGCAGTTCACCGCCGACGGCTGGTTCCGGACCGGCGACATGGCGATCGCCTCGCCCGAGGGTTACTTCGTGATCGGCGACCGGACCAAGGACCTGATCAAGTCGGGCGGCGAGTGGATCTCGTCGGTCGACATGGAGCGCGCGATCATGGCGCTGCCCGAGGTCGCCGAGGCCGCGGTGGTCGCGATCCCCGACGCCAGGTGGGGCGAGCGGCCGCTGGCCTGCGTCGTGGTGCGCCCCGGCGCGACGCTCGGCCTGCCCGCCGTGCGCGATCACCTGCTGGCGAGCGGGTTCGCGAGCTGGCAGCTGCCCGACCGCATCGAGCTGATCGAAGCCGTGCCCAGGACCTCCGTCGGCAAGTTCGACAAGAAGGTGCTGAGGGCGCGCTACGCGCGGTGATATACAGGGTCCGTCGATCTGCTCGCCCAGCTCGGGCCCGGGAGGTCGCTCTGCCCAGCGACGCTGAACAGGACGTCACCTCGCGCGTTGCACCCGCCCAGACGATGCGGATCTGGTCGGTCGCGCTCGCGGTGGTCGACGGCCCGTCGCGCGGCGCGCGCGCCCAGGTCGGTAGCGAGATCGCCCGGATCGGCACCGCCGACGGCAACGACCTGGTGCTCGCCGACCGCACGGTGTCGCGGTTCCACTGCGAGGTCTCGGTCCGCGGCAACACCATCGTGATCCGCGACTGCGGCAGCACCAACGGCACGCTGATCGACGGCGTGCGGGTCCGCGAGGCCGAGATCCCGCCCGGGACGCTGGTCCGGATCGGCGGCTCGGCGTTCCGGGTCGAGCTCGGCGAGGAGCCGGCGTTCGTCGAGGTGTCCGGCCGGCCGGCGTTCGGCGAGCTGGTCGGCAGCAGCGTCGAGATGCGGCGGGTCTACGCGATCCTCGAGCGGCTGGCCCTGACCGACGCGACCGTGCTGGTCCAGGGCGAGACCGGGACCGGCAAGGACGTGCTCGCGCGCTCGCTGCACGCCGCGTCGCGCCGCGCCGATCGGCCGTTCGTCGCGGTCGACTGCGGCGCGATCCCCGAGCACCTGGTCGAGAGCGAGCTGTTCGGCCACGTCAAGGGGGCGTTCACCGGCGCGACCTCGGATCGCCGCGGCGTGTTCGAGGAGGCCGACGGCGGCACGCTGTTCCTCGACGAGATCGGCGAGATGCCGCTCGCGCTCCAGCCCAAGCTGCTGCGCGCGATCGAGTCGCGATCGATCCGCCGGGTCGGCGGCACCGGCGCGCGCACGGTCGACGTCCGGATCATCGCCGCGACCAACCGCGCGCTGGCGAGCTCGATCAACGACGGCAGCTTCCGCGAGGACCTGTACTACCGGCTCGCGGTGGTCGAGGTCCGGCTGCCGCCGCTGCGCGCCCGGCGCGACGACATCCCGGTGCTCGCCGCCCACTTCTTCCGGACGTTCGGCGGAGTCGCCGGCGGAGTCGCCGGCGACGGCGCGCTGCCCGCCGAGTTCGTCGCCGGGCTGGTCGGCCGCGGCTGGCCGGGCAACGTCCGCGAGCTGCGCAACTACATCGAGCGCAGCGTGTCGCTCGGCACGATCGCGCCGCGCCCGGCCGCCCCCGCCCCGGCGGCGGTGGCCGCCGGTCCGCTGCCGCCGGATTCGATCGAGCGGTTCGTCGCGCTCCACCTCCCGCTCAAGCAGGCGCGGCGAGCGTGGACCGAGAGCTTCGAGCTGATCTACGTGCGCGCCATGCTCAAGCTGGTCGGCGGCAACGTCACCCGGGCGGCCGAGCGCGCCGGGGTCAGCCGGCGGTTCCTCCAGCGCATGCTCGGCCGGCTCGGGATCCGCGCCGGCGACGCCGGCGATCGATCCGATCGCGACGACGAGTGAACACGACGCGTGAAGCTGTGCGGCGGCTCAGGGGTGCGTGGTCGGCGCCGGCGAGACCGACGAGACGGCGCCCGCCAGTTTGCCGTAGACCGTGACGATGCCGAGGCCGCCCCCGGCCCCGCCGCCGCCGGTGTCGGCATCCGGGCCGTCGATGTTGGCGGTCATGCCGACCGCGGTTCCCGGCGCGCCCTTGGCGATCCGGATCTGCGGGGGGCCGCCGGAACCGCCATCCCCGGGGGTCGCCTGCGTGTTCCAGTCGGTGGTGGTGCCGTCGCCGCCGGGCTTGCCGCCGGTGTCCTGCCCGCCGCCACCGCCGCCCGCGCCCCCGTTGGCGACCACGCGGCCGTCGAGCGTGACGGTGGGTGCGTCGAACCCGATCATCCCGCCGGTTCCACCGCCGCCGCCGCCCTGCTCCCCGCCGCTGTTGTTGTTGATCGCATCGCCGCCGGCGCCCGACGCGAACACGTCACCGGTGACCGTGATCGACGCGCCGGCGATCAGGTACACGGCGCCACCGCCGGCGCCGCCTGCCCCGCCGTTCCCCGCGCCGGCCACGATCTGGCTGTCCCCGCCCTTCCCGCCCGGGCAGCCGCCGCGCAGCAGCAGCGGCGCCGATTGCGTCCCGCCGGCCCTGCCGCCCTGGGCCACGCGCTGCCCCTTCATCGGATCCGCGTTGAGGTTGCCCCTGCCACCGTCCCCTCCCTTGGTCGCCAGACTGCCGCCCGCGCCACCGCCGGCACCGGCGGCCTGGCCATCCGCGCCGCCGGGCCGCGCGCACGGGCCCAGGTTGGCACCCGGCCCGACCCGCCGCGGGTTGGTCTTGGTGGTGCTCGACGCGTCGAGGGTGGCGCCGTCGGCGACGACGATGGTCTCCGCGGCGATCAGCACCAGCGCCCGCGCGCCCGTCACGGTCACCGTGCCCTGCGCGGTGATCGTCCCGGCCGCGATCACGCACAGCTCCGGCGCGGCGGTGGGCGAGCCGGTCTGCGGCAAGACCCGCGTGCAGGTCTCGGTGGCGTCCGTGTTGATCGCGCTCGGCAGGATCTTGTCGCCGGCCGGCGGC
>DATAPF010000137.1:0-8013 GCA_036265355.1 Kofleriaceae bacterium | reverse complement strand
CGCCGTCCCCGCCGAGGCCGTGCTCGACGAGGCCATGGCGCTCGCCCGCACGATCGCCGGCAACGCGCCGATCGCGGTGCGCGCGACCAAGCGCGCGATCCAGCGCGGCCTCGATCTCCAGGTCCGCGACGCCGCGCGCCTCGAGGCCTACGCCCAGGCCGAGTCGCTCACCACCAGCGACTCCCGCGAGGGCATCGCCGCGCTGCTCGCCAAGCGCCCGCCGACGTTCACCGGCTCGTAGCTGCGCATGGCGACCGGGCCTGTTGCGCCGCTACGGCGTGACCGGCGGGACGGCGCCGGGTGGGGCGCAGGCGGACAGCTCGGTCTTGCTCGGGCCGCGGGCCGCAAAGCCGAGCGGGCCCCACGGGGTGTCGATCGTCAGGCTCCACCAGCCGTTGCCGATGTCGTCGAGCGCGACCGGGCGGTTGCCGACGAGGTAGCCGATCGCGTC
This sequence comes from Kofleriaceae bacterium, assembly GCA_036265355.1. Lineage (GTDB taxonomy): Bacteria > Myxococcota_A > Polyangia > Haliangiales > Haliangiaceae > JABFXX01. The sequence continues at coordinate 7,562 of DATAPF010000137.1, read as the reverse complement.
GCCGCCGGCGCGGGCGTAGAGGCAGGTGCCGCCGGGCACGGCGGTGTTGGGGGCGACGCTCGGCGGCGGATCGCCGTCGCGCCAGTGGTGGAGGCGGCCGGGCGGATCGCGGCGCGACACGAAGCCGTGGACGACGACGTCGCCGTCCTCGTAGCCGACCTCGGTCCACGCGTCGTCGAGCTCGCGGATGACGTCGAGCGAGTAGGCGGTGCTCATCAGGGCGAGCTCGCTGGCGGCCCAGCGCGGCTCGGCGCGGATCACGGCGCCGGGGAGGACCATGAAGGTCTTGCGGCCGGTCGGGATCCGGCCGGCGCCGCCGCGCGGCGGGCCGCGGTCGGCGAGCACGGCGTCGGGGACCCAGCCCTCGATCTCGAGCGCGCCGAGGTAGCGGACCTGGGTCGAGCGATCGCGGTGCGCGAGGCGGCGGACGGTCGCGCCGGCGCGCAGCACGACCTGGACCTCGCTGCCGACCGCCGGGACGCCGAGCGCGTCGATCCGCTGGTCGCGGGTCAGCACCCCCAGGATCTGCCCGCGATCGATCCAGACCGAGAACCGCGCGTGATCGAGCCGGACCGCGACGCGCTGGAGGTTGCCCTCCTCATCGATCGGGCTGACCTCGATCGGCCGGCCGGCGCCGCCGGCGGCGATCGCGGCCGCGCCGAGCTCGAGGTGGATCGGACCGGGGACCACCCAGGACCGGACCGCGGTGTCGTCGGGAGTGAGCGCGGCGATCGGGTCGACCGGGGGCCGATCGGGCTCGGTGGCGATGTGTCGGGGGGGCGCCGGGGGCGGCGTCGCCGGTACGGTGATGCCACCGCAGGCCGCCAGGCAGAGGCCGGATACAAACGGGCGCATGCTGGGCTTCTACAAGGATGCGCTCGCCGGGCAGCGACCGCTACTACTCGTGAAGTGCTGGACTGGCCAGACCGGAACCCGGCGGCCGGCGTGCCGAGATATGCGCAGCGGCGTGATGACGGGACGTGTCACCGGCGCGCTGACTATCCACTTGGCTGCGTAAGTCGGTACGCACTGAGTGGCAAACGTGGCGTTCCTGTCACGTGATCTTGACAAGTTGCGACGCGCCGCGTCTCGCCCAGCTCTTGCAAACGGCAGGGCCAGATGCAAATCGGCGTGATCACCAACCCGAACAGCCGCAAGAACCGTAACCGGCCAGACCGGGCGGATCGGTTGCGGCGCATCGTGGGTGATCTCGGCGAGGTGCACACCACCAGCTCCGTCGAGTCGATCAAGCCGGTGCTGCGCGAGTTCCTGCGCAAGCGGGCGCGCTACTGGGTGGCCGATGGCGGAGATGGTGCGCTGCACTGGATGCTCCGCATGGGGATGGAGGTCCTGCAGGAGGACGAGTTCATCGGCGAGTCGGTGGCGCTACCGATGACGCTGCCCACCAAAGGCGGCACGATCGACTTCGTCGCGAACAACGTCGGCATCGAGGGCGATGCCGAGGGCATCCTGGCGACCCTGCGGCGCAACGTCGAGCGCAACGTCCACATCGAGGAGACCGAGGTCGACTCGATGGTGATCGACGGGATCCAGATCGTCGACGGCGCCGAGCTGCCGTTCCGCACCTACGGCTTCGCGTCGGCGGCCGGCGGCGTCGGCCAGCGGTTCTACGCCAAGTACTACGATGCCCCCGATCCGAACCCGCGGACGATCATCAAGGTGGTCGCGTCCGCGGTCGCCTCGGCGCCGATCGCGCTGTCGCCGCTGTCGCGGCTGCCGCTCGGCGCGTGGTCGAGCTACGCCAAAGATGTGTTCGAGCCGACGCGCTGCCGGGTCACGCTCGACGGCATGAAGCTGCCGGGCGACCAGTTCACCGGGGTCCACATCGCATCGATGTCGATCAACCTCGGCAACGTGCTGCGGTTCTTCGGCAAGGCCGATCAACCGGGGTTGATGAACGCGATCGTCGGGACGCCGAGCCCGTGGGGGATCATCCGCAACCTGCCGCGGATGCGGCGCGGCCAGGAGATGCGCGGCCGCAACATCCTCGACCGGCCGTGCCGCGAGATGACGATGGAGGCGGTCGGCGACGACCTGCTGGCGCCGATCATCGACGGCGAGTTCTACCGCAACGTCAAGCGGCTCGCGTTCCACCTCGGGCCCCGGGTCCGGATCCCCAAGGTCATTGCCCCCAAGGCGGCGTAGTCACTTCGCGCACGCGACCGTGGCGGGGCCGCCTCCGGTGGTCTCGCACTTGCGGTTGCCGCAGCGCGCGGCCACGCACGCGGCCACCTCGGTCTTGAAGCACTTGCGGCCGACGACGAAGAAGCACTCGTCGCGATCGCCGGTGTAGCGCCAGCCGCTCCACTTGCCGCCGCTCGAGGTCTCGCCGGCCGCCGCGGCCTCCCGGCGCTGCTTCTCGCGGGCGGTTTGCGGATCGTCGGACCTCGGCGGATCACCGCCGCAGCCGAGCGCGAGCGCGGCGAGCAAACCGAGCGAGATCGTTCGGAACGACATCGCGGCAGATCATGCCATAGTCGAAGCCGTGGCTGACGACGACCGCGCACTGAGGGAGCGACTGGCTGCGCTGGAGGCCGAGGTCCAGGCCGATGCGGACGCGCAGCGCGCACGCAAGGCAGCCGCGCTGGCCAAGTTGCGCGATCAACGTGTGACCGAGACCGCAGGCGGGGCGGCGGTTGTGCGAAACCGCGCAATGCCGGGCGGCGACGCGGCGGCGCGACGCCGATCACGGCTGGCGGAGCGCGACGCGGACGACGACGACCGCCGCCGCGGCGCCGAGGCGCTCGAGGATCTCGGCGGCGCCCTCGAGCTCGCATCGAAGGCCAACCGGGTCAAGCAGGAGCTGGCGCGCAAGCCGCGCAAGGGCGAGAAGAGCTGGATGATCTCCGGCGGCGCCTCGCTGCTGGGGCCGATCGGCTGGCTGTACGCGGGCTCGCTGCGCGAGGCAGTGCCGGCGACGGCGGCCTGGCTGCTGGTGGCCTCGTTCGTCTGGAAGATCCTGCCGTTCCTGTGGATGCCGCTGCTGATGGTGGTGATGCCGCTGTCGGGGATCGCCGGCGTGGTCTACGCGCTCTCGTACAACCGCGCCGGCAAGCGCCAGCGGCTGTTCAGCGACAAGAAAGCCAAGGACAAGGCGCTCCCGTCGGTGAGCGCGTCCGCACGGGGCGAGCTACCCAGGCGGCTCGGGCGACCCGGAGGCGACGAGGACTGATGACGCACGATAGCGACGGTGCATTCACGCGTTTCTAACCGCCGATGCGGCGTATCATCACGCCGCGCTCGACGGGAGACTCGTTATGATTCCTAGGATGCGTTGTGTCGTCCTGGCTGCTGCGCTCGTACTGCTGTCCCGGTCGGCGAGCGCGGATCGGACGCGCCCCAAGGTCGCGGTGGTACCCGGGATCGTGGTGAACCTCGCGGCGGCGCGGGTCGACGCGCTGACCCAGACGCTCGCCGAGGCGCTGCAGGCCGAGCTCGAGGTCGAGGCGATCGGCGGCGTCGAGGTCCGGCGCCGGCTGCCCCCCGCAGGGCTGCCGACCGACTGCGTCGCGAGCGCGCCGTGCATCGCCGATGTCGCGCAGCGGCTCGGCGCCGAGCAGCTGCTGTTCGTGGTCCTGATCGACACCGGCTCGAGCGGCGCGATCCAGATCGATAGCACGTGGGTCGATCCGGTCGCGCACCGCAGCGGCTCGCGCCCGGCGATCGACATCGCGATGATCGCGGATGCCCGGTCGCGGTTCGCCGCCGTGGCGTCCCAGCTGCTGCCCGACGCGGCGGTCCGGCCCAGGCCGCAGGCCAGCCTCGGGCGGATGTCGGAGCCGGTGCCACGGCATTTCACGCTGCCCGCGTACCTCACGTCGGGCGCGACGCTGGTCGGCCTCAGCGTCGGGGTCTCGCTCGGCATCGACGCGCGCAACCGCTACAACGAGTGCACCGCACTGGCCCATGCCGGCACGGCGTGCTCGCAGTCCCGCAAGGACGCGATCCGCCGGGTCGATCTCGTGGCCGACGCCGGCTGGCTGGTCGCGATCGGCGGCACGATCGCGACCGCGATCCTGTACGCGACGTCGAGCGAGGCGTCGCACGTGATCGTCGAGCCGGTCCCCGGCGGCGCCGCGGTGACCGCCTCCGGGAGGTTCTGATGAGCGCCGGGCTGGCGTCGAGCGACAAGCTGCTCGGCCAGATCCTCGCCGACCGCTACCAGATCCTGCACCGGCTCGGCGAGGGTGCGATGGGGGTGGTCTACAAGGCGCGCCACGTCAAGGTCGGCCGGCTGTTCGCGGTCAAGGTGCTGCACCCGCGGATGCTGCAGGACCCCAAGATCGTGCGCCGGTTCGAGCGCGAGGCCGAGCTCGCCGGCCGGCTTCGCCACCCCAACGTGATCGGCGTGGTCGACGTCGGCGACATCGACGGTACGCGCTACATGGTGATGGACTTCGCCGAGGGCCCCGACCTGGCGAAGCTGCTCGACGAGGCGCCGCTGCCGCCCGAGCGCATCATCCGGCTGGTCCGCCAGATGCTCGACGGCCTGTACCACGCGCACGAGCAGGGCCTGATCCACCGCGACTTCAAGCCCGAGAACGTGATCATCGAGCGCGCCGGCTCGGCCGCCGAGACCCCGCGCATCGTCGACTTCGGGATCGCGCTGCTGCGCGAGGGCGGCGGCTCGTTCGACAGCGCGGGCCGGCTGACCACCGAGGGCCTCGTGCTCGGCACGCCGCACTACATGGCGCCGGAGCAGGCGGTCGCCGATCCGATCGACCACCGGATCGACCTGTTCGCGCTCGGCATCGTGCTCTACGAGATGCTGTCCGGCCGGCTGCCGTTCGACGGCAGCGGTGCGGAGGTCGCGCGCGCCAACCTGCTGGTCGATCCGCCGCGGATCAACCAGCGGGTTCCACACCTCGAGGTCGATCCGCTGCTCGAGGCGTTCTCGCGCCGCCTGATGGCGAAGAAGCGCACCGCGCGGCCGCAGACCGCCAAGCTCGCGCGCGAGCTGCTCGACCTGATCGAGCACGACCGCACGGCGGCGGCGCGGCAGCTCGGCGTGCCGGTCGCCCGCAGCGGCCGCTCGGCGGCGACCGAGGAGGTGACCGCGCTGGCCGATCCGCCCGCCGCGGTCGACGTCGAGGGCGCGACGCAGCGCATGTCGAAGACGCCCCGGCCGGGCGCGCCGGTCGCGGTGCCGCGCGAGCTCACCACGGGCCCGTCGCAGCGCCTGCGCCGCGCGCTGGTCGACCCGGCGGCGCCGGAGTGGGCCGATGTCGAGGCGGCGGAGGATGCGGCGCCGGTGACCGAGCTGCCGCCGGCCGGCGCCGCGGGCGACGGGTCCGCGCCGGTGTCGCCGAATCCGCTTGCGATGGCGTATGCCGTACCGCTGGCGCCACCCGCCGGCGGGTACGGCCGGCCTCGCAGGCCGCCCCATCGCGACACCGCGCTGCGGACGCCGATGGGCTGGCAGACAGCGTCGCTGCCGGGGCGGCGCCGGTCGTGGCTGATCGCGGGGGCGGCGATCGGGGTGCTGTCGATCGTCACCGCGGCCGTGCTGACGCTGCGGGACGACGGTGAATCGAGCTCTCGCGCCCACCCGGCGGTCCCGGGCTCGACGACCGCGAACCCCGGTGCCATGCCCGCGCCTGCGAGCATGCCCGCACCTGCGAGCGTGACCCCGCCCGCGAGCGTACCCACCCCGAGCGCGCCCCGCGATCCCGGCCCGGTGCTTGGCGAGGCGGCCCGCGAGTCCCATGCCGCCGCGGCGGCGGCCGATTCCGCGCCGGTCCGCGTGCCGGTCCGCGATCCGCGCGGGGATGCCAAGCGGTCCCCGGCCGCGCCGCCCCGGCCGCGCGACAGGAGCCCCGAGGCGGTGTCCCATGCCGGCAATGACGCCCCTGCGCCCGACACCGCGCCGCGGCGCGTCCACGACCGCACGGCCGAGGTCGGCGCGCCGGCCGCCGCGGCGCCGGTCCGTCCCGAGGTTGCGCCGGCCCGCGACGTGCCCGCGCCGGCCCGGACGGAGCCGCCGCCGACGGAGATCTCCACCGCCGAGCTGGGGAAGCTGTACGATGCGGTGAAGGCGGAGATCGAGCAGCTGCCCGAGGCGAGCCGCCAGGACCTGCTGGGCCAGCTCGCGATGCTCAACATCATGCGGGCGATGACCGGGTCGCAGCAGGCGCGCGACGACGCTGCGGTCCAGCTGCGCCAGCTCCGGCAGCGCACGCGCGGCAAGGCCGGCCACTGAGCCGCGTCCACGAAGGTCCCGCAGACCTCGTCGAGCAATCGATCGCGCTATCCCGGATCAGAGATGGAGTCCGGCCGCCGGCCGGTGGCCGCCCTGGCCGCCGAGCTCGCATCCGCTGGAGATGCAGCAATATGCTACACTTGAAAAATGAATCTCCGATCGGGGTAGTCAGTGTGCGAGTGGCGCAGCTTCCGCGACCGGGAGCGACGGTGCGCTGGCGCTCGGACCTGGACGCCAGTGTGCTCGCCGGTGTGTGGATCGCGGTCTGCTCGTGAACCCGCTCACGAGATGCGCCGCGCGCGAGACAGCAGTAGTGGAGATTTGGCCGCAGACTGGATCGGCGGTGGGCCGTGGGGCAGTTTCAACCCTGGCCGGGGGCATGACGAGCGACGCAGACAGCCCGATGGCCGGTTCACCGCCCGCGCGGACCCCGGCGGTGACCGTCGCACCTTCACCATCCGGCGCGTCCGGTCGCCGTCCGGGCAGGCGCTAGCTGGCGAGCGCAGTCTCTTGCGTCGATCTACCTAACAGGCGATCGTCTATCAAGCATGGTCAGTTGCCTGCTCTGCTCGTCCCCGCGCTCGATCGGGGTGCTGTGCACCTCGCATGGTGTCGCGATCGCTTCGCCCGGAATCACCAGCGAGCAGATCTTCTCGCGGGTGCCGAACGCCGTCGCGTCATTGATCGACGCATGGGGCGTCGCTCACGCGATCGCCGACGGCAGTCGCGTCGGTCGCGATCCTCGGGTCGACATCGCCGTGCTGCACGCCTCGGTGTCCGCCGAGCACGCGGTGTTCAAGCTCAACAACGGTCGCTGGCACATCGTGGACAATGCCAGCCGCAACGGCACCGAGGTCGAGGGTGCGCGGATCACCGAGCTCGACCTGACGAGCGGTGCGACGATCCGGCTCGGCGACGTGAAGTTCTACTTCTGGCCGGACGCGCTGCCCAAGATCGAGCCGCCCCGCGGGTCCGGCCGCACCGCGCCGACCCGGCGCGACGAGCTGGTGTTCAGCGCCAAGGTCACCACGCCGCGCGGCCACCACCTCGACCTGCGCCAGCGCGTCGATGGCGGTGTGCTGCGGATCTCCGACTCGTCGATCGAGCTCGCGGCGATGGAGTTCGGCCTGCTCCAGCTGCTGGTCGAGCGCCGGCGCACGGTGACCGACGCCGAGCTCGCCTACGTCGCGTGGCACGAGATCGCCGACGCGCTGTCGTTCCGCTCGGTCCAGGCCGACAGCGAGAATGTCCGAGAGCTGGTCCACCGGGTGCGCCGCAAGCTGGCGAGCGTCCACGCCGACGATCTGATCGAGAGCAAGCGCGGCGTCGGCTACCGGCTGGC
>DATAPF010000136.1:0-29679 GCA_036265355.1 Kofleriaceae bacterium | reverse complement strand
GTAGTCGATGTGCTTGTTGAGGCGGCGGGGCAGCACCGACGCGCCCTGCGGGTCGACCACGGTGATCCGGGCCTCGGCGAGGTGGCCCTGCAGCGTGACGCCCGGCGCGAACGTGCCGGGGCCCTCGAACCGCAGGTCGTTGCGCGCCTCGGTGTTCGACACGTAGAGCTTGCCGGTCTTCGGGTTGACCGCGAGGTCGAACAGCGTGGTGCCGACGTGCTGGAACGACTGCGTGGCGGTCAGCGCCGCGGCGTCGATCGCGAACACGTCCTGATCGGGCAGCCGGAACTCGGTGACGGCCGACCAGTCGCGGCTGCGCGCGTCGCGCCACGCGCCCGCGGCGTCCTGCTTGACGATCAGCCCGACCCTGGGCGCTGTCTTGCCGGCATGGTTGGTCGCCGGCCCGAGCTGCGTGCCGGGCACGGTCTGCCCCATCACCGAGCACGGCGTGTCGGTGTCGGGCTTCCCCGGGCACGGCAGCGCCGACGACACCGGCGCGGTCTGGTTGCCGGAGTGGAAGATCGCCGCGTACACCGTCGCGCCGTCCGGGCTGACCGCGAGCCCGCGCGGCGTGTCGCCGAACAGCGTGACGATCGCGAGCGGCTGGCCGCCGAGCGCGGTGCCGAGGTTGGCGGGGTCGAACACCCAGACGTCGGCGCGCCCGACGCCCGGCGTGGTCAGCTGCGGGTCGCCGGCTCCCGGGACGCCGGCGAGCGCCGGGCTCGAGCGCTGCTGGCCGCGGTGGGCGGTGGTGATGAACGCGCGGCCGGCGCCGGCGAACACGAGATCGCCGGGCTCGTCGCCGACCAGCAGCGTGCGGGCCACCCGCGGCGGCGCGTGCGCGACGTCGACGATGCTGACGCTGTCGGACACGTGGTTGACCACCCAGACCTCGCCGTCGTTGCGGACCGCGACCGCGACCGGATCGATCCCGACCTTGACCGAGCCGTCGGGCACCAGGCCGGCCGAGGTCACCCGCAGGAGGTCGAGCGAGCCGTTGGGCGTGTTGGCGACGAACACGCGCGCCCCGTCGGACGACACCGCGAGCGGCCGGACCGGCCCGCTCTCGAACGTCAGCTGGGTGGACCCGGGCATCGGCCCGCTCGGCCCGTCCGGCGGCGGGTCGACCGTGGGACCGCCGCCGCACGCCGCGAGGCCGAGCAGCAGGCTGGCGACCCGGGCGCGCGGCAGGAAGCGCATGACTGTGTCCATCCGTGACCTCATCTGGAAGCCGTGACGGCAAGGACACCATAGCCGCCCGCGGGGATAAATCCCCAAGTGACCGGACCGGGTCCGCCCTGCGTGCGCCGCGGGGATAGTGGCCCCGGCGTGACGGCGCCCACACGCCCGGGGCGGCCTGGCCGAACGTCGTGCAGATCGCGCACCAGCCGCACGTTGGCGCGGGACCAGGCGCATGCATCGCTCCGCTCCGCGAACGCGCAGATCGGCGTGCCTGCAGGGTCGAAGCTGCCCGCCTGCATACACAAAGCTGCAGCATCCGTTGAGCACGACAACACGACGAGACTATCTCGCTCGAGGCACCGCGCTCGCGACCACCAGTGTCGCAGCGCGGACACTCACGCGGAGCGAATGCTCTCACCAGCGCCGCGATCGCTGGTCGAGGAACAGCTGCTGGCGACATTGCAGGGCATGCATCGGAATGTGATTGTGTCCCTGCTCGACCAGCGAATGCTCGTATGAAGCAAGGAGATGCAGATGGGGCCTGGAAAGATTCCCATGTCGGACGCCGCCCTCAGGTTCACGGCCTCACTCCGGGCGGAGGGGAGGGCCCAAGGGCTGATTGAAGGCGTTCAGGCGGGGATGGTCGTGGGTGAGCAGAACGGGCGGGCTGAAGGCATGCGGAAAGCCCTGCTGAGGCTGCTGAGAACCCGCGGACTCTCGGCGACGGACAGGGAGCGGGCGATGATCGCGGCGTGCACCGACCCGAAGAAGCTGGAGCAGTGGATCGCTCGCGCGGTATCCGCCAGATCGGTGGGCGAGGTGCTGGGGACTACCAGGAAGCCACGCGCGGCAAGGTCGCGGACCAAGCAGCGCGCGAGATAGTGACGGCGTCCCGCCCGCACCCGCGGAGACAGCCACTGCCTGTGCAATGACGCGTCCGAATTCCGGACATAGTGGCCGAATTTCGGACAGTATGCTCTTGCGCACTGTCAGAGAGTCGAGGTATGGATTCGGCGATGGTCGGGAACGATGTGACGCGCCCCTGCCGGCGCTGCCACAAGGCGGTCTGATGCCCAGCACTCCACACGAGGTCATGATCGCAGCGCTCCGCGAGCAGCCCACGCTGCTTCCCCTGCTCGTCCGCGCGTTGACAGGGCGCACCATGGCGCCGGACTTGACGCCGGTGGACTCGACGGTGCGCTTCGTCAAGGTCGCCGAGTTCAACCCCGATCTGCTGCTCGCACGAGAGTCCCAGTGGGCGGTGATCGAGTCCAGAACGACATCGATCCGGACAAGCAGCGCCGGTGGCTCCTGGCGGCCGGGGTGCTGTTCGATCAGACGGGTGTGCTCGGCGACGTGATCGTCCTGACCGCCCACCGGGCGGTGGCGGACTGGGCGCTCACCGTGGCGCACGTCGAGACGCCCCTCGGGACCAAGCTCGCGCTGACGCCGGTGGTGCTGCACGTGGGGCCGGAGACGCTCGATCGGCTGCTGTCGGAGGAACATCCGGAACTCGCGGTGGTGGCGATCTGGGCGATCTCGCATCGGCATGGGTCGAGAGCGAAGGAGGTGGTGATGCGAGCGCTCGAGGTTTCCGGGCGCCTGCCGGCGACGTTGCAGGAGACCCAGAGGAATGCGATCCTGTCTCTGCTTAGTGAGCGAACGCTGCGATGGCTTGAGGAGATGCAGATGAACCCGGACAAGATCCCGATGTCGCCCGCTGCCCTCCGTTTCAAGGCCGCTCTCCAAGCCGAAGGGCGGCGGGAAGGACTGGCCGAAGGGCGGCGGGAAGGGCTGGCCGAAGGCGAGCGCAAGGGGCTGGCCGAAGGCGAGCGCAACGCCCTGTGGATGCTGCTGAAAACGCGCGGGTTCGCAGCGACGACGGAGGAGCGGGCGATGATCGAGGACTGCAGCGATCCGAAGCAGCTGGAGCAGTGGATCGTCCGCGCGGTGTCCGCCGGGTCGGTCAGCGAGGTGCTGGGAACGAACCGGAGGCCGCGACCGGCAGGGCCGCGGACGGCAAGACCGCGGACCAGGCAACGCGCGGGGAGGTAATCGCTGCCCTACGGGCGTCCGGCACGCAGGGCGTGCGATCAGCCCTTGGGCCGCGTGATGACCAGGTGCGCCTGCTTGTCCTTGTCGACGTAGCCGAACCGGAACGGCAGCCGGCGGGTCTTCTGCGAGCGCCACAGCTCGATGAACGCGTCGTCGTGGCGCTCGTCGGTGCCCTCGAGGAACGCGCCGGTGTAGTGGCCGTAGGTCTCCTGGACCATGCCGGCCTTGCGGGTGAACGCCGGCGGGATGCCGGTCGAGTCCGACAGCATCCACGCCATGTGATCGAGCATGTAGGTGCGGATCGTCGAGAAGTCACCGCGCCAGAGCAGGTAGCTCGCGCCCTTGGTCAGCATGGTGACCGTGCCCTTGCTCTCGAGGTGGCGGATCACCTCGGGGTGCTTGGCGAGGTAGGGATCGCCGAGGTTCCAGCCGATGTGGCGGTGGACCCGGATCGCGTCCTCGCCCGGCTTCCGGTACTGGATCTCGACGTTCGAGAACGCCTGCGAGAAGTTCGGGGACTGCCAGTCGTGCTTGAGGCTCCTGGCGTGGCCGTTCCTGGCCTTGTGGTCGAGCTCGTCGATCTCGGCCTGGTCCAGGTAGTGGACCGCGCCGGTGTCGTCGAGCGTGAAGTAGCGCATCGCCACCGGCTCGTAGCCGCCGGCGACCAGGCCGAGCAGGAACGAGCTGACCTGGCCCGGCAGGTCGTTGCGCTGCTGGTGCGACAGGTTCTCGCTGGTGTTCGAGCCGACCGAGATCAGGCCGCCGATCTCGCTGCGCAGCGCGCCGAGGCTGCGCTCCAGCGCGTCGGGCGCGAGCGTGCGCAGCCGCCGCGGGTCCCCGGCGAGCTCGAGCGAGATCGTGGTGATCTCGGTGGCGTCGGGGAACGCGACCAGCGCCGACAGCAGGTCGCCACCGCCGAACGGGTAGACGACCGTCTTGGGGACGTCCCTGGGGACCACGGCGTCGAACCACGCCCGGCCCTTCTCGAAGTACGTCGTACGGAACTCGGACATGCGCGACAGGATCGCCTTGCAGTGGTGGGCGACGATCTTGTCGAGCCTGGCAGCGAGGCTGGCGTCGCCGCCGGACAGCGCGTCGGGCAGCGGGGAATCGGCGCCGCCGCACGCCGCGACCCGGTACAGCAGCCTGGCGTCGGCGATGAAGTCGACGCCCGCCGGGGCGGTCGCCGCCGCGGTGGCCGCCGGATCGTTCGCGGCGCCAGGAGTTGCCCCGGACGCGGCGCTGGTCGCCGATCCATGCGCTCCCCCGGTCGCGGTCCCGGATGCGTTCGCCGATCCAGCCGCGGTCGGTCGCGCGGGCTCGGCCGCGGCCGGCGGTGTCGCGTGCGTGGTCCCCGGCTCCGACGCGGGGGTCGGGGGGCCGCTACCGTGGCAGGCCGGCGCGAGCAACGCGCCGAGGACCGAGAGCGATACGGCCGCGCGCGAGGCCGGCCGCGAGCGATGAGGCAAGGCAAGGATCGTCCGGGCGAGGGGCATCACGAGACCAAACGCCGGCGTGGGGGTTCGCATTGCAGCGAACGCGATCATCCCACATCGGCGAGCGCACCCTCGTACATCTTGTCGAGCAGCGCGGCATAGCGCTTTTCGACCACCTTGCGCTTGACCTTGAGGCTCGGGGTCAGCTCGCCCTCGTCGACCGACAGATCCCGGGGCAGGACGGCGAACTGCTTGACGCTCTCGTACTTGGCCAGTGTCTTGTTGACCTGGTCGAAGTACGGCGCGAGCAGCTGCTTGACCTGATCGGTCTTCACCACCTCGCCGTACGGCTTGCCGCCCAGGCCGTTGTCCCGGGCCCACTTCATGGTGGCCTCCTCGTCGAGCGAGACCAGCGCGGTGACGAAGTTGCGCTTGTCGCCGTGGATGATGACCTGGCTGATGTAGGGGCACACCGCCTTGAGCTTGCCCTCGATCGATTGCGGCGCGATGTACTTGCCGCCCGAGGTCTTGATCAGATCCTTCTTGCGATCGGTGATCCGCAGGAAGCCCTCGCCGTCGATCTCGCCAATGTCGCCGGTGCGCAGCCAGCCGTCGGGCGTCAGCGCCTCGGCGGTCTGATCCGGCAGGTTGTGGTAGCCGTGCATCACGCCGGCCGATCGGAGCAGGATCTCGCCGTCCTCGGGCACCAGCTTGACCTCGGTGCCGGGCAACAGGGTACCGACGCTGCCGAACGCGAACCGGGTCGGCCGGTTGCAGAACGCCAACCCCGAGGTCTCGGTCAGGCCATAGCCCTCGAGGATCAGCACGCCGCAGGCGTGGAAGAACTCGGCGATCTCGCGCGACAGCGGCGCCGAGCCGGAGAAGCAGAACTTCACCCGGCCGCCGAACAGGGTCTTGATCTTCGAGAACACCAGTCGCTCGGCGAGCCGGAGCTGGAGCGCGAGCAACCCGCCCGGCGTCCCGCCGCGCTGGCGGACCTGCGAGCCGGCCCGGCCGGCCCCGAGCGCCCACAGGAAGATCCGGTGCTTGATCGCCCCGCCCTGCTTCGCGTTGTCGAGGATCTTGTTGTAGACCTTCTCGAAGATCCGCGGCACCGCGGGCAGCAGCGTCGGCTTGACGGTGGCGAGGTTGTCGACGAGCTTGGCGATCCGGCCGTCGATCGCGATGACCGAGCCCGACGCGATGTGGCCGGCCATCAGCACCTTGCCGAACGAGTGCGACATCGGCAGCCACAGGTACGTGACGTCGTCGGCGGCCCACAGCCGGGTCGCCTCGATCGCGTCGGCGCAGTACGCCCAGCACTCGTGGAGCAGCCGCACGCCCTTGGGCTTGCCGGTGGTGCCCGAGGTGTAGATCAGGGTCGCGAGGTGCTCGCCCTGGATGCCGGCGACGGCGTCGTCCACCGCGCGCGGATCGCGCTCGAGGTGCGCCGCGCCCGCCGCCTCGAGCTCGGCCAGCGTCATGACCCAGTCGCGCTGGGCGTCGCCCGGCGCGCCGTCGATCAGGATAACCCGGGCGAGCATGGGCAGCCCGGCGCGGTGCGCGACCAGCTTGGCCAGCTGCGCGGCGTCCTCGACGAACGCGTAGCGGGCCGCCGAGTCGGCGAGGATGTAGGCGGATTCCTCGGCGGTGCTCGACGGGTACACCGTGGTGGTCGCGCCGCCGGCCGACAGCACCCCCATATCGGCGAGCAGCCACTCGACCCGGGTGTTGCACAGGATGCCGATCCGCTGCTCGCGATCGAGCCCGAGCGACAGCAGGCCGGCGGCGATCGCGCGGGCCCGCTCCCCCGACTGCCGCCACGTCATCGAGCGCCACTGGTCGCCCACCGGGTAGCGGTAGGCCTCGCGATCGGGTGTGTCGCGCACGCGGCGGGCGAGCAGCTCGGCGAGCGAGGTGGTCTTCCGGGTGAGGCGCTCGGGGGCGGACGGCGGCATGCCGATGCATCATGCCAAGTTGCACTCGGCCTTGCATCCGTGGCGCCACAGGTTCGGCGCGGCCGCCCGCCACTTCCCGGTGCGGCGTGGCCGGCGGCCCGAACTGACGTACGCTCGGTACGTGGCCGATGCACGGGACTGGCTCGATGCGCTGGCGCGCGCGTGGCGCGCCGAGCGGATCGCGGTGCGCCACCGGCTCGCGCTCGAGCGCTCGGGCCGGACGCTGGCGGAGCGGATCGCGCTCGGCATCGCGCTCGCCCCGCTGCGGATCATCGACGAGCAATCGGGGCCCGGCGATCGCATCCGGATCCAGGTCGCCGCGCCCCCCGCGATCGATCTCGACAACCTGCGGCTGGCGCCGGGCGACCCGATCCGGCTGTGGGCCGAGCACCCCGACGAGCCCGGCGCGGTGCGCGGGGTCTACGAGCGCCGCGAGGACCAGACGCTGTGGCTGATGCTGGATCGGGGGATCGAGCGAAGCGAGATGGGGGGTGGGGACCCTGCCGGCTCTGCCGGCGGGGCAGGGGGCAAAGCCCCCCGTGGGATCATCGAGATCGACCGCGAGTACGCGATCGATCCGGAGGCCCCCGAGGTCACGTTCGACCGCGGCGACCAGGCGATCGCGCGCGCCCACGCCGCGCTCGCGACCTCGGACCTCGCGCGGATCCGCGACGTCGCCGCGGGGGTCCGGCCGCCGCGGCCGATCGCGCCGGTCGGGTGGACCGCGCTCGACGCCGCGCTCGATGACCGACAGCGCGCCGCGGTCGAGGCCGCGCTCAGGTCCGGCGACCTCGCGCTGATCCACGGCCCGCCGGGCACCGGCAAGACCCGCACGCTGGTCGAGGTGGTGCGCCAGCGCGTGCTGCGCGGCGAGCGCGTGCTGTGCGCGGCGCCGTCCAACCCGGCGGTCGACAACCTCGGGCTCCGGCTCGCCGAGGCCGGGCTGCGCACCGTCCGGCTCGGCCACCCCGCGCGCGTCCACCCGGCGCTGATCGGGCTCACGCTCGACGCCCAGGTCGACGCCGACGGCGCGTCGCGGCTCGCCCGCGAGTGGCGCGATCGCGCCCGCCAGCTCCGCCGATCGGCGGCCGGCAAGCGCGGCCCCGAGGCCCGGGAGCGCTGGGCCGAGGCCCGCGCGCTCGACCGCGACGCCGCGCG
The DNA here is from genome assembly GCA_036265355.1 of Kofleriaceae bacterium. GTDB lineage: Bacteria > Myxococcota_A > Polyangia > Haliangiales > Haliangiaceae > JABFXX01. The sequence goes on along the minus strand of DATAPF010000136.1, from coordinate 21,890 downwards.
CGAGATCGCCAACGCCGAGCGCGCGATCGTCGACCGCGCCGAGGTCGTGCTGGCGACCTGCGCCGGCAGCGACCACCCGCTGCTCGGCCGCGGCGAGGACGGCGCGGAGGCCCGGATCATGTTCGATTGCGCGGTGATCGACGAGGCGACCCAGGCGCCCGATCCGCTGCTGCTGGTCCCGCTCGGCCGCGCCCGGGTCGCCGTGCTCGCCGGCGATCCGCACCAGCTCGGTCCGGTGGTCACCGGCGGGGCGGACCTGGAGGCGACGCTGGGCTCGACGGTGTTCGACCGCCTGGCGCGCCACGGCCCGGCCGGCGACGCGCCGGGCGTGGTGATGCTGGAGCAGCAGCACCGCATGCACCAGCAGATCATGGCGTTCCCGTCGCGCGCGACGTACGGCGACCGGCTGCGCGCCGCCCCGGCGGTCGCCGGCCACACGCTCGACGATCTCGGCGTCGCGCCCGATCCGCTGCGGCCCGGGCCGCTGTGGCTGGTCGACACCGCGGGCAAGGACTGGGGCGAGCAGCGCGCGTTCAGCGACACCGTGATCGGCGCGCCGCGCGGCTCGCCCGACTACGAGCCCGGGACCTCGCTCCAGAACATCCCGGTGTTCCGGTTCGATCCGAGCACGTTCAACCCGGGTAACGCCGAGCGGGTCGCCGCCGAGGCGCGGCGCCTGTTGTCGCGCGGCCTGCCGCCGACCGAGATCGCGATCATCGCGGCGTACGCGGCCCAGGCGCGCCGGCTGCGCGAGCTGCTCCGCGCCGAGCGCGCGGCGGGCCTGGAGATCGGCACGGTCGACGGCTTCCAGGGCCGCGAGAAGGAGGCCGTGATCGTCGACCTCGTGCGATCCAACGAGCGCGGCGAGATCGGCTTTCTCGCCAACACGCGGCGGATGAACGTCGCGCTGACCCGGGCGCGGCGGTTCCTGCTGGTGGTCGCCGACTCCGCGACGCTCGGCGCCCACCCGTACTATGCCGCGCTGCTGGGCTACCTCGACGAGATCGACGCGCACGGCAGCGCGTGGAGCGACGATGCCCCGCCCCTTTGACGAACACCCGGCGCTCTGCCACAACCGATCCCCCGTGCAGCGCCCTCGCTCCCTCGTGCGCTTTGTCGCCCCGGCCATGCTCGCCGGCCTGGTCACGCTCGCCTGGCTGGCCGGCTCCGGCTGCGACAGGCCCAACGATCAGCCGGCGCTCCAGCAGGAGGCGCTGGCCATCGCCCGGGACTACGATCGCCGGCTCGACGAGCTCGAGGAACGCGCCAAGGACATCGAGGGCCGGCTCCGGACGCTGCCCGGAGGCACGCTGGACAGCGCCCCGGCCGAGCACCGCTTCAGCCAGGCGCGCGCGGCGATCGGGGACCGCCGCGGCTACCTGACGGGGGTGCGGGCCCGGCTCGCCGGCAAGTCGTTCTCGGTCCCCGAGCTCCACGCGCTGCTCGACGAGATGCGCGCCCGGCTGGACGACGGCGTCCGCGAGGCCAGCGATGACCTGGCGGCGGTCGAGAGCTGGATCGCGACCGCGCCGCTGCGGCCGCGCGCCGACGCACAGCCCACTCCCGAACCGCCGGCACCGCCACCCCCGGGATCCGACGATGGCGCACCCGAAACCGACCGCTCGGGCGCGCCGATCCGCTAGTGGTATCCTGCCGGCCATGAAGATTCCGGCCGAGCCGAAGGTCATCCTCCGCAGTTGCCGCGACTACGATCCCGAGCGGATCCGGACGATCATCCGCGAAGGTCTCGAGGAGCTCGGGCTGCGCCCATCGGGCCGCACGCTGGTCAAGCCCAACCTGGTGGCGTCCGGCCCCCTGTTCCCCTATGCGTACACCCGGCCGGAGTTCGGCGAGGGCGTGCTGCGCGCGCTGCGCGACGTCGGCGGCTCGGCGATGACCGAGCTCGCGGCCGGCGAGCGCTGCGGCATCACCGTGCCGACCCGGGTCGCGTTCAAGGAGTCGGGCTGGGACGCGATGCTCAAGAAGATCGACATCAAGCGCTATTGCTTCGAGGAGGAGCAGCAGGTCGAGATCCCGCTATCGCATCCCCAGCGGCTGCGCGACTACCTGTTCACGCCCGAGCCGGTCGCGCGCGCCGACTTCTTCGTCAACTGCCCCAAGTTCAAGGCTCACCCGTGGACGACGGTGACGTTCTCGTGCAAGGCGTACATCGGGATCCAGGACGACCGCCACCGCCTGATCGACCACGATCACCGGCTCAACGAGAAGATCGCCGACCTCCAGCACATCATCCAGCCCCAGTTCATCGCGATCGACGGGATCACCGCCGGCGAGGGCCGGATGCTGACCCCGACCCCGTTCCCGCTCGGCCTGATCATCATGGGCAACAGCCAGGTCGCGTTCGACGCGGTGTGCTGCGGGATCATCGGCGTCGACCCGGCCACGGTCGACCACATCCGGCTCACGTCGGAGCACGGGTTCGGCTCGACCGACATCGCGCGGGTCAAGATCACCGGCGACGTCACGCTCGACGAGGCCCGCGCGCGCGCGAAGGGGTTCAAGGTCGGCCTGGTCCGGGTCGAGAAGTACTTCGAGGGCACGAGCATCACCGCCTACGCCGGCCCGCCGCCGACCCCCGAGGCCGGCGACTACTGCTGGGGCGGCTGCCCCGGCGCGATCGAGGAGGCGATCGAGATCCTCCGGGTGTTCGACAAGGAGACCGACCGCAAGATGCCGCGGCTCCACGTCGTGTTCGGCGCCTACCAGGGCGGGATCGACGCCAGGCCCGGCGAGAAGGTCGTGTTCATCGGCGACTGCGCCGCCTGGAAGGGCATGATCCACGGCAAGCCGGTCGCGATCGAGAACCTCTACCGCGACCGCTCGACGCTCGACCCCCACACGATCGAGGGCCAGGACGTGTTCGCCAAGCTCGCGACCGCCCGCAAGAAGCTCGCCGGCGACGTCGTCCGGCTCGAGGGCTGCCCGGTGTCGGTCGCCGAGCAGGTGCTGGCGCTGGTCAACCTCGGCGGGCTCAAGAACCCGTACTACGACCGCGAAAACATGCTGACGTTCGGCCGCGCCTACCTGGGCTGGAAGGCCCGCGTCGCGCTCAACCGCTTGCAGCGCAAGCGATACCAGCAGAACGGCACGTTCCGCGAGCGCGGTCAGGCGGCCCCGGAGCTCGGGGATGCCAGGGGAATGCGATGATCGGCCCGGGCTGGCTGCCGTGCCGGCCGCGGCCGATCAGCCGGGTGCGTAGGGGGTTGTTGTCATATACATTCCGGCGCCGGCACCGGCGCCGGCGTGGTGCACCGCCCCGCGCGGCCGGCCTGCGCTCGAGCATCATGACCGCTGACGCAGCCGCGCCGTGCTGCAATACTGTCGACATGCTGTTCGACGGCATCCCCGCGGAGCTGCCCACCGCGACGCTCGTCCCGACCGCGGCCCACGACCGGCATCGCGCGATCGGCGGGCGGATCCGACAGTGGTTCGACGACCGCTGGACGTGGATCCGGCCGCGGACCGTGCCGCTGATCGCCGCGTTCGCCGGCATGATCGCCGTGCTCGGCACCACCAAGTACCTGTCGTCCTATGCGTGCGGCCCGCGCCGTGGCGTCGTGACCTACAGCGTCGCGACCTACGACGACGCGCCGCCGGCGCGCACGACCAAGGTCCACACCGGCGGCCCCGGCCACCTGCGCATCGAGCCGGTCCGGCCGGGCAGCGCCGACGTCACGATCACGCTCGATCCGTAGCGGTCGCTCAGCGCGCCGTGTCGATCCGCCGCGTCCATCACCTCAACTGCGCCACGATGTGCCCGGTCGGCCGGTGGCTGATCGGCCAGGCCGGGCAGGGATCAGCCGGCTACTGAACGAACGGCGATGGCGGGACCACGGTCAGGTACGTCATCTTGCCGGCCTCGAGCGTGAAGCTGCCGGTGCCGATCGCGCCACCCACGACGCTGACCGTGACCGCGCCGACCGCGACATTGGGGAAGAACACGTCGCTGCCGGTGTCGCCGGCGACCCAGTGAGTGCCATCGAATGACTGGGGCGCGGCGTGGTCGGCCGAGATCAAGACCGCATGTGCCGGGCCGTCGACGTGGACATACAGCTGACCGGCGGCGGGGTCGAACGGCACGCCGATCTGGGTCGCCATCGAGGCCATCCGGCTCTGCACCATCGCGCGCACGCTGAACGTGGCGCCGGCGGCGAGCACGGCGTCGGGCAGGATCGCGACCGCTGCGAGCGGATACGTGTTCATCGCCATGCCGGACAGGCCCGGGCACTGGCTGGCGCCGCTCGGCGTGACATCGAGGACGGTCTGGGCCTGGTGCGCAAGGCACATCGCGAGCCGGCCGTTGGGCGGCGTCGTTTCCTTGCGCGAGGCGTCACCGCGTACCGTCCACACCGCGCCGGCGACGCCGCAGAACGCGGCCTCGGTGGAGTCCCAGTCGATCATCTCACCGGACAGCGTGGCCTCGGCACCGCACATGCCCGGCGGCGTGTCGGGGGCAGCATCCTGCGGTGTGGCGTTGCCGCCGCCGCCGCCGCAGCCACCCAGGCACAGCACCAGGGCAGAGAGCGAGCAGCGAGTGCATGAGCTGGACATGCCGGAACGCTAGCAGACCGATCGCGCGGGCGGGACGTGCCCGCGTCACGCGCCGCGCCAGCGCCCACGGCCGCCGCGCTAGCGCCGGGCGGGCCCCGCCGGGCGCGCCGGGGCCGGGGCCGAACTCGAAGGCGCCGCGACGGCAAGCGCGTCGGGCATCGCGAGCTCGGCCAGGGCGTCCTTGAACTGGACGCGGGCCAGCATGATCTTCTCCTCCTGATCGACGACGTCGATCGTGGTCCGCTGCACGCGCTCCGAGATCTCCTTCATCTTGGTCTTGAGGTGCCCCATCAGCTCGCCGCCGGTCTTGACCGCCTGCAGCGTGACGATCTGGCCGTGCAGCTCGTCCATCCGCTCGCGGTAGTCGGCGAGCCGGCGCCGCATGCTGTCCTGCGCCTGGGCGAGATCGACCAGCGTCCGGTGGATCGCGAGCAGCTTCTTCAGCTGGTCCTTGAGCTCGCGCGTGCCCTCGGGCGCCTCGACCCAGACCTTCATCATGTCCAGGGTGACGTCGGCCGACAGGTCGAGCGTGCTCTGGATCGGCGTGGCCTCGGCGATCACCACGTCCTGGGTCTTGCCCGGGGCGATCTGGATCTCGAACAGGTGGGCGTCGCCGATCCGCTCGAACGCCGGGGGCGACTCGAGCAGCGTCCAGCCCTGGTTCACCGAGTGGCGGACGTACACCTTGGCGACTTCGCCCAGCCGGTTGGTGATCGCGAGCCGGCGGCGGCGGACGTGCTGGACCTCGGCGGTCAGGATGCCGCGCTGGAGCGAGATCAGCTTCGCGATCCGGTCGTCCTGCGCGTCGGTGCGCTCGACGACGATCTGGCGATCGAGCGCGAACGGCACGACCGCCGACGCGTGGGGCGGGATCGGCTCGGTCAGGCCCTCGCCGATGAACCGCTCCTGGCCGTACACGGTGACCGGCCCGGTCTCCAGCGTCGAGTCGGTCGGGTTCTTGAAGCGCACGGCGCGGAACGCGAACCGCGCGTTGCCGCGCTCGGACTCGGCGTCGTAGAGGTAGACCACCTCGCCCTGGGTGACGTCGCGCACCATCGAGACCATCGCCGACGAGCCGCGGTCGACCGTCATCGGGTGCTTGTTCTCGAAGTGGCTCTCGCCGACCGGCTGGGCGTCGACGTCGAGCGCCTTGCCGCCCGCCGACCTGGGCTCGTCGGCGCGCGCCGGCTGGGCGAGCAGGCGCACCCGCTCGGGCTGGTTGGGATCGACCCTGGTGACCACCTTGATCCGACCCGGCGCCACGCCCTGGTCGATCAGCTGGTTCTTGATGATGTTGGCGCGGTCGCTGGCGCGCCGGTTGCCCTCGGTGTCACCGTGGTTGGTGATGCCCTCGATGACGATCGTCCTGTCCGAGTGCAGGACCGACTGCGCGACCTGCTTCATCTTCTGATCGCCGGTGGCGACCTGGGTGTCGAGCGTCGCCGCCGGGGCCGGTCGGGCCCCGCGCGCGCTCGCGGGCTTGTGCGCCGGCATCTTCGACGCGCTGTACTCGCGCGCGCGTGCGCGATCGTCGGAGTCGCGCGCGGTGACCGGCGGCTGGGGCGAGGCGCGCTCGGGCGTCCTGCCCTCGATCACGATCTGCTCGCCCTTGGCCTCGGACTCGGACTCGGCGAGCCTGGCGAGCTCCTCGTCGCCGAGCAGCGAGTCGTCCTTGGTGGCGAGCCGGCGCGCCCGGGCGTCGCCGGGGTGGCCGGTCGGGCGGCGGATCTCGTCGTCACCGAGCTCGCTGAGCAGGACCTCGCCGCCCTCGCCCGGGCGGGTCGGGCTGTACGGCGACACCCCGGTGGGCGGCGCGATCGCGAACCGCTCCTCGCTGGCCAGGGTCTCGCGCTGGACCTGCCGCACGCTCCACAGGTCGTAGCGGAACGACAGCGCCGACGACGAGCCGACCCCGACGTAGACGTTCTTCCAGTCCTCGCCCGAGGTGTTGTCGACGATCGCCCAGCCCTCGAGCATGACGTCCTTGTGGTCGCCGACCACCACGCGGTAGCTCGGCTTCCAGGCCGGCGACTCGGTGACGTAGGTCAGGACCACCTCGGCGGTGTTCTTGCTCGGCAGCTCGAGCTTCATCACCAGATTCGTGCCGTCCTCGGTCTGCGCGCGCGGGATCGACACCGGCAGCGGTGTGCGCGAGATCGCATCGACCACGGTCAGCGACTTGAGGAAGTCGTCGACCCGATCGCGCGGCACGCTGACCGTGAGCGTGCCGCCGGCGACCGTCGCCCGGCGCTCGTAGAACGCGACCCCGTTGCGATAGATGACGACGCGGCCGAGCGCGACCTCGTCGACCTTGACGAACGAGGCATGCATGGGACCGCAACCGGCCGCGGCCACGGCCAACAGAAACCCGGCCAGACGCTTGTTCATGGCACCCCTTGCGGTGAGACGCCGCGCGACCGCCGCGCGACGAGACGCTGGATCGCCAAACGCACTGCTGCGCGGCCGGATCTACGGCGCGCGCGATTTATTCCCGGCCTTGCGGCGAGTGGCAGCTCGGGGCGAAGGCGGCGATGTAGGGGCCGCCGGCCTGGCAGGTGGAGGCGGCGCAGCGGGGACGGTCGCAGCAGGTGCGGGCGCGGCGGACGGGATGGGGGCGATCGGTGCAGCCGCCACGCGCTGGGCCTTGCGCTCCTCGAGCTCCTCGAGGCTGCGCGGCCAGTCCTCCTTGAGCAGCCGCGACAGGCTGCGATCGGCGAGCAACCGGCCTTCGGTCTGGCAGGTCGGACAGTAGTTGGCCTCGTTGTCGGCGTAGACGATGCGCTGCACCCTGGTGCCGCACACCGGGCATGGCTCGCCGTACTTGCCGTGGACCGCCATCTCGGGGCGGAACGCGGTGACCTTGTCGGGGAACCCGTCGCCGACCTCGGCGCGCAGCAGCTCGGTCCACCGGGTCAGCGTGGCGACGCACGCCCGGTGCAGCGCGGCGAGCTCGTCGTCGCTGATCGACGACGTCATCCGGAACGGCGACAGCCGCGCCGCGTGGAGGATCTCGTCGGAGTACGCGTTGCCGATGCCGTCGAACAGCGTCGGATCGGTCAGCGCGCGCTTGACGGTGTGGCGCTCGGAGCGCAGCCGCGCGCCGAACGCGGCGGGCGTGGCGGTGAACACGTCGAGGCCGCCGCGATCGAACTCGGCGAGCCCGCCGCGCGCCGCGATCAGGTGGATCGACGCGCGCTTCTTGGGCGAGGCCTCGGTGAACACCAGCGTGCCGGTGGGGAAGTCGAACGCGGCGAGCCCGACCTTGGCCGGCAGCCGCTCGCCGCGCGGCTTCCAGCGCAGCCGGCCGGCGATCATCAGGTGGATGACGATGAAGCGCTCGCCGGCGACGCCGATCACGATCCGCTTGCCGAGCCGCTCGACCGAGACGACCTGCGCGCCGCGGAGCTCGCCGGGCGACGGCGACACCGTGCGCAGCACGAACGGGCTCGCGATCCGGATCGCCTCGAGCGGCTGGCCGATCGCGAGCGCCCCCAGCCGCTCGACGTAGACCGTGACGTCGGGGAGCTCGGGCATCCTACTTCTTCTTGGCCGCCTTCTTCCTGGGCGCCTCGGCCGGGGCCTCCGCCGCCGGCGCGGCCGCCGCCGGGAGCCGCCCCGCGGCCGCCGGCTTGCGCTCCTCCTTGGTCATGCCGAGGCTGGCCTTGAGCGCCTCCATGAGATCGATGACCCGGCCGCTCGGCGCCTCGGGCACCACGGTGATCTCCTGGCCCTCGACCTTGCGGGCGATCAGCTCGCGCATCCGGGTCTGGACCTCGTCCTTGTACTTGTTGGGGTCGAAGGTCTCGTGCGCGATCTGCTGGATGATCTGCTTGGCGAGCCCGAGCTCGGCCGGCTTGAGCTCGGGCAGGTCGGGCATCGGGACCTCGGCCCACGGCTTGACCTCCTCGGCGTAGCGCAGCTGGTGCATGATCAGGCCGTTCTGGTAGGGCCGCAGCGCGACGATGTACTGCTTGCCGCGCGCCGAGTACGACGCGACGCCGACCAGGCCGGTGTCGAGCATCGCGTCGTGGAGCAGCCGGTAGGCGCGCTCGCCGCCCTTGTCGGGGCCGAGGTAGTAGCTCTTGTCGACCCACACCGGATCGACCGCCACCGCGGGCACGAACTCCTCGATCGCGATCGCGCCGGTCGCGACCGCGTCGAGCGCCTTGAGCTCCTCGTTCGAGAACACCACGTACTGGCCCTTGGCGTGCTCGTAGCCCTTGGCCGTGTGCTCGCGATCGACGAGCTCGTTGCACTGGGTGCAGATGTACTGCTGCTTGAGCCGCGCGCCGTCGGCGTCGTGCAGCATGTTGAAGTGGATGTCGCCGGCGGCCTCGTTGGTGGTGTAGAGCTTGGTCGGGATCGACACCAGACCGAACGAGATCGTGGCCGTGCTGATCGAGCGGGCGGGCATGGGAAAATCATTGTACCGACTCGCGCGCGAAGCGACGAATTCCGGATCCAGAGTCCGGCGATTCGACCGGGCGCCCGGGCGGCAGGTTCTGGCACCTGAACCCCTGGCCAGCAAGCTCCGGCGCAGAGCCGGAGGCCAGGCTACGAGCGGCACCGAGTGCCGCCGCGCGCGCACGACCCGGGCTGGTAAGCTGGGCAGGTATGGCCGACGACGGACTCGATACCTACCGCGCCAAGCGCACCGCCGGCAGCACGCCCGAGCCGATGGCGAGCACCGCCGCGGCCGGGCGCGGCCCGCGGATGTTCGTCGTCCACCAGCACGACGCGACCCGGATGCACTGGGACCTCCGGCTCGAGATCGACGGCGTGCTGTGCTCGTGGGCCGTGCCCAAGGAGCCGTCGATGGACCCCGAGGACAAGCGGCTCGCGGTCAAGGTCGAGAACCACCCGCTCGACTACGTCCACTTCGAGGCGGTGATCCCCGACGGCAACTACGGCGCCGGCCCGATGATCGCGTGGGACCGCGGGCTGTTCCGGCCGCTGGTCGACCCGGCGCAGGGCCTGGTCGACGGCGAGATCAAGTTCGAGCTCTACGGCTACAAGCTGCGCGGCGCGTTCACGCTGGTCCACACCGGCAAGGGCCGGCGCGGCCGCAGCTCGGGCCGCGGCTCGAACGACTGGCTGCTGATCAAGAAGCGCGACGAGCCCGCCCAGGCGTTCCTCGCCGCCGGCCAGCCGCTGCCGGACACCAGCGTGCTGTCGGGGCTGACCATCGACGAGCTCGCCGCCGGCGCGCCGCGCCAGCAGGCGGTGATCGCCGAGCTCGTCGAGCTCGGCGCGCCGCGCCGCCCGATCGACCCCGACCGCTGCGAGCTGATGCTGTGCCACACCGCCGATGCGCCGTTCTCGTCGGACGACTGGGTGTTCGAGCTCAAGTACGACGGCTATCGCCTCGCGGCGTTCGGCGGCGCCGGCCGGGCCGAGCTGCGCTACCGATCGGGGCAGGATCCGACGCTGCGCTACCCGGAGCTGAGCTCGGCGCTGCGCGCGCTGCCGGTCCCCGGGGTCGCGCTCGACGGCGAGGTCGTGGTGCTCGACGCCGAGGGCAAGCCGGACTTCCAGCGGCTCGCGGTCCGCGCCCAGACCCACCGCGCGTCCGAGATCCAGCGCGCCGCGCTCGCCGGCCCGGTGACCTACATGGTGTTCGACCTGCTCGGCGCCGCCGGGTACGATCTGCGCGGCCTGCCGCTCCTGGTCCGCAAGAGCCTGCTCGCGCGGATCCTGCCGGCGCTCGGGCCGCTCCGGCTCGCCGAGCACATCCCGTCGCAGGGCGAGGCGCTGCTCGCCGAGGTCGCCGCGCGCGGCCTCGAGGGCGTGGTCGCCAAGCGCGCCGCGTCGCCGTACCGCCCGACCCGGTCGCGCGACTGGCTCAAGGTCAAGCGCGAGCCCGAGGACGACTTCGCGGTGTGCGGCTACACCGCGCCCAAGGGCTCGCGGCTGGGCCTCGGCGCCCTGCACCTGTGCGTGCGCCACGACGGCGCCTGGCGGTGGGCCGGCAAGGTCGGCTCGGGCTTCGACGACCAGCTGTTGACCCAGCTCCGCGCCGAGCTCGACGCGCGGCCGGCGTGGCAGCCGCCGTTCCCGCGCCCCGAGGGCACCGCCGACGTGCGCTGGGTCGAGCCCGAGCTGGTGGTCCAGGTCCGCTACGGTGAGTGGCCGGACGGCAGCCCGCTGCGGTTCCCGGTGTTCCTGCGGCTGCGTCGCGACAAGGCCGCCGCGGACTGCACGGCGCGGCGGCGCGCCACCCGGGGCGCCGGGACCGCCGGCGGCGGAGACGACCGCGAGGAGCCGGCAGCGCCGCCGCCGGTCGAGGTCGAGGTCGAGCGCCCGGTCCGCGAGCTCCGGCTGTCGAACCTCGGCAAGGTGTTCTGGAAGCCGGAAGCCATCACCAAGGGCGACCTGATCGACTACTACCGGGCGATCGCGCGCCACATCCTGCCCTACCTCGCCAACCGGCCGGCGGTCCTGACCCGGTACCCCGACGGGATCGACGGCGAGGCGTTCTACCAGAAGGACCTGCCGGGCTGGGCCCCGGTGTGGCTGCGCACCGCCCTGCGGTGGAGCGAGCACAGCCAGCGCGAGATCCACTACGTGCTGATCGACGACGCCGACGGCCTGGCGTTCGTCGCCAACCTGGGCGCGATCCAGCTCCACGCCTGGGCGAGCCGGAGCATCGACCTCGAGAAGCCGGACTGGACGATCATCGACCTCGATCCGAAGAACGCGCCGCGCGAGCACGTCGTGCCGCTCGCGCTCGCGATCCACGCGCTGTGCGACGCCGTCGGGCTGCCCAACTACGTCAAGACCTCGGGCCAGAGCGGGCTGCACGTCCTGATCCCGCTCGGCGGCCAGTGCACGTTCGAGCAGGCGCGCATGCTGGCGTACCTGATCGGGCAGCTCGTCGAGCGCCGCCACCCCGACATGGCGACCACCGCGCGCAACCCCGCCGCGCGACGCGGCCGGGTCTACCTCGACTGGGGCCAGAACGCGCACGGCCAGCTGCTGGTCGTGCCGTTCAGCGTGCGGCCGGTGCCCGGCGCGCCGGTGTCGATGCCGCTGATCTGGGACGAGGTCGTCCCCGGGCTCGATGCCCGACAGTTCCATCTCCGCAACGCGCTCGACCGGGTCACCGCGTGGGCCGGCGACCCGTGTCTGCCGGTGCTGACCGAGCGCCCCGATCTCGCGGCGGCGCTCACGCGGCTCGAGCAGGTCGCGTAGACCTGGCCGGTCAGGTCACGCCACCCCCGAAGTCCGCCGCCGACGCACCTTCCCGACCTGCACCCCGCGCCGGCGACGGACTTCTCCCCACCGTGACCATCTCCGCATCCTGGGTGACGACGCCTGCGCCGGTCCTTCCCAAGTTTTTTCGGCGAACGCGCGCGAGCGAGGTCAGGCACGAGAAGCTCCGTGAGCCGCGCTACCAACTGGCCGACGGAGTGGACCGCCATTTCGGCCGCGCACCGGACGCTCCGCCCGTCGAGCCGGCGTTTTTTGGGAATGTCGAAGATCGCGGTCGTCCCACTGATATCGTGATCTTGACCCGCTCTTTACCGGCGTGCCAGCCTGCCGCTGGGTCGGCTGATCCGGTAGAGCACGTGTCAGGCAAAGCCACGACCCTCCACACCGTGCTAGAGGATGCCGCACCGATCCTGACCCGGATCGCGCAGCGGCTGTACGGCAACACGCCGGACGCTCACGACCTGCTGCAGGACACCATCGAGCGCGCGATCCGACAGGGGCTGCCGGCCGACCTGCAGAACCCGCGGGGGTGGCTGGCGACGATCATGCACAACCTGTTCGTCGACCGCTGCCGGGCCGCGTCGCGCGCCCCGGTGCACGAGCCGCTGGAGGACGTCCATGACAACGTCACGCCGCTCAGCGTCGATAGCCCGGAGCCGGCGTGGGGTCACCTGACGGTCGAGGACGTGCGAGCGGCGCTCGATGCGATCGATCGGCCGTTTCGCGAGGTCTATGTGATGCACACCTTCGAGCGGCGATCGTACGAGGACATCGCCGCGCAGCTGAAGATCAGCCGGGTCACGGTCGGGACCCGACTCACCCGCACCCGCAAGATGTTGCGCAAGGAGCTGGTGAAGCGATTTGGACGGGGGAAGAAGCCGTGACCGAGCGCTGTGAGGATCTCGATCTGTTCTTCGACCGCGAGCTGGAGCCCGACGCCGAGCAGGCGTTCCGCGACCACCTCGCGACCTGCACCCGGTGCCAGGACGTCCTGCTCGGCCGGATGCTGGAGGCCGCGGTGGTCGGCGAGGACCGCGACAGCCGGCCGTCGATCGATCCGATCCCGATCGCGGGCATGGACGGCCGCGACGGCACCGCACCGCCGTCCGAGCGTCCCGCGGAGCCGCCGGCCGAGCCCCCCGAGTCGCCGGACCACCCGACCCGGCTCGATCGCCGGCGCGCGCTGTTCGTGGCGGCGACGATCCTGCCGGCCGCGGCGGTCGCGGTGCTCCTGCTGTGGCCGCCGGGTGCCAGGCAGGCCCCGAGCGCCGTCGCGATCGAGCTCGCGCCCAGGCGCTTCGTCGATGTTCGCTTCACCGCCCCGGAGCTCGATCGCTACCGCGAACCATCGATCCTGCGCGCGGCGAGCGCCGCGCCGGTGGACCGGATGGAGCGAACCGAGCAGATCAGCTGGCACGCCGTGTCGGAGCTCGAGCAGCGCGGCCGCAACGACGCGGTCGTCGCCGCGCTGGCGCTCAACGGCGACGTTGCGTCGGCGGAGCGGACCGCCGGCAAGCTGCGCGACGCGGCCGCCCGCGACAGCGACCGCGCAGCGCTCGAGCTGCTGCGGGTCACGTCGGCGACCGAGGACCGCCCCGCGCCGGCATCGGGCGCGCAGCTCGCGGCGATCCAGCGCGCGCTGTCGCTCGCCGCCGATGCGCTTCGCCGCAAGCCGGATCTGAGTCAGGCGGCGTGGAATCGCGCCGTCGCGCTGTCCCTGCTCGGCCTGCCGCTCGCGGCTGCGGGCGCGTTCGACGAGATCGCCGCGCGCAACGAGCCGGGCTGGGCCCGGGAGGCCGCCGCCACCGCGGCCCGGCTGCGGAGCGACCATCAGAAAGCCGTCGACGACTGGCAGCGCGTGAAGGACCAGGCCGACCGGATGGCTGCCGGCGGTCCGGTGCTCGGGGACGACGCGGTGGCCAGGGCGCCGAGCCAGGCGCGCGATGCGTTCTACCTGGCGCTGGCGACCGCGGCGACGACCGAGCGGATCGATGGGCTCGCGCCGCTGGCGAGCAAGCTCGACGCGGTGTTCGCGACCACGACGCTGGGCGCGCTGGTCGCGCAGGTGCGGGCATCGGATCTGCGGCAACGCGCCCCGTTCGCCGCCGAGCTCCGCGGCTTCCTCGAGCAGCACCGGCGGCCGTCGACGCTCAACGATCTGCGCGCGCGGGCGCTCGAGCGCGGGGTCCGGGACATCGTGCTCGCCTCGCTGCTGGCGGTCGGCGAGGACGCGATCGACGACGCCGATCTGGCGCTGTTCGATCGGCTGCTCGACCTCCAGCTGCTCCACGGTCAGCTCGACGACTGGTGGCGGATCATCGCCCTGGCGCGGCGCGCCTACTTCATGGAGTTCTGGCGCCGCGACTATCCCGCGGTCGACGCCGTCGAGCGGCGCGCGGAGCCGATCTGCAAGGCGCTGCACAGCGGGTGGTGCAGCCGGATCACGCTGCTGGCCGGAGGCGCCCACAGCCAGATGGGCCGCGCGGATCTCGCGATCGAACAGCTCACCGCGGCGCTGCGCCAGGCCAGGCTCGCCCGGGTGCCGGCCGACGAGGTGAGCGCGCTGGATCAGCTCGGCGAGGCGATCGGGATCCGGGTCGCCGAGGACATCGACTCCGCGGTGGTGGGCGGCGCCTACCTGACCGAGGTCGCGCTGCGCAAGACGACCTGCCGGCCCCGGTTGCAGCGGCTCTACTTCGCGACCCTGTGGGCGCTCCAGCACCACCGGTTCGACGAGGCAGCGGGGTACCGCCGCGACGCCGACGCCCTGGAGCAAGAGGAGTGCCCGGACACCTCACCGCGGGTCAACGGCGAGACCGCGCGGCTCCGCTTGCTGCTGAGCGGCCGGGGCGATCTCGCCGCGTTCCGCCGCGCGGTGGCGCAGCTGGAGTCCGGCAACCACGAGGAGCGCCGGCTGTACCGCGCGTTCCTGGACGCGGCGGCGACCCTGGTCGAGGATCGACCGCGAGGCGAGGCGGCGCTGCGCCAGGTGATCGCCGCGGCGAGCGCCGATCCGACCGTTCCGTATGCGCCGCTGGTGCGCACCAGCGCCTACGACGCGCTGATCGAGGTGTCCGGTGACGGCAAGGCGGTGCTCGACCTGCTGTCCGAGCGGATGGCGGCACCCCGGTTCGACCGCTGCGCGCTCGGGATCGCGCAGTGGAACCGCCTGGTCGTCGCGGCGCTCGATGGCCGGGGTCAGCCGGCGCTCGAGGTCCGCGAGGTCCCCGAGGGCATGATGATGATCCCGCCCGCGGAAGCGGTGTCCCCGGCGATCCGCGCCCGGCTCGCGGACTGCCCGCGGGTCGACGTCGTGGCCGCCGCGCCGTACCTCGGCGCACCGCGGTTGCTCGACGATCGCGTCGCGTGGGTCTATCACGCCGCCGCGCCCCGGCCCTCGGTCGGGCACGCGATCGCGCACGAGGTCGTGGTCTCCGAGGTGGCACCGCCGGACGACCTGCACCTGCCCGCGCTACGCCCCTACTCCGGCAGCCCCGGCGCCGAGGTCCTGTCGGGCGCCCGCGCGACGCCGGCCGCCGTGCTCGCCGCCATGCGGACCGCGAGCCTGGCCGTGGTCGTGGCGCACGGGGTCACCGATGCCGCCGAGCCGACGGCGGCGAGCTTGATCCTGTCGCCGGATCCGCAAGGCGACTATCTGCTGACCGCTTCCAAGGTGCGTGCCGCGACGCTGGTCGGATCGCCGGTCGTGGTGCTGGCGGGCTGCGACGCGGGGCGCGTGCAGGTCAGCGCCGAGCCCTGGAGCCTGGCGACCTCGTTCCTCCACGCCGGCGCGCGCGTCGTGATCGCGCCGACCGCGCCGATCCCCGACGACACCGCGAACGACGTGTTCCGGTCGTTGATCGATCGGATCCGCACCGGCGCGGATCCCGCCGACGCGCTGGTCACCGAGCGCACGGCTCGACAGGCCGCCGCCCCGTGGCTTTCCAGCATCGTCATCTTCGAATAGTGACTACCAACATAGGAAGTAAGGAGATGGTCATGGGGAGTGTCAAGACGATCAAACCGTACTCGTCCGACGGTAATCCAGGGTGCTTCACGGGAGATCTGTCCGCCATCACGGGGACGACGGCGACCATCGTGGTCGTGCACGGCGCCGGCCAGTGCCGAGACAGTGACCACGATGACCTGGGCGTCGTGTTCAACGGCTCGGAGCCCGTCATGTGGACCTGCCTGTCCGCGGCGGAGATCGCGAAGTTCCACGCGTGGGGTCGGAGCAGCTTCCCCGGCGCGCGGACCCTCGACGTGACCACCGCGCTCGCCGACGTCAACTGCCCCCCGCCGTCGAGCTCGGCGCAGGTCCAGCGCGACGCCGCGGCGCAGATGCGCGCCCTGCTCACCAGCCTGGCCGCGATCTGGCTCGCCGCCACGACTGCGCCCGCTGTGCCCAAGCCGGCGGCCTAGTCCGGGAAGCCAGCGCGACGCTGCACCGCCCGACGGCGTTCCGGACCGGCCGGGGAGCCTCGGAGCCGCCCGGCGCGCGCGCGGGTGCGCGGCCGAGCGGGTCGACTCGGGTGCGGTCCGGGGTTAGGGTGGCGCGGTGAACATCGCCTGCATCGGCGGAGGACCGGCCGGGTTGTACCTCGGCATCCTGGTCAAGCGCCGTGCGCCCGAGCACGAGGTCGTGGTGTTCGAGCGCAACCGCCCTGCGGACACCTTCGGGTTCGGGGTCGTGTTCTCGGACGCCACGCTCGGCAACCTCGCGGCGGCCGACCCCGAGAGCCACGCCGAGATCACCGGCCGGTTTGCGCGCTGGGACGACATCGAGGTCCACGTCGGGGGCGAGGTCCTGCGCTCGACCGGCCACGGGTTCTGCGGCATCGAGCGCAAGGCGCTGCTCCAGATCCTGCAGGCGCGCGCCGCGGCGCTCGGCGTCCGCGTCGTGTTCGAGCGCGAGATCCGCTCGCTCGCCGAGCTGTCGGCGGCCGGCGCCGCGCCCGACGTGATCGTCGCGTGCGACGGAGTCGCGAGCTCGGTGCGCGACGCGCTCGCCGGCGAGCTCGCCCCGGCGGTCGACGTCCGGCCGAACAAGTTCGTGTGGCTGGGCTGCACGGTGCCGTACCGGGCGTTCACGTTCGTGTTCAAGCCGACGCCGCACGGGCTGTTCCGCGTCCACGCGTACCGCTACCACGAGCGCGGCTCGACGTTCATCGTCGAGTGCCGCGAGGACACCTGGCGGCGCGCCGGGCTGGCCGGCGCCGGCGAGGACGCCACGGTCGCGATCCTCGAGGCGATCTTCGCCGACGAGCTCGCGGGTCACCGGCTGATCAAGAACCGCTCGATCTGGCGCAGTTTCCCGACCGTGCGGTGCGGCCGGTGGCACGCGGGCAACGTGGTGCTGATGGGCGATGCCGCGCACACCGCGCACTTCTCGATCGGCTCGGGCACCAAGCTCGCGATGGAGGACGCGATCGCGCTGGCCGACGAGCTGCTCGGCGGGCGCGAGGTCGAGGCGGCGCTCGCCGGCTACGAGGCGCGGCGCCGGCCCGAGGTCGAGGCGCTGCAGGCGGCGGCGCAGGCGAGCCTCGAGTGGTTCGAGGGCACCGAGCGCTACCTGGCGATGGCGCCGGTGCAGTTCACCTACAGCCTGATGACCCGCAGCCTGCGGGTGTCGCACGCGTCGGTGGCGCGCCGCGATCCGCACCTGGCGCGCGGGGTCGAGCAGCTGCTCGCCGCGGCGGTCGGGGTCGCCGGCGAACCGCCGCCGCCGACCGCCCTGCCGCTCGCGCTCGGCGATCGCCGCGCGCGCTGCCGGATCGCGGTGGCCCCGCCCGCGCTCGCCGGTGACCCGGGCGCAGCCGGAGCGACGGCGGCCTCCGCGCTGGTCGAGGCCGCGCGGGCCGGGGCTGGGCTGGTGGTGACCGCGCACCTCGCGATCCGGGCGCCCGGGCCGACCGGCGACCGGCCCGGGCTCGGCGGTGACGACGAGATCGCCGTGTGGCGGCGCATCGTCGACCAGGTCCACGACCGCGGCGCGCTGATCGTCGCCCGGCTCGGCCTGCCCGCGGACGCACCGACCCCGCAGGACCCGCTGGTGGCGGCCGTGCATCGCGCCGCGCGCGCGGGCTTCGATGCGATCCTGATCGATCCGTATGCAGCCGCGGAGCCGTCCCGACAGCCCGACCTGCCGGAGACTGCCGCGAAGCCCGAGATCCCCGCGAAGCCCGACATTCCGGCGAAGCCGGAGCTACCCGAAGTGCCCGAGAAGGCCGAGGTGCTCGAACAGCTGCCGGCCGCGGTCGCCGCCGCGCGCGCGGCGTGGCGCGCGAGCGGCTGGATCGCCGCGGCGGTTCGCGACCACCCGAAGACCCGCGCCGCGGTGGTCGGCCACGCGGCACAGCTGGTGCGCGCCGGGGCCGATCTGCTGTGGGTATCGGCGCCCGGCGATGCCGCGCACGGTGCACGGCTCGCCGCCGCGCCGCTGGCGGACCGGCTGCGCAACGAGCTCGGCGTCGCGACCGCGATCGAGTGCGGCGAGGCGCTCGCGCCCGATCTCGACGCCGCGATCGGCGCCGGCCGCGCCGACCTGGTGGTGGTGGTCGGCGAGCTGCCCGACGGCGCCCGGCGGACCGCGTGAAGCCGCGGCGCTACCAGCTGCGCAAGGAGGCGGTGGGCGCGGCGCTCCACCACCCATGGATCTTCCGCAGCCACCTGAGCTCGGCCGCGGCGGTGTTCCGCGATGGCGACCTGCTCCGGCTCGTCGACGGCCAGAACCGGATCGTCGGCCACGGGTTCTACGAGGCGAGCGGCGCGATCGCGATCCGGATGCTGCGGCGCGGGTCGCCGCCACCGGATGCCGCGTGGCTGCGCGGCCGGATCGCCGCCGCGATCGCGCGCCGCGCGCAGCTCGCGCCGCGGACCGACGGGATCCGGTTGATCCACGGCGAGAGCGACGCGATTCCCGCGGTGGCGATCGATCGGTTCGGCGACACGCTGGTGGTCACCAGCTATGCCGCCGGCGCCGACGCGATGGCGCGCTACGCCGCCCGGGTGCTCGCGGCCGGCCCGCCGAGCCCGGTCGTCGGCCCCGCGCGCCACATCCTGCTCCGCCCCGCCCACCTGCGGCGCACACCCGCGGGACCGGCCCGCGCGCTGCGCGGTGCGCCGCCCGACGTCGCGCACATCACCGAGGACGGTGTCCCGCTCGCGATCGATCTCGCCGCCGGGCAGAAGACCGGCGCGTACCTCGACCTGCGCGGCCTGCGGCGCGAGATCGCCGCGGCCCCGCTCGCCGGCGCGCGCGTGCTCAACCTGTTCGCGTACTCCGGCATGCTGGGCCGCGCCGCCGAGCGCGCCGGGGCCGCCGCGATCGTGCAGGTCGACGCCTCGGAGCGCGCGCTGGCGTTCGCCGCGCACCACCACGTCGACGATCCGGCGCGCCACAGCTTCGTCACCGCCGACGTGTTCGCCTGGCTGCCCGCGCTGTCCAGCGCGCCGTTCGACCTGGTGATCGTCGACCCACCGGCGATGACCAGCCAGGCGTCGCAGGTTCCGTCGGTGCTGGCCGCCTATCGCAAGCTGTACCGCGCGGCTGCTCGCCACGTCCGTCCCGGAGGCGCGCTGGTCGCTGCCTGCTGCACGAGCCGGATCGAGCGCGCGCGGTTCCACCAGACGGTTCGCGAGGCGCTCGGCCCGGGCTTCACGCTCGACCACGAGATCCCGCCAGAGCCGGATCATCCGGTCGGCTTTCCGCAGGCCGACTACCTGAAGATCGGCTGGTGGAAGCTCGCCGGGTGACGAGATCCCGGCCAAGCCTGTGGCATCTCACGGTAAATTTTGGCAGCCCGCGACGCCTGCGTCTGTCTCACCTGTGTCGCATGCGACGCCCGCGCGCGGTCGCGAGACCAGACCCGGGAGCGAGACCAGACGGCCGATCGACGGTCAATGCGCGTGCGCGTTGCGCCGGGTCAGCTCACGGTAGCGCAGCAGGTGCCGGACGGCGCGCTGGAGCAGGAGCTCATCTCCGGTCCGCCGGCCGGTCAGCTCCAGCAGCCGGGCGAGGTTGAAGTGCGCATCGGCGGCGTCAGCGCGAAGCTCGATCGCGCGCTCGTACGCGGCGATCGCCTCGCCACAGCGGCCCTGATCCTCGACGGCAACGCCGAGGTTGAACCAGTACAGGGCGATGCCGGGATCGGCGGAGATCGCACGCCGGTAGCTCGCCTCGGCCGCGCCCGCCGAACCGGCGTCGTGAAGTAGCCTCCCGAGGTTGTTGTGCGCGTCCGCGAAGTCCGGGCGGCCGGCCACGGCCCGCTCGTACGCGGCGATCGCGCGCGCCGGCTCGCTGGCCTCCAGGCGGCAGCCCACCTCGTACCAGCCGGTCGCACTGGTGCCGCGGCGGAGGCCGCACCGCGACCCAGGGCGCAGCGTGAGCACCGATCCCTGGCTGGGCGCAAAGGTCAGAAGATCACCCACGTATGCAACGGTATCGGAACCGTCTGACAATCTCGCTCCCGGGCGATGTTAAGATGCGACCGCTGTGGGTGACGCGCAGGGCACGACCCTTAGCTTCCACGAAGATGGCAAGTCCAGTCGGATCGGTCCCAGGCCGGAGCCAGTCCTGGTCCTGGCACTGGAGTGCGGCCGGCCGCGCGCGGGCTCCGTGCGCTATCGCCTGGCCGATCTGAGCTCGGTCGCGCTCGGCCGGGGCGCCGAGCGCCGCGCCGAGCGCACCGGGACCGAGCTGACGATCCGCGTGCCGGACAAGTGGATGTCGTCGCGCCACGCCCGGATCGAGCCGAGCTTCGGGCGCTGGGTGCTGACCGACACCGAGTCGAAGAACGGCTCGATCGTCGACGGCCACACCACCAAGCGCGCGGTGCTGACCGACGGCTCGCTGATCGAGCTCGGCCACACGCTGTTCCTGTTCTTCGAGCGGCTGCCGGTCGAGGCCGAGGCCGCGGCGCTGCTCGAGCTGATGCCGACCGACGGCCCGGCGGGGTTCGCGACCCTGATGCCGATCTGGAACCAGGAGCTGACCCGGCTGCGCCAGATCGCGTCGTCGGAGATCCCGATGCTGATCGAGGGCGAGAGCGGCACCGGCAAGGAGGTGATCGCGCGCGCGATCCACGATCAGTCGGGCCGCCGCGGCGCGTTCGTGCCGGTCAACTGCGGCGCGCTGCCCGAGAACCTCGTCGAGAGCGAGCTGTTCGGCTACAAGAAGGGCGCGTTCAGCGGCGCCCAGAGCGACCACCCGGGACTGGTCCGCGCGGCCGACGCCGGCACGCTGTTCCTCGACGAGATCGGCGATCTGCCGGCGAGCTCGCAGGCCGCGCTGCTGCGGGTGCTGCAGGAGCGCGAGGTGATGCCGGTCGGCGGCACGCGGGCGGTGGAGATCGACCTCCGGGTGGTCGCCGCGACGCACCGCGACCTCGACGACATGGTCGCCGAGGGCAGCTTCCGCCACGATCTGTTCGCCCGGCTCGCCGGGTTCCGCGTCACGGTGCCGCCGCTCGCCGACCGCCGCACCGATCTCGGCGTGCTGATCGGGGTGCTCCACGCGCGGATCTTCCCCGCCGAGCACCCCGGGTTCGACATCGACGCCGCCCGCCTGCTGCTGCGCTACCCGTGGCCGCTCAACGTCCGCGAGCTCGAGCAGGCGCTCGCGACCGCGCAGGTGCTCGCCGGCGCCGAGCCGGTGCGCGCCGAGCACCTGCCCGACTCGGTCCGGACCGGCCGGCCACCCGGAGCGCCGCGTCCGGTCGTGCTCAGCGAGAACGATCAGAAGGTCCGTGATCTGGTCGTCGCGGCGCTGCGCGAGCACCAGGGCAACGTGTCGGCGGTGGCGCGCGCGCTCGACAAGGACCGCAAGCAGATCCAGCGCTGGATCAAGCGATTCGGTCTCGACCCCGGCAGCTATCGCTGATCGCGCGGCGCGGCTCAGCCGGTTCGTGGGTCGTCGCAGAGACCGGCGATGGGGCGCCGCCGCGCACCGCGAGGCGACGCGATGTCCACCAGATGCCGCGCTCGCCGGCCGGCTCGCGTCTTGCTCCACCTGCGATGCTCGCGCGGTCGGTTCCCGAGCCTCCCTGTCGCAATCACTTGAGAGCCGGCCGCGCGAGCCCATTCTCGAGCGCCGCGGACTCACACGC
>DATAPF010000135.1:0-2259 GCA_036265355.1 Kofleriaceae bacterium | reverse complement strand
CATGCACACCGCCGAGGGCGGCGTCGAGCTCACCCGCGGGGTCACCGCCGGCGAGCAGATGGTGGTCCGCGGGATCGAGCCGCTGAGCGACGGCGCGCCGGTCAAGATCGGCAGCACGCTGACGCTCGAGGCCGCGACCGCCAAGCCCGCGCCGGCCGGGTCCGCCGGGGCGGGGTCCGCAGCTGCACCGGGCGCCGAGCCCGCGCCGGGCTCCGCAGCCGCGCCGGGGTCCGCCGCTTCCCCGGCCCCCGGGGACGGCGATGCGCCGGCCGCCGCACCGGCGGCGGGATCCGGATCCGGCCGGCGCCACCGCAAGGACGCGCCGTGAACATCACCGACGTCTGCCTGCGCCGCCCGGTGTTCGCGTGGATGCTGATGCTCGGCACCATCCTGTTCGGCGCGATCGCGGTGTCGCGGATCGGGGTCAGCCAGTTCCCCGACGTCAACAACCCGACGGTCACGGTCAGCGTGTCGTGGCCCGGGGCATCGCCCGAGGACGTCGAGACCGGCATCGTCAACCCGATCGAGGACGTGCTCGCGCAGGTCAACGGCGTCCTCGAGATCACGTCGCAGTCCAAGCACAACTCGGCGCGGGTCACCGCGACGTTCGACATCGATCGCAACATCGATCTCGCGGTCCAGGACGTCCAGGCCAAGGTCGCCCAGATCCAGCGCCAGCTGCCGTCGGGGGTCCAGCCGCCGACCGTGTCGAAGAGCAACCCCGACGACACGCCGATCATCACCGTCGGCGTGTCGGGGCCGTTCGCGCGCCAGCTGCTCGCCGACGTCGCGCGCTACCAGCTGCAGGACGCGCTGCAGACGCTCGACGGCGTCGGCCAGGTCCAGATGATGGGCTACCTCGACCGCGCCGTCCGGATCTGGGTCGACGCCGACAAGCTGGTCGCGACCGGGACGACCGTGTCCGACATCACGCAGGCGCTCCAGAAGCAGCACGTGGCGTCGTCGGGCGGCCAGCTGGCCAACGGCCAGCGCGCGATCGACATCCGCGTGCTCGGCGAGGCCGCCGATCTCCAGACCCTGCGCGACATCGTGATCAAGAAGCTCGGCGCCGCCGAGATCCGGCTCGGCGACGTCGCCCTGATCCAGGACGGCTTCGTCGACGTGACCAGCGTCGCGCGCTCCAACGGCACGCCGGTCCAGGCGATGGGCATCCTCAAGCAGCCGGGGTCGAACGCGGTCGCGGTGGCGAAGTCGGTGCGCGCCGCGATCGCCGAGGTCCAGAAGACGTTGCCGCCGGGGATGTCCGTCGAGGTGCTGTTCGACACCACCGGGTTCATCACCGAGTCGGTCGACGAGATCGGCCTCGAGCTCGGGCTCGCGGTGGTGCTGACCGCGCTGGTGTGCTGGCTGTTCCTCGGCTCGCTGTCGTCGACGCTCAACGTGCTGTTCGCGATCCCGATGTCGCTGCTCGGCACGATCGCGGTGATCTACTTCCTGGGCTGGACGCTCAACACGTTCACCCTGCTCGGCCTGTCGCTCGCGGTCGGCCTGGTGGTCGACGACGCGGTGATGGTGATGGAGAACATCTTCCGCCACGCCGAGATGGGCAAGGACCGGGTGCGCGCGGCGAGCGAGGGCACCAAGGAGATCACGTTCGCCGCGCTCGCCGCGACGATCGCCGTGATCGCGATCTTCCTGCCGGTCGCGTTCATGACCGGCGTGATCGGCAAGTACTTCCTGCAGTTCGGCGTCACGCTGTCGGTCGCCGTCGCGATCTCGTACTTCGAGGCGATCACGCTGGCGCCGGCGCGTTGCGCCCAGATGCTCAACGTCTCGCAGCACGACCGCAGCTGGCTCGGCCGCATGGGCGATCGCGCGTTCGCCGCGCTGTCCCGCGGCTACGGCCGGACGCTGGCGATCGCGCTGCGCTGGCCGACCGCCGTGCTCGGGCTCGGCATCGTCGTCACGCTGGGCGCCGGCTGGACGGCGTGCCAGCTCAAGCAGGAGATGGTGCCGTCGCAGGACCAGAGCCGGCTGCAGGTCCGGCTGACCACCGCGGTCGGCTCCGACCTCGACGAGACCGACCGGCTGACCCAGAAGGCGGAAGGCGTGCTGGCCAGGCACAAGGAGATCACCCGCGTGCTCACCACCGTCAACGTCGGCAGCGCGAGCCTGTCGCTGACCCTGGTCGAGCCCCGCGAGCGCACGGCGACCCAGGCCGAGATGATGGCGACGATCCGCCGCGACCTCGGCCAGATCCCCGGGCTGCGCGCATCGGTCCAGGACCTGTCGCAGCAG
>DATAPF010000134.1:0-10178 GCA_036265355.1 Kofleriaceae bacterium | reverse complement strand
TGCGCGCCGTCAGCCGCTCGCCGAGCAGGAACGGCGCGAGCACCGCGAGCAGGACCGGGTGGGTGCTCGCGATGATCGCGCCCATCCCCGACGACAGGTGTCGCAGCGCCTCGTAGTTCAGCCCGAGGTACGTCGCGTTGGCGAGCAGGCCGTAGGCCGCGGCGAAGCCCCAGGATCGTGCATCGCGCGGCCAGCGCAGCCGCGCGCCGCACGCGACCGCCACGAGCAACACACCAGCGACCAGGAAGCGCGCCGCCAGGATCCAGAGCGGCGGCGCGCTGGTCGCGATGACCCGGCTCGGGACGAATGCCGACGCCCACAGCAGCACGTAGACCACCGCGGCTGCCGTCGCGAGCTTCGGGCGCGGCACGCCGCTCACCGGGCGGGATACCGCGGGCGGCGGTCGACGACCCGCACCGCCTTGCCCTCGCTGCGCGGCACCTGATCGCGATCGACGAGCTGGACCGCGACCGTGATGCCGGTCTGCTGGTGGAGCTCGTGGGCCAGCCGCGCGCGCAGCGCCTCGCGGTCGACGCCGTCGCGCGCCGGCTCGCACAGCAGGGTCAGCTCGTCGAGCGCGCCCGGCCGCTCCACGATCAGCTGGTAGTGCGGCGCCAGGTCCGGCACGCCGAGCAGGATGCGCTCGACCTCCGACGGGTACAGGTTGACGCCGCGGATGATCAGCATGTC
Organism: Kofleriaceae bacterium; assembly: GCA_036265355.1. Classification (GTDB taxonomy): domain Bacteria; phylum Myxococcota_A; class Polyangia; order Haliangiales; family Haliangiaceae; genus JABFXX01. The sequence goes on along the minus strand of DATAPF010000134.1, from coordinate 9,488 downwards.
GTCGCGCCGGCCGCGGACCCGGCTCATCCGCACGGTCGTGCGGCCGCACGCGCACGGCGCGGCGTCGAGCGCCGCGATGTCGCCGGTGCGATACCGGATCAGCGGCAGCGCCTGCTTGGTCACCGGCGTGAACACCAGCTCGCCCTCGCGGCCCGGCGGCAGCGGCGCGCCGGTGTCCGGGTCGATGATCTCGGGCACGAAGTGGTCCTCGTGGATGTGCGCGCCGTCGCGGACCTCGCGGCACTCGCACGACACGCCCGGGCCGATGATCTCGGACAGGCCGTAGACGTTGATCGCGGTCAGCCCGAGCCGGCGCTCGATCTCGCCGCGCATCTGCTCGGTCCACGGCTCGGCGCCGAACATGCCGAGCTCGAGCCGGAGCTCGCGCGGGTCGATCGACGCCCGCTCCAGCGCCTCGGCGATGTTGAGCGCGTACGACGGGGTCGCGCACAGCACGGCGCCGCCGAAGTCCTGGAGCAGCATCACCTGGCGCTGCGTGAACCCGCCCGAGATCGGCAGCACGGTGCAGCCGATCAGCTCGGCGCCCTGGTGAAAGCCGAGCCCGCCGGTGAACAGGCCGTAGCCGTAGGCGTTGTGCACGACCATCCCGGGGCGCGCGCCGGCCATCACCAGACAGCGCGCCACGACCTCGCTCCACACCGCGAGATCGTCGCGCGTGTACGCGGCGACCGTGGGCTTGCCGCGCGTGCCGCTGGAGGCGTGGATCCGGATCACCTGATCGCGCGGCACCCCGAGCAAGCCGAACGGGTAGTGATCGCGCAGATCGGTCTTGGTGGTGAACGGCAGCCGCCGGAGGTCGGCCAGCGAGCGCAGGTCCCGCGCGTCGGCCAGGCCCGCGTCGCGCAGCCGGGCGGCGAGCGGAGCGACCGCCGCGAGCACGCGCGCCACGCACGCGCGCAGCCGATCGAGCTGGAGCGCCTCCATCCGGTCGCGCGGCAAGGTCTCCACGTCGGGATTCCAGATTGCCATCGCGGTGATACTAACCTTCCCGCAGGACGAGCACACTGCTTGCAACGCACCAGGCCATGAAGCTAGGCAAGCGCTGGGTCGCCCAGATCCGGCCGTCCGACGATCCCGACGCCTGGGTGCCGATGGTGAACGAGATCCCGTCCGGATCGTCCTGCAAGTACCGGCTGGACAAGATCACCGGCCAGCTCGAGCTGGCCCGCGTGCTGCCGCGCGAGGTGGCCTATCCCGCCAACTACGGGTTCGTGCCCGGGACCCGCGGCGTCGACGACGAGGAGGTCGACATCCTCGTGCTGACCCGAGAGCCGCTGCTGCCGCTCACGATCGCGCGCGCGCACGTGATCGGCGGCTTCGTCGAGCGCGCGAGCGACCAGGGCGATCCGGAGGAGCGGTTGCTCGCCACCGCGGTCGACGACCCTGGCGTCGCGGGGGTTCACGGCGTCGACGACCTCGGCGAGCTGCGCGGCCGGATCGAGGCGTTCGTCCGGGCGTACAAGCAGGACGAGGGCGTCGAGGTCGTGTTCGAGGGCTGGCTCGACCGCGGCGCCGCGCTGGACCGGCTCCGCCGCGGCTTCAAGCGCGCGAAGAAGCGGTCGGCGAAGTGACGCCGGTCCGGAGTGCGTCGACGAGGTCGCGCCCCCGCGCGCGACGCGGCGCAGGCGGTGGCACCGCGGTTGCTTTCTCCGTGGCCCACGGAGGCGTCATGGAATCCAGGTGCGCCAGGGCGCGCGCAAGGCGTGCGCGCGTCGAGCTACAACTTCATCGTGGAGCGGGGGCCCGCCAGTACCGAGAGCTCGGGGCCTTCGTGCGCTACTGCGTGTCGCGGATCGAGCGCGAGCTCGGCGAGATCGAGCACTGGTCGGTGACGATCGCGCCCGCGAGCGGCGAATTCACGAGTGTGGTCGCGGTCCAGGACGGCAGCGACGCGATCGAGTCGACCGGAACCGGCATGGACGGAGCGCTGGCCGCCTGGGAGGCGCTGTGCCGGCTCGAGCAGCGGCTGCGCGAGGCCCGGGCCCACCGTACCGCCGGCGCGGCCCCGCCGGTGCGCCGCCACCTCGCCCTCGTCGACGGCAGCGGCGCCCATTGAGCCACCGCGCCCGGGCGCTGGAGCCAATGGCGACGCGGGCTTCGACGACTCCGGGGAGCTGCCGGGACGCGTGATCCGGGCCTGTGGCCAGACCGGCGTGCCCGCAAGGCACACGGCGCGGCGCACACCGTGCGCGCTCGCGCGCCCTGGGTGGCAGCACGGCCGGCTGGCCACGGCGGTGCCGCGGGTCGCGCCGCGCTGCGCTGCTGGCTGAGCCGGCCGCCAGCGGAGGTCCGGCGCGGCCGAGCCAGGATGTACCCGGCTGCGGTGGCTTCGCCGCCCGCGCGACCGCGTGGCCCGGACTTCGGTTGCTCCGCCCGACCACGAAACACGTGGAGCGGCGGTGGTCCTGCTGCATCGCCCGGAGCCCCGGCCCGGGAATGTCGGTCAGGCAACCGGCGGTCCATGTGAGTGATCCAAGCCATCACATACGAGGAACACCATGCACAAGCGAACGTTGAGTTTCTTGCTGATTGCGGTGCTCTGCGGGTTCGGTGTCTCCCGCGCCCGCGCCGATCAGAACCCCTCTGCACCCAGGGCAACTCCCCACGACGACGTCCAGGTCACGGTCACCGGCAAGGGCCGGCTCGGCATCGTCGCACTCCAGATCAGCCCCGAGCTGCGCGCCCACCTCGGCGCGCCCCGCGACCGCGGCGTGCTGATCGATGCGGTCCGTCCCGACAGCCCGGCCGCGCGCGCGGGGCTCCGGGTCGGTGATATCGTGACCGACGTCGATGGCGACGCGGCGAAGTCGGCCTCCGACGTGCTCGAGGCGCTGAGCGACCGCAAGAAGGGAGACGAGGTCAGCGTCGTCGCGCTCCGGTCCGGCCAGCGCGTCGAGCTCCGCGCCCGGCTGGACAGCGATCCCGGTCCGACGTGGCAGTCGCAGTCGCGCAGCTTCCGCGGCTTCCCGGGCATGCCGGACGACACGAACGGCTGGTTCCGGTTCGACGGCACGCCCGACGACATGCGCGGCGCGATCGACGAGCTGCGCAAGCGGATGGAGGACCTGGAGCATCGCCTCGGGCAGCAGCAACCCCCGAAGGTGCCCGGCGGCACCGAGAAGATCTAGTCGCGCGGGTCGGGCTTGCTCGAGGTCGTGTCGGGGGCGCCGCGCGAGATATCGCGCACCGGACCGCCGCGCCCTGTGAAGCGGTCGTCCAGCCCGAGCCCGTCCGAGCCGCTGCCGGGCGGCGCGACGTACCGGGTATCGAGGACGTCGTCCAGCGCGGTGTCGCCTTCCTTGCGGCCGGCGGTGTAACCGCTCTGACCGAGGCCGCCGCGCTCGATCGACACCTGCTTGTGTGGCTGTGAGAGGTTCTCCGGGTTCGCCATGGCTGTGCCTCGAAACCCGAGGTTGCATGTGCGATGCCCGGAGCGGCTGCGCCGAACGCCGACGCTCTCGAGGCGTAGCGCTTGCAGAAGCCGTGGAAAACAACAGGTGTAGTCATGAGCAAGATTGCCTTTCTCGTAGATCAGATGTTCGAGGACTCCGAATTTCGCGTGCCGTACGACCGGCTGCGCGGCGCCGGGCACCAGATCGACATCCTCGGGGTCAAGGCCGGCGACACGGTCAAGGGCTATCGCCAGAAGGAGCAGATCCAGATCGAGAAGTCGGTGGCGCAGGCCAAGGTCGAGGACTACGACGCGCTGGTCATCCCGGGCGGCTACTCCCCCGACCACCTGCGCATCGATCGCGGCGCCGTGGCGTTCACCCGCGCGATGGGGCTGGCGAACAAGCCGGTCGCCGCGGTGTGTCACGCGCCCTCGCTGCTGATCGAGGCCGACCTGGTCTACGGCCGCCAGATCACGTCGTGGCCATCGGTCAAGACCGACCTGATCAACGCCGGCGCGCGCTGGGTCGATCGCGAGGTCGTGCCCGACGCCAACATCATCACCTCGCGCCGGCCCGACGACCTCCCGGCGTTCAGCGACGCCATCCTCCGCATGCTGGCCGAGGGCGCGCCGGCGCGGACCGACACGGCGCCCGGCCAGGGACGCTCGACCTCCGCGCGTCCTCCGGCGCACTGAGCCCGGACGCGCGGACACCGGGGAGCCATCTGCTCACCCGTTCAGCATCGAGCTCGACCGCGTCGTGTCGATCCAACCGGGGTCGACTCGTCGCAGGATCATGCCGGTCGCCCCACTTCAGGAGATCTGGTCATGACGCACGACGGTTCGACGGCGCGGCCCAGCCGCATGTACGACGCCCTGGCGGGACATGTCACCCGCGGCGAGGTCCCCGGCCTGATCGCGCTGGTCGCCCGGCGCGGCGCCGCCGAGGTCGAGGTGATCGGCGCGACCGCCGCCGGCGGCAGCGAGCCGGTGCGCCGCGACTCGATCGTCAGGATCTCGTCGATGACCAAGCCGATCACCGCCGCCGCGGCGATGGCCCTGATCGACGACGGCCAGCTGACGCTCGACGAGCCGGTCGACCGCCACCTGCCCGAGCTCGCCGGCCGCCGCGTGCTGCGCCGGATCGACGGCCCGCTCGACGACACCGTGCCCGCGACCCGGTCGATCACGGTCCGCGATCTGCTGACCTTCACCATGGGCATGGGGATCGTGCTCGCGCCGCCCGGCAGCACGCCGATCCAGCGCGCGCTCGACGAGCTCCAGCTCGGCCAGGGCATCCCGCAGCCGCAGGTCGCGCCCGCGCTCGACGAGTGGCTGCGCCGGCTCGGCACCCTGCCGCTGATGCACCAGCCCGGCGAGCGCTGGATGTACAACACCGGCAGCGACGTGCTCGGTGCCCTGATCGCGCGCGCCTCGGGCCGGCCGCTCGACCCCTACCTGCGCGAGCGGATCCTCGAGCCGCTCGGCATGATCGACACCGGCTTCAGCGTGCCGCCGGCCCAGCGCCACCGGCTGGTCACGAGCTACACGGCCGATCCGGCCACCGGCGCGCTCCGGCTGTTCGATCCGCCCGACGGTCAGTGGAGCCGGCCCCCGGCGTTCCCGGCGGGCGGCGCCGGGCTGGTATCGACCGCCGATGACTTCCTCGCGTTCGCCGAGCTGCTGCGCAACGGCGGCAGCCACCGCGGCACCCGCGTGCTGTCGGCCGCCGCCGTCGCGGCGATGACGCGCGATCAGCTGTCGCCGGCGCAGAAGGCCGCCTCGCAGTGGGTGCCCGGCTTCTTCGACCGCCTCGGCTGGGGCCTCGGCATGGCGGTGGTGATCGGCCCCGACGGCTCCGCCGCCCCCGGCAGCTACGGCTGGGACGGCGGTCTGGGCACGGTGTGGCGCACCGACCCCGCCACCGGCGTCGTGACGATCCTGCTCACCCAGCGCGCCTGGAACCGGCCGGAGCCGCCGCCGGTGTGCCGCGACTTCTGGCGCGCCGCGCGCGCGAGCGGATGACGCTCACGGGAACGTCGCGCCACGGTTCACATCCGCGTCACCCCTGCGGGTCGCCGACCACGCGGGCCTCGGGCAGCGCGTCCGGCGCCGCGGCCGTCGACCGCCGCACCGCGCGGCGGAACACGCGGTACAGCACGGCGCCGACCGCGAGCACGGCGAGCACGACCAGGCTCTCGGCGAGGTGCTCCTCGATCTGGGCATAGGCGATCCAGGCCGACAGCGCGATGAACAGGATCGGAGTGACCGGGTAGCCGAACGTGCGATACGGCGCGCGGTGGCCGCGGCGGCGCAGCACGAACACCGCGCCGACGGTCAGCGCCGCGAAGATCGCCAGCATGAAGCCGACGAACCGGATCAGCTGGCCGAGGTCGCCGACCAGCACGAACAGGATGGCGAGCCCCCCCAGCGCGACCACCGCGACGGCCGGCACGCCGCGCCGGCTGTACCGGCTGAGCGGCCCGGGCAGCGCGCCATCGGCCGCCATCGCCGCGCAGACCCGCGGCCCCGCGATCATCATCGCGCTGACGCCGGACACCAGCGCCAGCGCGATCACCGAGGTGACCAGGGCCGCCGCGCGCGAGCCGAACAGGTGGTGCGCCGCCGCGTCGCCGACCTCGATCACCGGGGCGCCGCCGGGCAGCCCGGCGAGGGTGTCGGACGGCACCGCGTAGAGGAACACGAGGTTGAGCAGCACGTAGATCGTCATCACGAGGCCGGTGCCGGCGAGCAGCGAGCGCGGCAGCGTCCGCTCCGGCCGCACGACCTCGCCCGCGACGTAGGCCGCCGCGTTCCAGCCCGAGTAGGCGAAGCTGACGTACATCAGCGCCATCGCGAACTGCGGCGTGGTGAGGTTGGCGAGCCCGCCGTGCTGGCTCTTCAAGTTTTGCCAGTCGCCGTGGCCGAGCGCGACGCCGCACGCGATGAACCCGAGGATCAGCAGCACCTTGGCCCCGGTGAACCCGGCCTGGACCCAGCCACCGATCCGGGTGTCGAACGCGTGCAGCGCGCTGACCGCGACGATCAGGCCGATCGCCACCGCCTCGCGCGCGCCGAGCGTGATCGTGCACAGGTGGTGGTCGCCGACCGCGAGGTTCGCGGTCAGCCACGCCGCCGGCGCGTCGATCGCGGGCACCAGCCGGGCGAGGTAGGTCGCGAACGCGAGCGCCGACACCGCGATCGACGCCGAGAACCCGGCGGTCAGCGACACCCAGCCGGCGAGGAACCCGACCGCGGGGTGGTAGGCGCGGCCGAGGTAGACGTACTCGCCGCCGGCCTCGGGCATCATCGCGCCGAGCTCGGCGTAGACCGCGGCGCCGCACAGCGCGAGCACGCCGCCGACGATCCAGGCGGCCAGGATCGTCGCCGGATCATGCAGATCGCGGGCCTGCAGCCCGGTGCTGGTGAACACGCCGGTGCCGATCATGTTCGCGATGACGATCGCGGCGACGATCGAGAACCCGAGCTGGCGGCGAGGCGGCGTCACGAGCTATGGCTTCCGCAGGTGGCCTGCCCTGACCCGGGCGGATGACCCCGCAGGTACGACGCGCCGGCGCCGCGGATCATTCCATCGATCCAGCGCGGCGCCGTGCGGTGCCATCGAAGCTCGGCTCACCGGACGTCTTGCGTGGTCACCGCGACACGTCCTGCAACGTTACCTTGACCGTGCGGCGATGTCCCTGGTTGACGACCGTGACGTCGACCACGTCGCCCACGTTGTGCGAGTCGAGCACGCGGTACAGGTCGCTGGCGCGGTGGATGTCGGCGCCGTCGATCTTCACGATCACGTCGCCGAGCACGTTGCCGTCGATGTCCTGGGTGATGCCGACCAGGCCGGCGCGCTCGGCCGCTCCGCTGACCGCCCGGATCGCCACCCCGTCGATGTTGTTCTGCATCGCGAACTGCTCCGGGATCGGTACGATCCCCAGCCCCGGCCGCTTGATCTTGCCGTACTTGAGCAGCTGCGGGACGATCGAGTTCACGGTGTCGACCGGGACGGCGAAGCCGATGCCGGCGTTGGCGCCCGACGGCGAGAAGATCGCCGTGTTGATCCCGATCAGCCGGCCGGCGCTGTCGAGCAGCGGGCCGCCCGAGTTGCCCGGGTTGATCGAGGCGTCGGTCTGGATCACGTCGAAGATCGAGTGCTTCGTGACGCTCTGGATCTCGCGGCCGAGGCCGGACACCACGCCGGTGGTCAGCGTCTGGTCGAGGCCGAACGGGTTGCCGATCGCGAGCACCTTCTGGCCGACCTTGAGGGTCGACGACTGGCCGAGCGGCAGCGGCAGCAGCTTGTGCGGCGGCGCGTCGATGTGGAGCACCGCGATGTCCTTGTCGGGGGCGATGCCGACGATCGTCGCGGGGTAGGTCGTGTTGTCGTTGAGCGTGACCGACGCGGTGTTGCCGAGCTGGACCACGTGGTAGTTGGTGACGATGTGGCCGTCCTGGTCCCACACGAAGCCGATCCGGTGCCCTGCGGGATCTCGGCGAGATCGAGCGTCATCCGGTCGCGGCGGGTCTGCAGGCTGGTGATGTGCACGACCGAGCGCGAGAACTTGGAGAACACGTCGATCGTGGACTGCTCGTCGGCGCCGAGCTTGTCGTCGGGCCGCTGCGCGACCGGGCGGGGCTCGAACGACACGTAGTGCTCGGGCTGCCGGCGCTGCTGGATCACGGTGTAGACCAGCGCGCCGGCGACGATCAGCAGGAGGAGCGCGAGGATCTTGGTCACGCCAGACTCGCGGTTCGGCGGATGCGGTTCTCGGGTCACGGGGTAGAGAGATTGTGGCATGGCTCGGCCTTCCACGGACGGCTACCTGACCATGGCTCGTGATATTCCCGGCGAAGCGCGCGCCGCACGCGAATGCAAACCGCGCGCTCGGCGTGACATGCGCGTCCACCGATCCCACCGGCCGAGGATCGCTTGCCTTCCGGGGATCAGGGGTCATGGCTGAGGTACTGCTCGGCCTCCAGCGCGGCCATGCAGCCCGAGCCCGCCGCGGTGATCGCCTGGCGGTACTTCTTGTCCTGCACGTCGCCGGCCGCGAACACCCCGGGCACCGAGGTCAGCGTGGTGCCCGGCGTGGTCAGGATGTAGCCCTGCTCGTCGGTGGCGACCTGGCCGCCCAGGAACCGGGCGTTGGGCACGTGGCCGATCGCGAAGAACAGGCCGGCCGCGGTCAACGCGCGCTCCAGGCCGGACTTGAGGTCGACCACGCGCACCGACTCGACGCTGTGGCCGCCCTCGACCACCGACACCCGGTGCGACAGCAGCAGCTCGATCTTGGGGTTGTCGCGCGCGCGCTGCTGCATGATCGCCGACGCGCGCAGCTCGTCGCGGCGGTGCACGATGTAGACCTTCGAGGCGAACTTGCTGAGGAAGCTGCCCTCCTCCATCGCCGAGTCGCCGCCGCCGACCACGAACAGCGGCTTGTGGCGAAAGATCGGCAGCGCGCCGTCGCACACCGCGCACGCCGACACGCCCTTCTGCCACAGCTCCTTGTCGGACGTGCCCGGGATCAGGTCGCGCTTGGCCGTCGCGCCGGTCGCGATGATCACCACCTTCGCCTCGCCCTCCTGCTCGTCGGTCTTGTAGCGGAACGGACGCCTGGACAGGTCGATCCCGGTGACGGTCTCGGTGAAGATGCGCGTCCCGAAGCGCTCGGACTGGGCGCGGAAGCGCTCGCACAGCTCGCGGCCGTCGATGCCATCGGGGAAGCCCGGGAAGTTCTCGACGTCGGTCGTCGTCGTCAGCTGGCCGCCGGCGGCGATCCCGCCTGCCATGAAGCCTTCGAACAGCACGGGCGACAGGTTCGCGCGCGCCGCGTAGATGGCCGCCGTGTGGGCGGCCGGTCCGCTTCCAATGATGACGACGTTCTCCGGCATGGTCGTTTGTCTAGCACCTGACGCGCGGCGATCCGTCGCGGTGCGCACTTTTTCGGCGCCGCGAGTTTCGCGCGATCGCGCGGATCGTGGATCCTGTAGCGGACATGGAGCTCGCAAGCCTCGTCCAGCTCGCGCGGTCGCACCGCCGCCACGACGAGGTCCTCGATGCGCT
>DATAPF010000133.1:0-7595 GCA_036265355.1 Kofleriaceae bacterium | reverse complement strand
CCAGCTCGCGCCGCGTCCGGCTCGTGTTCGAGGCCGGCCAGCGCACCGTCACCCCCGGCCCGCTCGAGGGCCGCAACGAGCTGCTCGCCAGCTTCGCGATGGTCAAGGCGGACTCGATGGACCACGCGATCGAGATCGCGACGCGGCTCGCCGGCACGCTGGGCGATGGCGAGATCGAGATCGGGCCGGTCGTCGAGCCCTGGGATCTCGGCCTGATGGAGCGGCCGGCACGCGCGCCGCTGCGCTTTCTGCTGCTGCGCAAGGCCGACCGTGCGTTCGAGGCCGGCGCCGCCGAGCCTGCGGCGCTGACCCGGCTGCTCGAGGAGCTCGGTCGCGATGGCGTGCTGCAGACCGCGGCGACGCTCGCGCCGAGCGTGACCGGCGCCCGCCTGCGCTCGGCCGGCGGCAAGCGGACGTGGACCGACGGCCCGTTCACCGAGTCCAAGGAGCTGGTCGCGGGGTTCTCGATCGTCGAGCTGCCGGCCCTGCAGGACGCCAGGGCGTGGGCCGAGGCCTACGCGGCGATCCTCGGCGACAGCGAGGTCGACGTGCGCGCGATTGCCGGCACGGTGTGAGCGGCGCCGCCTAGGGCTCCGGCGGTCCCCGGAAGAACCAGTGGACCCCATATCGATCGGCAAGGTGTCCATAGAGCCCGAACGGCATCTCGCGCAGGTCGTCGCGGAGCTCCGGATCGGCTCCGACCGAGAGCTTGTCGAAGATCTCCCTGAGCTCGCTGGACCCGCCCTGAACGTACAGGGCGACGGTGTTTCCCGGCGTGCGGATCCGCGTGGGGTGTAGCCAGTCGGTGGCCGAGAACTCGAGCGCGCCGCTCTTCAGGTGCGCATGGACGACCTTGTGATGCTGCGCCGGCGGCGCCTGCTGCTTCATCGGGGTATCGCCGAGCCGGAGGAGGGTCAGCTCACCGCCCAGACAGGAGCGGTAAAACGCCATTGCCTCCGCGCAGTCTCCATCGAACAGCAAGAAGGGAGACAGATTCGTGGTCATACGTCGATCAGCACGCCGGGGTTCAGGATGCCCTGCGGATCGAGCGTGCGCTTGACCTGGGCGAGCGCGTCGCCGAACAGCGCGGGCCGCTCGCGGTCGTACCACGGCCGGTGGATCCGGCCGACCGCGTGGTGGTGGGTGATCGTGCCGCCGGCGGCGGTGACCGCCTCGGACGCGGCGGCCTTGACCGCGCGCCACTGCGCGAGCTCACCGCCGGTGCGGAGCGCGCCGACGAACGTGTAGTACGGCGCCGGGCCGTCGGGATAGAGGTGCGTGAACCGGCAGGTCACGATGCCGCCGCCGCACTCGTCGGCGAGCGCTCGCGACACGGCCGCGGTGACCCGGGCGTGGAGCGCGGGGAACTGCGTCCAGCTGCAGGCGGTCTCGAACGTGTCGCTCATGACGCCGATCGAGAGCAGCGCCGACTGCAGGTAGGGCGCGTCGAAGAACGCCTGGCGCCACGCACCGGCCGCGCCGGTCCGCGAGGCGTCGTCGCTCTCGGTCGGCCCGGCGATGACGGTGCCGCCGTGATCGCGGGCGAGCTCGACCGCGCGGGCGAGCCAGGGGCCGAGCGGGTGGTCGGCGGACTCGAAGCCGATCAGCAGCACGCTGGTGCCGTCCAGCCGCACGCGGTGCAGGCGGGCCTCGCCGGCGTCGAGCAGGCGCGCGTTGCTGGGCGACAGGCCGGACTGGACCAGCGCACGGGCCGCCGCGACGCCGGCGGTGAGCTCGGCGAACGCGACGCTGGCGCTCGCCCGCCAGCGCGGCCGCGGCACGACGCGCATCCACGCCTCGGTGATGACGCCGAGCGCGCCCTCCGAGCCGAGCACCAGGCGCGCGGGCTCGGGGCCGGCGCCGGAGCCGGGGTGGCGGTGGGTCGCGAGCTCGCCGCGCGGGGTGATCATCGTGATCGCGTGGGTGAGATCGTCGATGTGGGTCGCCCCGGTGGCGTAGTGGCCGCCCGCGCGGGTCGCCAGCCAGCCGCCGAGCGTCGAGTGCTCGAACGACTGCGGGAAGTGGCGCAGGGTGAGGCCGTGCGCGGCGAGCTGGTCCTCGAGCACCGGCCCGGGGGTGCCGGCCGCGATCCGGGCGAGCCGGCTGGTCGGGTCGACCTCGCGCACGCCGGACAGCGCCGCCAGATCGAGCGCCACGGCGGCGGGGCGACCACCGCGCGCGAGCGCAGCATCGACACCGCCGACCACGGACGTGCCACCGCCGAACGGCACGCAGGCCCAGCCGCGCGCGCTGCAGACCTCGAGGGTGCGCGCGACCTCGGCGGCGTCGCGCGGGCGCGCCACCAGGTCGGGCGCCCCGGCGTGGTCGCCGGCGAACCCGGCGATCAGATCGGGGAAGGCGCGGCCGCGCGTGCACATCGCGCGATCGCGCGGCGCGGCGGTCGCAAAGTCGGCGAGCGCGTCGGGGATCGCCACCGCGGGCGGCGCGACCTCCGGGGCGCCGTCATGGCCGGGCGGGAGCGGGCGGACCGCGGGCTCGGCCCCCGGCAGCATCGCGCGCGTGAGCTGAACCAGACCGGCGCGGGCCGCGGCGTCGGGGAAGCGGTCGCGCCAGCCCCAGGCCCAGATGCTGCGTTCACGCGTACCGTGGGTCACGCCTCGCATGGTACGACGTGCTACGCCCCAAGGAGGGTCACATGCCAGATCTCGTACAGACCAGCATCGATCGCACGGCAGGGTCGCGCGAGCGCGGAGGGTGGTGATGGCGGTCCTCGATGACCTGATGGCGTCCGCGGAGCTCGCCGACCGGGCGGTGCGCATCGACGACAACCTGATGCGGCTGCAGTGGGGCTCGGCGTTCGTGATCGTCGGGATCTCGGGCGCCGCGGTGGTCGCGATCGCGCCGCTGTTCCGCGCGGTGCCGCGCGGCAAGGAGCTGGCGTTCTACCGCAAGCTGCTCGAGCACAACACGTACATGGGCGGCATCGCGTCGTTCGCGATCCAGAGCGACGGCTGGGTCGTGCTGCACGCCGGCCGGCCGCTCAAGGGCATGGACGGCGACGAGTTCTCGACGCTGGTCGCCGGGGTCGGCCGGTACGCGGACCAGTTCGACGATCAGCTGATCGCCGAGTTCTACATGGACCAGCCGGAGTCGACCAACCAGGCCGAGGTGTCGGGCGTCCAGCTGCCGCAGACCGACTGAGCTTCCCGACCTGCCATGCGAGCGACGCTGCAGCCGGACGCGCCGCCTGCGCAATCCCGGCGCGCGAGGTCATCCCGGTCGAAGACGTGATGCGCTAAGCTTCCTGCATGGTGCATCTGCCGACCCGCTCCGTTCTGCGCGTGCAGCGAGCCCGCAGACCGTGGGCGTTCGTCGTCCGGGACCCGGCGCCCGAGGACATCGACGCGCAGGTCGACTGGTCGGCGTGGTACCTGACGGACGAGGAGGACATGGGCGAGAGCGTCGAACAGACCCAGATCAACCGCACTGTACGCTCGTCGCTCGAGGAGCTCGCCGCGTCTCGTGGCTGGACGAACGTGTTCTGGTCCTGCGACAACTTCTTCGCGTGGATCCGCGACGAGCCCATGGTCCGCGTCTCCCCGGATGTCTACCTTCTCGACGATCCGCCTCCCCCGCCGCACCCGGGGATGTGGCAGACTTGGCTGCCGGGCCACAAGCCGCCGCGCTGGGCGCTGGAGGTGGTCTCGAAGGACTGGAAGAAGGACTACGACGAGGCGCCGCTCAAATATGCGCAGCTCGGCGCGCGCGAGCTCGTGATCTTCGATCCCGAGGCCGCCGCGAGCGCCGAGCGCGGCGGAGCGCGGGTGGCGCTGCAGATCTACCGGCGCGATGCCGACGGGGCGTTCCTGCGGATCTACGCAGGCGACGGTCCGGCGCCGAGCCAGGAGCTCGATGCCTTCCTCGTGGTGAGGCGCGAAGGCGGCGCGGTGAGGCTCCGGATCGCGCTCGATGCCGCCGGCGAGCAGGTCGTGCCGACCGCCGAGGAGGCCAAGCGGGCAGCCGAGGAGGCGAGGCGGGCAGCCGAGACCCGGGCCCGCTCCGAGGCAGACGCTCGGCGCGCCGCCGAAGACCAGGTCCGCGCGCTGGAGGCCGAGCTCCGGGCGCTGCGCCGCGGCGGGGCATGACGCGAGACCCGCTCGGACCTTGGGTTGTTCCTCCCGTTCGTCTCTCACCAGCGTCGGAATATGCCGGGTAGCCGCGCTACAGCCGGACCCGCTCGAAGTGGGCGAGCTCGGCGAGCTCGTCGAACCGCTGCTGGATCCGCGCGGTCGTCAGATCGCGCAGGCCGTCGACCGAGAACTGCTCGACCGCGAAGCTGCCCATCACGCTGCCCATGATCATCGCGGTGCGGATCGTCGACGGCGACAGGTCGCCGGCGTACGCGAGGTAGCCCATCAGGCCGCCGGCGAAGCTGTCGCCTGCGCCGGTCGGGTCCTTGACGTCGGCCAGCGGCATCGCCGGGGCCGCGAACACGCCGCCGCCGTGGAACAGCAGCGCGCCGGCGTCGCCGCGCTTGATGATCAGCGAGCTGGGCCCCAGCTTGAGGATGTCCGCGGCGGCGCGCCGCAGGTTGTGCTCGCCGGCGAGCAGCCGCGCCTCCTCGTCGTTGAGCATCAGGGTGTGGACCCGGGCGAGCGTGCGGTACAGCTCGTCGCGCTTGATGTCGATCCACAGGTTCATCGTGTCGGCGGCGACCAGGGCCGGCGCGCGGACCTGGCGCAGCACGTCGTGCTGGAGCACCGGATCGATGTTGCCGAGCAGGACGAGCTCGGCGCCGGTGTGCGCATCGCCGAGCCTGGGCTGGAAGCTCGCGAACACGCCGAGCCGGGTCTGCAGGGTCTCGCGGGTCGCGAGGTCGGGGGCGTAGCGGCCGACCCAGCGGAAGGTCTCGCCGGCGACGCGCTCGATGCCCGAGACGTCGACGCCGAGCGCGACCAGCTCGTCGACGTGGCGCTGCGGGAAGTCGTCGCCGATCACGCCGACGACCGACACGTTGCGCGTGAAGTACGACGCGGCGCGCGCGATGAACGACGCCGAGCCGCCCAGCAGATCGCGGTGCAGCCCGAACGGGCCGTCGATGTCGTCGAGCGCGACCGAGCCAACCACGAGCAGGGAACGATGGGCGCTGCGCAGGTGCATGGAATGTGCTCTGGTACCATCGGTCCGCCGTGGCAGGCAATTCCGACGAGCCCTCGATCGACGCGCTGGTCGCCGCCGGGCGCCACGCCGAGGCCGCACGCGCCGCGTCGGCCGCCGGTCACCACGCGCGGGCCGCGGAGATCTACGAGCGGCTGTGGGACTTCCGGGGCGCGCTGGGGGCCGCGCGCGCCGGGGGCGATCTGCCACGCGCGCTGCGCTACGCGCTCGAGCTCGGCGACACCGCGGCGGTCGGCGATGCGATGGCCGGGCTGACCGGGACCGACGACGGCGCGCGCGCCGCGCTCGACGTGCTGGTCCGGCTGCGCCGCCACGCCGAGGCCGCGCCGCTGGCCGAGCGGCTGGGCGACACCGCGCGGGCGATCGAGCTGTACGGCCGCGCCCACAAGGCGCTCGACGCCGCCCGCCTGCTCGAGGCCGCCGGCCGCGACCGCGACGCCGGCCGCATGCTGGAGCGCGCGCTCGACCTCGCGGCGGACGGCGAGCGCGCCCAGATCCAGCTCGCGCTCGGCCGCATCCTCGCCCGGCGCGGCGCCTACCCCGAGGCGACCCGGCTGCTCCAGGATGCGCGCAAGCAGCCGGCCCTGCGCGCCGAGGCCCAGCGCCACCTGATCGCGACCCTGGCGGCGATGGGGCTGCGCGACGGCGCGCGCGACGCGCTGCTCGAGCTGCGCGGGCTCGACCCGGCCGTCCCGGCCGACCTCGACCTGTACCTGCGGACCTGGCGCGACCAGACCACCGAGCGCAAGACCGGCCGCGATCGCGAGGTGATCGCCAACCGCTACCGGCTCGACCGGCTGCTCGGCGCCGGCGCGTCGGGCCGGGTGTTCCTGGCCAGCGACGAGGTCGCCGGGCGCGCCGTCGCGATCAAGATGTTCTTCGCCGCCGGGGCGCGCGGCGGCGCCGCCTACGAGCGGTTCGTACGCGAGGCCCGGCTGGCGAGCACGCTGCGCCACCCGTCGCTGGTCGAGGTCTACGACGTCTCGGTCGATCGCGGCTTCCTGGTCATGGAGTACCTGCCCGGCGGCTCGCTCGCCCAGCGGCTGGCCGCCGGCGACCGGCTGACCGCGGTCCAGGCGCGCCGGATGGCGCTCGACGTGATCGCCGGGCTCGAGGCCGCGCACCACCGCGGCGTGGTCCACCGCGACGTCAAGCCGGCGAACATCTTCTTCGACGCGCGCGGCACCGCCAAGCTCGGCGACTTCGGCGTCGCCCACCTGGTCGACCTCGGCCAGACCCAGACCGGCGGCCTGATCGGCACGCTCGCCTACATGTCGCCCGAGCAGATCACGGGCGCGCCGATCTCGATCGCCGCCGACCTCTACGCGCTCGGGATCACGCTGTTCGAGGCGGTGACCGGACGGCTGCCGTTCCTGGGGCCGGACTTCGTCGCCCAGCACCTCGGCGAGCCGCCGCCCGGCGCGACCGCCGTCCACCCCGAGCTCGCCCCCGGCTGGGACCCGATCCTCGCCGACCTGCTGGTCAAGAACCCGCGCGATCGCACGCCGGCGCTCGGCGACCTGCGCCACCAGCTCGAGGCGCTCGATCTCGGCGGCCAGCCGGTGCTCGGCACCCGCCGCCGGCGCACCACCGGCACCCACTCGATCGCCGAGCTCGCCGAGGAGGGCGAGGCCCGGCCGCGCTACCAGTTCGAGACCCCGCTGGGGCGCACCGCGATCTCGGAGCTCGCGCGCGCGGTCGACACCGTGCTCGACCGCTCGGTGGTGATCGAGCGGTTCGACGCCAGCGACGAGGCGCTGCGCGCGCTCGACCGCGCCCGCCTGCTCGGCCGCGCCCAGAGCCCGTTCGTGCAGCGCGCGCTGAGCCTGGACCGCGCCGCGCGGATCGCAGTGTTCGAGGCGCCGGCCGGGGCGTCGCTGGCCGACGCGCCGCCCAACCTGCCACCGGCCGAGACCGTGCGCATGCTCAAGCGCCTGGCGCGCGCCGCCGCGGCGATCCACGAGCTCGGCGGCAGCCACGGCGCGATCTCGGCGCGCACGATCGTGCTCGACGACGGCGCGGTCCCGACCGTGATGGCAGCCGGGCTCGGGCCGGTCGCCGGATCGCAGCCGGCCGACGACGTCGCGGCGATCATCGCGGTGGTCGCCGAGATCGCGGGCTCCGAGCCCTCGTTCGACGCGCTGGCCCGCATGCTGACCGACGAGGTCGGCGCCGCGCTGCCGCGCCACGTCGCGCCGGCCGACGGCGAGTCGCTGTACGCCGCCGCCGACGCGATCGACGTCGCGGTGCTCGCCGCGCTCGGCTCGCGCTGAGTCAGTGGCCGCGCCGGCTCGCGAGCAGCACGACGATCCAGATCGCGTTGTCGCCGATCTCGGGGTGTGGGCCCTGGGCGATGCCGACGCCGAGCTCGTCGACCGGGTCGCCGCCGAGCAGGCCGGCGCCGTCGATGCGATCGAGATCCGCGACCGCGCTGATCACGCGGCCGATCCGCAGGT
>DATAPF010000132.1:0-9622 GCA_036265355.1 Kofleriaceae bacterium | reverse complement strand
GGCGTCGATGTAATCGAACCGGTTGAGGAACGTTCGATACACCGACATCTTCTTGATGTTATCGTCTGGAACGTCGATGAACGGCACGTTGTCGACCCACCACCGGTTGTACTCGGCGAGCTGGGTGCGCCACGCCTGCAGGGGGTCATAGGCGCGATACCGCTCGTACTCGGGACCCGACTCCGGGATCTCGTCCGCGATGGCGCCCAGTTGCAGCTTGATGGTGAGCGACGCGCCGGCGCCGATCTCGATGCTGCGAACCAGGCTGTTTCCACTGGCGGTGAAGCCGTCACCGCTGAACCGGGTGGAGACCGTGGTCAGGTTGTAGTGAGTGGTGAAGCTGCCGACCAGCTCGGTGCCGTCTGCGGATGCCGACTGCGTCACCCAGCTCGGTGTCGTGGCGGTGATCGTCCGCGCGGTCGACTGGGCACTCAGGTTGGTGATCTCCAGGACCGTCACGGCCACGTTGTTGTGCGTGATGAACTTGCGCTGGTGGACGGTGAGGCTTCCGTCCGTGTGCACGCTCGACCAGTGGCTCGGGTACTGGCGCCGCTCGGCGGTGGTCTCGGTGAGGGTGGCATCGGAGACCGCCACGGCGTACAGATTGCAAGGCGCGTCCGGTCTGGCCCGGCAGTTGGCGTTGCCGATCTGGATCGCTTCGCGGTAGGCGACGCCGCCGCCCCCGATGTTGGCCCCGGTGCCAGCGCCGGCGAAGCCGAGGATGGCCGGATTGTGCGTGTACATGTACAGCGCTCTGCCCCGGGTGAACAGCGTGCTGTCGCCGTTGGTTCCGGCCTGCCGCTCGAGCATGCGGTCGAACCAGAACGACTCGCCGCCCGCCTGGAGGTCGGCGCGGTACATGCGCTCGTACATGCTCCGCGTGGGATCGAACCCGACCGGCTCGGGAGCGATCGGCGTGCTGCTGGCGGAATACGTCGGCGTTCCGGGGTCCACCGCGGGCGGGATCCCGGACGGAAACCCCTGGTGGTGGCGGTCCGCCGACTGGCTGCTCGCCGCGGCCGGGTCGAATGACCCGGTCGGGTCGAGACCAGCTCCGGATGTGCCGTTGCGCTCGGGCCCGTTGTCGCGCGACAGCGCGCTCGGCATCGAGGATACGTCCGGCGGGTCGCCGTCCTCGCTCAGGCAGCCACCCAGCGCGCCGATGGTCGCGGCCAGGACCCACAGAACTCGATCCAGCTGACGATGTGCCACGTCATACCTCCTTTGCGACGAGAGCCATCCCCGTCCCGACCGGAGGGCGCGCCTGCCGATGTCACGGCCGCGCCCGCCGAAAAACTCCGAAAAGCTTTTCGGCAAATCTCGCCCCGGCGTGGGTCGGCGTCAAGACCTTCTTGCAATCCCATCGTCGTTTGCGACGAGGTCACGCGCCGGTGGGCAGGTAATCAGTTCAGCACCGATTTCGGCCACGGTGTACGTTGTGGGCATTCATGGCGTATCGACGCATGCGACGACGGGTGGCGAAGAACAGCGGCGCAAGGACCGGGCAGGTTGCTCGTGGCCGTGCGCCCACGCTCGCCGATGTCGCCCGGCTCGCCGGGGTATCGGTCGCGACGGCCTCCAAGGCGCTCAACGGGCGCGATCACGTACGCGCCGAGACCCGCTCCCGCGTGGCCGAGGCTGCCGACCAGCTGTCGTTCATTCCCAACAGCCTGGCCCGCAGCCTGCTTGCCGGCCGCACCGGCACCGTCGGGCTGCTGACCAGCGACCTGGACGGCCGGTTCAGCATTCCGATCCTCATGGGCGCGGAGGACGCCTTCGGCGCGGGACGGGTCGCGGTCTTCCTGTGCGACGCCCGTGGCGACGCGATCCGCGAGCAGCACCACGTGCAGGCGTTGCTGAATCGCCGCGTCGACGGGTTGATCGTCGTCGGGAGTCGGACCGATCCGCGTCCGTCGCTCGGCCGCAAGCTCCCGGTGCCGGTCGTCTATACGTACGCCCCTTCGGAGGACCCCGCCGACCTCTCGATCGTCTGCGACAACGTCGCCGCCGGACGGCTGGCGATCGAGCACCTGATCGCCTGCGGCCGGACCCGGATTGCCCATATCACTGGTGATCCTGATTACGGTGCGGCGCGCGACCGTGCCAGAGGCGCACACGCCGCCTTGAAGGATGCCGGGCTTTCCCTGGTCGGCGAGGTCCGCTACGGCGCCTGGTCGGAGGGGTGGGGACGTGCGGCCACCTCGATGCTGCTGAGTCAGGAACCCGACGTCGATGCGATCTTCTGCGGCAGCGACCAGGTGGCGCGCGGGGTCCTCGACGCGGTGCGCGAGCGCGGCCGCGACGTGCCCGGCGACGTCGCCGTGATGGGCTTCGACAACTGGGAGGTCCTGGCTGCGGGCGCGCGGCCCTCGTTGACCAGCGTGGACATGAATCTCGAGGAGATCGGGCGGGCTGCCGCCCGGGCACTGTTCGCCGCCCTCGACGGCTCACCACGCTCCGGTCTGGAAGCCCTGCCCTGCCGGCTCGTGATCCGCGGCTCCACGGCTGCGCTGGGCTAGTTCCTACCGCGGCTACTGCACGTTGCCGTGGACCACGAGGTAGCCGGTCTGCTCGGTGATCCCCAGGTCGGTGACCGCGACGCCGCCCAGCGACGGCAGCGGGATCGCGCCGATCGCGCCCGAGCCGATCGCGATCACGCGCGACAGCGCGAACGAGGCGATCACCTCGAACTGGGCGTTGGACAGCACGTTCGCGCCGGTGACGTGCTCGTCGAGGATGTCGACGTAGGTGGTCGGCGTGCCGACGTCGAGCCGCGGCAGGCCGCTGGCGTCGGCGACGACCTTGACGTCGACCTCGGCGCTGATCGCGACCTGGGTGGCGAGCGCGTCGCCGTTCTTGAAGCTGGCGATCAGGTCGCCGATCGTCAGCCGGAGCGCGCCGCCGGACGCCGCGACGAACGGCGGGGCCGCGGCCGACAGCTCGACGCGATCGTAGAGCTTGCCGATGTCGCCGTAGCTGCCGGTGGTGAGGTCGAAGCTGCGATCGAGCGCCTTGGCGGCCCACAGGCTGGTCAGCAGCTGGTTGGCCGCGCCATCGGCGACCGCCAGGGCGAACCCGCGATCGGGAGACATCGCCGGCAGGTCGCCGGGCAGGAACACGAAGCCCGGCGCCCCGGCGTCGCCCTGCGCGCGCAGCACGGTGTCGAGCTCGATCACCGCGCCGCTGGCGTCGAACGCGATGTGCGCCGGAGCGAGGTGGATGTCGACGGCCGTGCCGAGCACGTTGACCGTCCGGGTGTCGTTGAGCGAGCCGAGCGCGCTGTTGAGCGCCGGCACGACGAGCTGGCGCGCGGCCCAGCCGGCGACCGAGGCGAGCGCGTGGTCGAGGTCGAGCCAGCCGATGACGTCGCCGGGCAGGCCGGTGAGGTCGAGGTCGACGCCGGTGAGCTGGACGGCCTGGCCGGTCAGCGCGATGTCGAATGCGCCGGCCTTGACGCCGACGCCGAGCATGCCGGCGACCTTGATGTGGCTCGCGGTGATCGTGAGATCGCTGGCGCCGTCGAGGCAGAGCACCGAGTACGCCAGGTGCATGCCGAGCGTGACGCGATCGAGCTCGACGTCGAGCGCGAGGCCGCCGGGCTCGGGGAGCAGGCTGACGCTGCTCGCGCTGCCGACCGACAGCTGGGTGATCGCGGCCTGGACGTAGTTGCAGTCGGGGCCGCCGCCGACGTCGATCACCGGGTTGAGCGGCGCGACCGCCGCCGCCAGGTCGCCGGTCTGCAAGAAGCCGGTGATGCCGCGGCCGATCGCGGCGAAGGTCTGCGCCGACATCGCGGCGGCGATCGCCTGGGGGACCGGAGCGGAGATCGGCTGGAGCGGACCGACGACGACCGCGCGCGACTCCTTGCCGGTGTTGCCCTGCGCGTCGCGCGCCACGGCGCGGATCAGCTGGGTGCCCGGCGAGACCGGGATCGTCGCGGTCCACGAGCCATCGCCGGCGACCGCCGCGGCGACGCCGTTGACCTGCACCGACGCGACGCCGGTGTCGTCGATCGCGGTCCCGCGGACGGTCAGGGTCTGGACGTCGCCGGCGAACGTGCCGAGCGCGGGCGCGAGGATGTGCACGCGAGGCGCGCTCGGATCGACCGCCCGGGCGCCCGGGTCGTAAGGATGATCGGCGCAGCCGCTCAGCGCGGCGGCGAGTCCAAGTGTGGCGAAGATCCCGAGGTTGCGCATGCCGAGCCTCCCGGGGCCAGCGACCCCGGAGTCGGCACCAGAGGCAGCAAGAAGGAGGCCACGGCCGTGTACCAGTGGTCCTGGGCGGGAGCGCGCTCGAGGGCGATCCGGCCGCTCGAGCGATCCTGCCAGGATATCCGTGTGGTGCGCGGGTCCCTGGAGCGGATCGCGAGCTCGCCACCGGCCGGCAGCGCAAAGGTCGCCAGCACGACCACCATCGGCCGCGTGCCACCGCCATCGACGCCGATCTTGGCGTGGACGGAGCTGGGCGACAGCGGCCGGCCGTCGAGCGTGAACGACAGCGGCGCGAGGGCGAACGCGGTGAGCGATGCACGCAGCGCGTCGAGCGCGTGTGGTTTCGGCTGGCTGGCCGCGCGGGCGATGATCCGCTCGGTCGGCTCGCCGGTGCCCGCCGCGTAGCCGATCAGCACCGCGATCTCGCAGCGTTCGACCTGGACCACCACCGTGTGGAGCGACGGGAACACATGCGCCCAGGCTGGTGGTCCAGCCAGTGAGATGGCCAGTGCAGTAGCCACCGCGAGCCGCGGGAAGGCGCGCACGACGCGGCCGGTCATCGAGAGATCTCCGGGAGCGCGTCGAACCGGGCGCGGATGTCGGGCCGCGGCCCACCGGCCGCCGTCCGGCGCGGCAGCGGCGGCCGGGGCGGGGTCCAGCCGTTGCCGTCCACATCGATCCAGATCGGATTGGTGATCGCGTACGGCGTGATGATGTGGGTCGAGCTCGGCCGCAGGTTGGAGGTCAGCGGCAGCGCGCCGAGATCGAGGCCGTGCGACAGCGCCCGGATCAGCACGGTGGCGTCGAGCGGCGGGAACTCGACCGCCGACACCACCGGGAACAGGTTGCCTCGGCCGGTGGCCTCCGCGACGACCCAGCTGTCGGCCGCGAGATGGACGTGGATCCGGGTCTGGTAGTCGGTGCCCTGACTCGCCGGGATCGCCTGATCGGCGACGATCTGGCTGCTGGCGTACACGACCAGGTGGTCGACCTTGGCCCACGACGGCGAGCGGACGTGGACGTCGACGTCGACGTTGCCGCCGGGCGCGGTGATCGTGTCGCCGATCCGGGCGTCGCCGATCGTCAGCTCGAGGAACGGCGCGTTGGTGGTGATCGCGCGATGGCCGCGCACCGCGTCGATCACGTCGTCGCGGGTGAAGCCGCCCGGCACGTCCTTGCCGGCGCCGACGTAAAGCAGCGTGCGCGCATAGCCCGGCTCGTCGCCGAGCAGGTGGTGGCTGTCAGACACGCCCATCGCGGTGGCCCGGTGGCCGCGATCGAGCAGGGTGAACCAGGTCTCGACCACGCCGGGGAACGACGGGCGGCCGTCGGGTCCGACGACGATCTGGCCGGGCACCGGCTGGGGGTCCGGAAACGGCCCGGGCGGCAGCGGATCGGGCGCGCGGAACGTGTGGACGTCCTCGAGCCGGCTGCCGGTGAGGATCTCGATCGCGTCGAAGTCGGTCGAGTAGCTCCCGGGCTGGAACTCGTCGCCGTAGGGCGCGAAGATCCCGAGGATGCCGGTCGGCGTGTAGGGCTCGGCCGTCGCCTGGTCGACGAAGAACTGCGCGAAGTAGCCGAGCACGGCCTGGCGCGGGTGGTTGACCTGGACGATGCCGCGCGCGGTGCCGGGGCCGGAATCGATCGCGAGCGCGCGCAGCTGATCGAACAGGCCCTGCGGCGGCGTGCCGGTCCAGCGGAACTCACCGCCGCGCGTCGAGCCCGGGTCGACCCGGAGCGGGTACCCGTTGAAGTGCCCCATCTCGAACGTGGTGAGCTCCATCCCGGGGATCCCGAGCAGCCAGCCGTCGAGCCCGGTCGCGGCGATCACCGGCGCGTAGTCGGTGATGTAGTTGTGATCGGTCGCGACCGCGACCTCGAGGCCCTCGGCGGCGCAGCTCGCGACCCGGGTGGCGATCGGCAGCCCGCTGTCGGTCGACGGCTGGGCGTGGATGTGGAAGTCGCCCGCGATCCAGCCGTCGGTGCGGAACGCGCGGACCAGCGCGACCTGCTCGGCGGTGAACGCCCCCGGGCGCAGCACGACGGTCTTCTGCGTGATCTCGTACTCGGGCCCGCGCGTGACGATCAGGTCGTAGGTCCCCGGGCGCACCGCGGCGGACACCCGGCCGTCGACCGTCCACCACGCGCCCTCGACGTAGCGGTCGGTGCCGTCGAACGCGGTCGGCCGCATCCGCTCGCCGCGCTCGAGCGAGTACAGGAACGTCCGCGGATCCTTGCCGCGGTCGGCGGGGGCCACGTGGCCGAGCAGCTGGATCTTGGCCGGCGCGTGGCGGCCGAGCTCGTCGATCGCCGACACCACGAGCGTGGCCGGGGGCGCCATCTCGATCGGCCCGACGCCGACCTGGGCGCCCGCCGCGATCGTGACGCCGGCCGGCGCGGTGGCGAGCCGGTCGTCGGTGACCGCGAGGGTGCGGTAGCTGCCCGGCGCGAGGTGGGCCAGGAAGCTGCCGTTGCGATCGGTGGCGATCTGATCGACCACGCGGCCGGCCGCGTCGAGGACGATGAGGTTGGCCCCGGCCACCGGCTGGCTGGTCTGCTGGTCGATCACGCGTCCGCCGAGCGCGCCGGTCGGCTCGCCGTGCAGCTCGTAGATCGTGTCGAGCACCGAGGCGACGTCGCCCCTGCCGATCACGAAGTACGCGGTGTACGTGAACTGCTCGCCCGGCCCGAGCTGGGCCGGCGGCCGGTACATGTAGACCCCGGCGACCCCGGCGTAGGTGAACGGCAGGAGCATCGAGTACGGCGTGAGGGTCTGGCCCGGATAGCCGGCGGCATACGCGTGGACGTAGTTGTCCGGCGACTTGGGCATGGTCAGGCCGTACGACACGCCGTTGCCGCGGCTCGCCAGGTAGTCGATCACCAGGCCAGGGAACGCCGGAAACCCGGTGGACTGATCGTAGCTGTGATCGATCGTGAACCGGATGTTGAAGCCGGCGCCGGGCGCGAACAGGTCCTGCTCGCCGCCGAGCAGCGGCAGCTGGCCCAGCGGCACGCTGAGCTGGATCTTGTCGATCCCGGGGATGTCGAAGCCGAGGTCGCGCAGCTGGGTCGGATCGAGGAATGGAAACGGCCGGGCGCCGCCGCTGACGTTCTTGATCGTGGTGTCGATCTCGACGTAGCGCTTGCCGGGCGGCAGCCGGTAGGTCTGGGTGAGCTGGAGGCTCGACGGCCCGAGCAGACCGGTGTCGAGCAGGCCGACCTGCTGCAGCAGGTCCGACGGCGTGCCGACCACGGTGACCTCGGCGGGCCGGCCGTCCTCGCCGTCGCGGGTGACCGAGACCCGGGTCGGGTTGATGATCATGAACGCGAAGCCCGGCAACAGCTCGGCGAGCTGATCGTTGCCATGGCCGCCGTCTCCCCCCGGCCGCCGCAGGTCGGCGTCGACCAGCGTGCCGCCGAACATGGTGTTGACCCGGCCGTTGGTCGTCTTGCCCGGATCCGCCGGATCGACCCCGGTGTCGGCGATCACCAGCCGGATCTGGTCGTTCTCCAGCAGGAAGTCGCCGATCCGGCCGATCGCATGGGGACCGCCGATCGCCTCCTCGGGCGCGCCGATCCGCTGGGCGCGGGCGTGCGGCGCGGGATCGCCGCAGCCGGCCAGCCCGGCAAGCGCGGCGACCGCAACCGCCCTCATCCCGCGGGGATTCATAAGACGAGCTCCGCGGCGAGCTGCGCCCGGTCGTTCTGCAGCTCGCGCGCCGCCTGCTCGACCACGTGGACCACCTGGAGCTGCACCCGCATGCGGTAGCGGGGCAGGCCGAGCACCGCGCCCGCGGTGTGCTCCATGACGCGGTCGGTGGTGACCAGGCTCGACGGGTCGAGGATGCCGAACCGGTAGCCGACCCAGAGCGGTGAGGTGCCCGGCAGCGAGACCGGGAGCGCCACCATCACCTGGATGTGGCCGCCATACGCGTCCTGGGACGGCCCGCCGGTGGTCGGGAAGGTCGTGCGCTGGACGATCGCGCCGCCGTCGAGCGCCACCGGGCCGAGCGCGATCCGGAGCCCCACCGTGCCCTGAAGATCGTTCTCGTCCTGGCGAAACGGCAGGTCACCGACCGTGCGCGGGTTGTAGCGCGCGGCGGCCATCAGCCAGCTGCGCGGCAGCCGGGCGAGCACCGCCGCCGACACCGCGGGCTTGTCGTTGTCGTTGTTCGACGAGAACTCGTCGGCGCCGTTCTGCACCGCGAGCTCGAAACCCAGCCCCACCCCGCCGTCAGCCGGCGCCCCGGGGTCGAGACGGATCGCCGCGCCGATCGAGCGCCCCGGTGGCAGACCGGCCGTCTGGTAGCCCTCGGTGGGTCGCATGCCGCGGCTCTCGATCGGCTGGTCGACCAGCTCGCGCGCCGTGTCCGCCACCAGCGCCTGGGGGTCGACCACGGCCTGGAAGAACCCGGCGCGCACCGCGAGCTGGCCGGCGAGCGCGACATCGGCGAACGCGTCGCGCAGGCCGACGCCGAGCTTGCCCTGCGGCGTGTTGACCTGGGTCCGCTCGTCGATCGCGCCGTCGAACGCGACCACGAACGCGACCCGGCGATCGAGCTCGCCGCGCACGCCGATCCGCGCGTTCTGCAGCTCGAAGCCGTCGGAGCGGCCGACGAACGCGACGCTGGGATCGTCCTGCACCGTGATGTACTGGGCCCGCAGGTAGCCGAACGGCTGCCAGGTGAACCTCGCGTCGATCAATAGGGGGGCTTTCCCATCACCCCCCTCTGGGGGATGGACCGGCAAAGCCGGTCCATTCACCCCTCCGCGCGTCGCGTCGCGCGGCTCGGGCGGCGGCGGCTCGGGCGCAGCGGGCAGCGGGCTCGCCGCGGGAGCCGGCGGATCCGGCCGGTCGGCTGCCGGGGCGCCCGCCGGATCGGCGAGCGCGAGCCGCGGCCCGAAGGCGAGGATGGCGGCGGAGATGGCAGCGGCCAGGACGATCGCACCCCTCACCCGGGTCATGCGCATTGGTAGCACGCGGCTCCTCGCTGCCGGTGACCCGCTGCTCACAGCCGCCACTCACAGGCGGTAGTGCAGCTGGGCGAGCGCATAGCCGGCGTTCGGGCCGGCCGCGCCGAACGCCAGGGTCTCGAACCGGCCGGTGAACAGCGCCTCCACGTGCGAGGTCGCGAACCAGTGGAAGTTGACGTCGATGCACTCGCGGTGGAGCTTGATGATCTGGATGTTCTCGTCGAAGAAGCCCAGGCCGGCGTCGAGCAGGAACGCCGGCTGGAAGAACCGCGACGCCAGCAGATACGCGATGATCTGCTTGGGCGCGCCGCGCGGGTCGATCAGCTGGTTCATGAACTGGCCCTCGAACTGCAGCAACACATCGGGGCCGGGGAGGTAGAGCTTGGCGAGCCCGCCGATCCGGAACTTCTTCTCGTCGGCAGACCCGGTGACCATGC
>DATAPF010000131.1:0-10209 GCA_036265355.1 Kofleriaceae bacterium | reverse complement strand
GGCTCCGATCGCCGCCGCGGCCGCGATCATCGACGCAGGCTCGGCGCACGACAGATCCACGCGCGCGAGCCCTTCGCCGCGGTCGTCGGCGAGCGGGACGAAGCGGGCGAACGCGTTGTCGAGCCGGAGCTCGTAGCTGCCGCCGGCGCTCGCCGCGGCGGGTCGGCGCAACAGCTGTGCCCAGCGCCGGGCCGTGGCGGCGGGATCGTCGCACTGCAGGACGGCGCCCTCGATCACCACGTCGCGCCGCGCCTTCGACTGCCAGTCCGCGCCCGCCCACCGGTAGCCCCCCATCGGGTCTGCCCCGCCGGAGTGGCGGTCGATGGACAGCAGGCAGCCCCCGGTGTCCCTGGGGTGAAGGTGGATCGCCTCGGACCACAGCACCGCGTCGCCGGCGCGGAGGTCCTCGACGATGCGGAGCCCCAGCGCGCCGAGCTGCGCGCGCCGCGCGTCGAGGTCGTCGCAGTCGAGGATACACATGTAGCCGCCGTCGCCGCCGCGGCGATCGAGGTACCGGCCGGCTGCGGTGCCATCCCGGACCGGCGCGACGACCTCGAGGAAGGTTCCGCCCAGCGCCCACAGCGCGTTGTGCAGGCCGTACTTGCCGACCCCGGGATCGCGGAAGCAGACCTCGGTCGCGAGCACGGACGTCAGCTGGCGCTCGACCGGCTCGAGTTGCCGCGCGACGAGCGCGATCTGGCGCAGGCGGAGATACGGGGGTGCCATCGGTTCGACGGCGAGCATGCAGGCGCCACGGAACCGCGGCAAGTGCGGTCACGCCGCGCGGCGCCCGGGCACGGCAACCCGGCGCCAGTACTGCCACAGCACCCCGGCCAGCGCGAAGGCGGCGATCACGGCGGCCATGTCTCGATTCCTGCGCAGCGCCACGATGCTGGGGAAGTCCGTTGCGAGCGCGATCCGGTGCTCGGCAACGGCTGCGATCAGGCCGAACACGGCGTGGCCGGCCAGCAGCGCGTATGCCGAGTGCCGGAATCGCGGGTCGCGGATCGCGGTCACCAGCGCGGCCCCGATCCCCAGGCCGCCGACCGTGGCCAGGATCTGGACCAGATCGGCATCGAGCCGAGGCAGCGGATGGGGTCCTGTGGGCAACGGTCCTCCGAGCGACGAGACGATCCGCGCGCCGAGGTCCGCGGTGCTCGCCAGCCACGCCACGGCCCATGCCAGGAGCCCCGCGATCGCCCAGCGAGGGCCCGCACGCAGCGCGATCACCGACCAGCTCCCGAGCAGTGCGACCCCGAGCGCGGCGATCGACAGCAGGATCGCGGCACGGAGGGGCATGGACAGGCCGGTCGCAGACGTCTCCCATTGCCGCAGGAGTGCCTGGATCACCAGGGCGATCGCAGCGACGCGCGGGGCCAGGGTCAGCGGTCGCGGCGGACGATTCGCCGTCGATGCAGGTCCACGCGGCGCGGTCATGGCTCGATCGTCCTCGATGGGGCGGTCCTGTCAAGTTCCCCACTGCATGGTGAACCAGAGGATACCCGCTGCAAGGCCTGGTACAGGTCGCAGCACATCGGGTCATTGGAGCAATGCACCGACGGTCGGACTGCACCGCCTGCGCCTGGCCTGGCGCATTTCGCCCGCGACAGAAATTTCGACCAGGGACTGTCTCGGTCCCACTGGGCACCGTTTACCACTCACGCAGACCGCTCTCCGACCGGACAAAATGATGTTTGTCCGTCCAGTACACTTCACGATCATCGCCGGGCGGTGTATATTGTCTGCGGGTGGATCCGGGCGATGGCGTTTCATGGCAGCAGCTGCGCTGCAGCTGCACTGCAGGGCTCAGCCCGCAGGGCCTCTGCCATTGGGGGCAGGAGGAGGCAGCTCGCCCGGGCCGTCCTTCACAAGGAGGCCAAGAGCATGCCAGCGTCTGTTGATCCGAAAGATCTCATCTCAGGGGCGATCCTGAATCGCCTGCCCGAAGTCCTGAGCCCGGTGCTCAAACGCGTGAATGTCGAGGAGCTGTCGGTCCAGAGCGGGACGATCGGAACCATCTCGATCGACAAGGTCAATGTCGGTACCGCCAAGATCGACAAGGTAACGCTTGCCAACACCGTCGCCACGGTCAAGGCGGGCAGCGTGTTCCTGCAAAACGTGCGCATGAACCTGGAGCTGCAGTTTCACCTCGACTGGTGGTACGACATCGGGATCGCCAGTGACAGCGGCACGGAGAACCTCGGCTCGATGTTCTTCAGCATCACCATCGGCAACGTCACCGTGCCGGCGCTGCAGGACATTCACCTGAACGTCCCGTCCGTCGATGTCCATAACATCACGGCCACGATGCCGCCGATCAGCAGCCTCAAGCTGGGTAGTGCAGGCTTTGCCAACCTGGTCGCCAAGAAGACCTCGCTTCCGGTCGCGGGGTTTTCCCTGGCCGGGCTCGGCATGGGCGCGTTCTCGCTGTCGAGCGCCCAGATCCCGCAGACCTTCACCGACGAGGCAACGATCGCCAGCTTCGCGCCGTCGGCCGAGGTCGCGTTGCCCGGCTTCACCATGAGTACGCTCAACGTGCCGCAGACCAACATCCCGAACGTGACCAGCGGCGCGTTCAACCTCGATGCCCAGGCCAGCGACCGGTCGCTCGGCGTCGACTTCGGCATCTTCGGCGTCACCATCCGGGTCACGCCGATCGCCCACATGGCGATCGGCGCGATGGTGATGAGCAACCTCAGCCTGTCGGCCAGCGTCGGCAGCGTCGTCGCCACCGATATCAAGGTGCCGGTCAACGTCAAGGGCATCGCGCTCGACAACCTGACGATGAACGATGTCGGGGTCAAGAACATCAGCGGGTGAACAGGAGAACTACCATGCCCAGCAATACATTCGATGAGATGACTGCCCGCATCGCGCAAGAGCCCACGCACCGCGAGGTCAAGGTCGCGATCAAGCCGATCGATCTGTCGATCAAGGGAATCCTGGACCGCGTCCAGTCGCTCGCCGCCGATGCCCACCAGCGCGGTGACATCACCCCCGCCGACCTGGACGAGATCAAGACCTCGGCCGCCAAGCTGCGCGCCGTGTTCACGCGGGTCGACGAGTCCCACCTGATCCGTCGCGTCCCGCGCCCGATGCCCCGCCCGCGCTGAGCCGGCGGAGCCCGGGTGCGCCGGCCGGTGATGGCTGGCGAAGCTCCCGTTCAGGGATGCGGCTGGGGGTCGGGGCCGAGCGGCACCGAGATGCCCGCGCCCTGAGCGATCGCCTGGGTATAGATGTAGTGGGCCGAGGCGAGGTCCTCGATCGCGATGCCGAGCGACTTGAACAGCGTGATGTCGCCGGCGCCGCGCCGGCCGGTGAACCGGCCGAGCAGCAGATCGCCGAGCTCGCCGAGGATGTGGTCGTCGCCGATCGCGCCATCGCGCCGGGCGAACAGGAAGTCGCCGGACTCGTTGATCGCCGATTCGGTGCGATCGACGACGAGCCGCGCGCGGGCGACCGCGGCGGTGTCGAGCTCGCGGGTGGCGGCGAAGCACGCGCCGACCGCATTGACGTGGGCGCCGGGGGCGAGCCAGGCGCCCTCGAGGACGGGCTCGCGGGCGGCGGTGGTGGTGCAGATCAGGTCGGCGCCGTCGACCGCGGCGCGCGCGGTCGGCATGACCTCGACGGGTACCGGGCTCTCGGCGGCGAACCGCTGGGCGTTGGCCGGCGTGCGGCTCCAGACCCGGACGCGGCGGAGCGTGCGGACGGCGCGCATCGCGGCGAGGTGGGTCCGGGCCTGGACGCCCGAGCCCAGGATCGCCAGGTCGCCGGCGTCGTCGCGCGCCAGCGCACGGGTGGCGACGCCGCTGCACGCGGCGGTCCGGATCGCGGTGATGCTGCTGGCGTCCATGATCGCCAGCGGGTAGCCGTACCGAGTGTCGAACAGCATCACGACGCCCTGGTGCGAGTCGTATCCGGCGGCGTGGTTGCCGGGGAAGATGCTGACGACCTTGAGCCCGAGGCTCTTCGGTGGATCGCTTTGCTCGAGAAACCCCGGCATCAGGCCGATCATGCCGGTGCGATCGGGCATCCACACCACCGAGCGCAGCGGCAGCACCGCGCCGCCCTGGCTGGTGGCGCGCAGCGCGCCGGCCATGACCTCGACGCACGCCTCCATGGGGAGCAGGCGAGCGACGTCGGTGTGGGACAGGACGAGGACGTTCATCGCGGCACCGCCAGTGCGCCGAGGGCGCGTTCGGGGTCGACGTTACCACCGGACACGATGGCCACGGCGCGGCTGCCCGCCGGCAGCTTGACCTTGCCGGCGATCAGGGCGGCGGTCGCCGCGGCGCCCGAGCCCTCGACGTAGAGCTTGGCGCGGGTCATCAGCAGCAGCATGGCCTCGATGATCTCTGCCTCGGTCACCGTGACGAGATCGTCGACCGCCTCGCGCGCGATCGCGAGCGGCAGCGCGCCGACGAACGGCGGGGTCATGCCGTCGGCCAGGGTGTCGGGGCGGGGCGCCGGGACCGGCTTGCCGGCGGCGAGCGCGGGGCCCAGGCCGGGGCCGGCCGCGAGCTCGACCGCGACGACGCGGACCCGCGGCGCGATCGCCTTGATCGCGGAGGCGACGCCGCCGAGCAGGCCGCCGCCGCCGACCGGGACGATCACCGCGCTGGCGTCGGGCGCGTCCTCGAGGATCTCCAGGCCGACGGTGCCGGCGCCGGCGAGCACGATCGGATCGTCGAACGGGTGGACGAAGGTCAGCCCGCGCGCGCGCTCGACCTCGCGCAGCTTGTCGAACAGCGTGGCGCGGTCGTCGTGCAGCACGATCTCGGCGCCGTAGCCGCGGACCGCGTCGAGCTTGGACCGCGGCGCGGCGGTCGGCATGACGACCACGCACGGTGCCGCGACGTGGCGCGCCGCCCAGGCGACCGCCTGGGCATGGTTGCCGGCCGACACCGTGACCAGGCCGCGCGCCCGGTCGGCGGCCGGGAGCGAGAGCACCTTGTGGAGCGCGCCACGCGGCTTGAACGAGCCGGTCTTCTGGAAGCACTCGCACTTGAGCCGGAGATCGACCCCGGCGCGCGCTCCGATCGAGTGTGCGGACAGCACCGGGGTGCGGTGCAGCGTGCCCGCGAGGTGCTCGGCCGCGGCGCGGATGTCGGGCAGGGGGATCATGGCGCGGGATGATACCCCGGCGAGTCCGGTTCTCGCGCCGCGGGCCCAGGATCGCGGGCGGCACGACGGCTCCGGACGCCGGCAACGGGCCGAGCCGCCCGCGAGGTGGCATAGATGAAGGGAGGACCCCGATGACTGCGCCCTGCTGCGTCGACCACATCGTCGTGACAGCTCCGGACCTTGCGATCGGAGTGAAGTACGTCTCGGATACGCTCGGCGTGCCGATGCAGCCCGGTGGCGAGCACCCGCAGATGGGCACCCACAACTGGCTGCTCCGGCTGGGCGACGCGGTGTTCCTCGAGGTCATCGCGCCGAACCCGGCCGCGCCCAGGCCGCCGCGGCGGCGGTGGTACGCGCTCGACGACGAGACGCCCGCCACGCTGCCCCGGCTCGCCGGCTGGGTGGCGCGCACCGGCGACGTTCGCGCCGTGGCGGCGGCCGCGTCCGAGTCGCTCGGCCACATCGAGGCGCTGACCCGCGGGGCGCTGCGCTGGCTGCTCACCGTCCCCGGGGACGGCAGCCTGCCGATGGGCGGCGCGGCGCCGATGATGATCGAGTGGCATACCGAGGGCCACATCGCGAGCCGGCTCGACGACGTCGGCTGCTCGCTGCGCGCGCTGCACCTCTATCACCCGGAGGCGCACCGGCTCGAGGCCGTGCTGCGCTCGATCGGGTTCGACGACCCCGCGGTGGTCGTGTCGCCGCTGCCGGCCGGGGAGCCGCCCTACCTGCTGGTCGAGATCGAGACCCCGGGCGGGCCGCGGCGGCTCGGCGGGCGAGCCTAGCCGCGCTGATCGAACGACGCCTTGCCGGGGCCGATCGCGAGCAGCAGCAGGCAGCTGAACAGCATCATGATGTCGAGGCGCGCCTCGTGGGCGGCGGACCAGAACCCGGTCGCGCCGGTCGGGGCGGCGAAGCCCCAGAACCCGTAGCCGAGCAGGAGCGGCAGCTTGGTCGCGGTGATCGCGACGATCATGTCGATCACCAGCGCGAACGCGGCCAGCCGGGTGTACAGGCCGATCAAGACCAGCGCGCCGCCGACGATCTCCACGCCGCCGACAAACGGCGCCGCGATGTCCGGATAGGGAATCCCGATCTTCATGAACCGGCCGGCGCCGAGCGCTTCGGGGGACAGGAACTTCTGGAGGCCCTCGGTGACGAACACGAATGCGATCGCGATGCGGAGCAGCATCAGGGCGGCTGGTGCCTGGTCTGCGATCACGTGCTCGGTCGGGTTCTGGCGGTTCAGGAACATGGCTACCTCCGGGGATGTTTGGGGGTGTGGTGGTGCCTGGGCTTGTTGTCGAGCACCACCTCGCGATACAGCTCCGAGACCTCGCGCCGCAGTGAGCGCAGGAGCGCACGCCCGGCGGGGGTGATGCGATACAGCTGGCGGCCGCGTGGATGCGGGCTGATCTTGTGGCGCTGCAGCCATCCGTTCCGGGCCATCCGCCCCAGGGCGGGATACAAGGTTCCCGGACTCAGGCGGTGGCCGTGCGCGGCGAGCTCGTCGAGCAGCCACATCCCCCAGACGTCGCGCGCCGCGGCATGATGAAGAATGTGGATCTTCCAGATCCCCAACCGGATCTCACGGTCCGCGGCCGATAGCATCCATGCTAATCATAGACGAACGCCGTAAACGAGGACCAACTCCGATGCACAAAGATCGACGAACGTTCGTGACCTCGCTGGTCGTCGGGGCATCCGGCGCCGGCATCGCGCTGGTCGGCTGCTCCCGGTCGGCGTCGAATCCGGGCACCGGGCCGACCGCGGCGGCCGGAGCCGCGCCGCCGGGAGACAGGGACAAGGACGAGGACAAGGACAAGCAAGGCGACGACGAGGTCACCCCGGCCGAGGACCTGATGCGCGAGCACGGCGTCCTGCGGCGCGTCATGTATCTATATGATGATGCCGCCGATCGGCTGACCACGCATCGCGACGCGCCGCTCGACGCGCTCGCGGCGTGCGCCGGCATCGTCCGCCGCGTGATCGAGGACTACCACGAGAAGCTCGAGGAGGACTTCCTGTTCCCGCGGTTCGAGAAGGCCGGCAAGCTCGCCGATCTGACCGCGGTGCTGCGGCGCCAGCACGTGGCGGGGCGCACGCTGACCGCGCAGATCCTCCAGCTGACCCGCGGGTTACTGGCCGACGCCGATCGCGTCCGGCTCGCGGCGGCGCTGCGCAGCTTCAACCACATGTACCGGCCGCACGCCGCGCGGGAGGACACCGTGCTGTTTCCCGAGCTGCGCGGCCTGGTCGGCAAGCACGCCTACGAGGAGCTCGGCGATCAGTTCGAGGACAAGGAGAAGCAGATGCTGGGCGATCACGGCTTCGAGCACGCGGTCGAGGAGGTCGCCAGGCTGGAGCAGGCGTTCGGGCTCGACGACCTCGCCCGGCTGACCCCGACGCCGTGACGCGGTGACGCCCGTGACGCGCGACCCCGAGGGCCCGCCCGCGGCGACGGCGGCGATCCGGCGGCGCGCGCCGGCCGGCGGACCACGCTTGGCGAGCTGGCGCGGCTGTTCGCACGGCTCG
Source organism: Kofleriaceae bacterium (assembly GCA_036265355.1). Classification (GTDB taxonomy): domain Bacteria; phylum Myxococcota_A; class Polyangia; order Haliangiales; family Haliangiaceae; genus JABFXX01. Next base: position 2,550 of record DATAPF010000131.1, on the reverse strand, counting down.
GGTTCACCGCGTTCGGGGCGCGTTCGGGGGCCCGGTGGCACACATCGCGATGATGGATCTGGCTGGGCGCTGGCGGCGCGGGCGGCCAGCCTGGCGGGGGTCGACGAGCTGGCCGTGCTGGCGGCCGGGGGCGCAGTGGTCGCGCTCGGCCGCGCCGCGGTGCGGCGGACGGGGCCACCGGCCGCGGGGTGGGCCCCGCTGTCGTTCGTGGGAGCGCTCACAGGCCCCGGACCGGGGCAGCGGGCCGCTGGTGCTCCGGATCCGGAACTCGCCGACCGCCGGTGCGGTGCTCGACGGCGTCAATGTGACCTCGCTCGCGCTGATGGCAGCGGTTGCGCTCGCGCTCGCGCGCACGGCGATCGTCGACGTCCCGACCGCCGCGATCGCCGGTGCCGGCGCGGTCGCCCTGATCCGCTACCGCCTCAACTCGGCGTGGCTGGTGCTCGGCGGGGCGATCGTGGGCGCCGCGGTCACTCATGGACCATGGGGACCGAAGTGATTAGCAATCACTGATTGCCAGGGCGCGTGACACACCGTTTTCCGGATGTAATAGCGACGAGATGTCACAGGCATGGCGGAAATTATCGTTCCTGTCGGTTTCACGACACATTCGAGGAACGGGGCGCGCGCGCAAAACTTGCGACGGCCACCGACGAATGCGGCCGGCGCGAAAGATCTGCGACTGCAATCGGGCGTACAGAGGAAAATCTCGTACGCGCGTACAACACTGCCCAGGACATGACGGCCGTGAACTCATCCGGTGCCGTCGCATTGCTGGACCCGGGCTGGAGCCCGCCCCAGGAGTTCGACGAGTTCCGGCTGGTGCGGCCGCTCGGGGGCGGCGCGATGGGGCAGGTCTACCTGGCCCACGACACGCTGCTCGACCGGCCGGTCGCGGTGAAGTTCGTCCATGGGGCGATCACGCCGGAGACGCGCGCGCGGGTGCTCGATGAGGCGCGCGCGATCGCCCGGCTCCAGCACCCCAACGTCGTCGCGATCTACCGGGTCGCCGAGATCGACGGCCACCCCTACCTGGTGTCGGAGTACGTCCCGGGTCGAGGGCTGCACGAGCTGACGCGGCCGATGCCGTGCCGGGCGGTGCTCGACCTCGCGCTCGACCTCACGCGCGGGCTCGCCGCGGCCCACCGGCGCGGCGTGCTCCACCGCGACGTCAAGCCGGCGAACGCGATCCTGGCCGACGACGGCTGCGCCAAGCTGCTCGACTTCGGGCTGGCGACGATCGTGGATCGCGGCCCGGCCGATGACACGGCCGCGACCCGGCCGCCGGGGGGCGCCGCGCCGGCCGACCCTGGCCGCGCTCCCCCGGGGCTCGACCTCGCGGCCCTGATCTCGGATCCGACCCGCCCCATGGTGGCGGCTTCGGCCACGTCGGACGTCGTCCAGGCACCGGGCGTTGCGCTGCAGCTGATCGGCACACCGATCTACATGGCCCCCGAGCTCTGGCGCGGCGAGCCCGCGACCCAGCGCTCGGACCTGTACTCGCTCGGCATCCTGCTCTACGAGCTGCTCGCCGGCACGGCGCCGCATCGCAACGTCGGGCTGAACCAGCTCGCCGACGCGATCCAGTTCTACGACATCCCGCGGCTGCGCGACGTCGCGCCCGGGGTCGAGCCGGCGCTCGCGGCGATCGTCGATCGCCTGGTCGAGCGCGATCCGCGGGCGCGGTTCGGGTCGGCGGATGCGCTGCTGGTCGCGCTCGAGGACAGCGCGGCGCCGCCGGCGACCGCCGGCGACCCCGAGGGCAACCCCTACCGCGGGCTCGCCGCGTTCGAACCGGCGCACGCGGCCGTGTTCTTCGGCCGCCGGATCGAGATCCGCGAGGTCGTCGATCGCGCGCGGATCGATCCGTTCGTCGTGGTCGGCGGCGACTCGGGGACCGGCAAGTCGTCGCTGTGCCGGGCCGGCGTGCTGCCGTGGCTGACCGAGCACGGCGGCTGGTCGTGCGTCGAGGTCGTTCCGGGCCGCCAGCCGGTGCGCGCGCTCGCCGCGGCGCTCGCGCCGTGGACCGGCAGCGACGAGGCCGCGCTCGCCGATCAGCTGCGCGACGACCCCGACGCGGTCGCCCGCGCGATCCGCGTGCGCGTCGGGGCGCGCGACCCCGCGTCGCACCGCCTGCTGGTGTTCGTCGATCAGCTCGAGGAGCTGCTGACGCTGTCGCCGCCGCGCGAGGCCCGGCTGGTCGCGGCCGCGATCGCGGCGCTCGCGGTGCGCTCGCCGTCGCTCCGCGTGCTGGCCACGGCGCGCGCCGACTTCCTGTCGCGGCTCGCGATGCTGCCCGGCCTGGGCGACGAGATGGCGCGCGGGCTGTACTTCCTGCGGCCGCTCGGCGGCGACCAGATCCGCGAGGCGATCGTGCGCCCGGCGGCCGCGCGCGGCGCGACCTACGAGTCCGAGGCGCTGATCGAGGAGCTGGTCGCGCATGCCGAGAACGCGCCCGGCGGGCTGCCGCTCTTGCAGTTCACGCTCGCCGAGCTGTGGGACGCGCGCGACGTGCCGGGCCGGACGATCCGCGCGGCGTCGCTCGCGGCG
>DATAPF010000130.1:0-20845 GCA_036265355.1 Kofleriaceae bacterium | reverse complement strand
GAGGCTGCAACGTTTACTTCTGATGGTTGCGGCCCGCGTGCTTGCCTCCCCGTTGACCGGGGCTCTCGACGCTGCGCTTCGGCAGACGACCTCTCGACCGCTGCCGGCAGCCTGCTACCGGGCGCTCCGACGCTTACCCGGACGGGACTTTCACCCGCTGGATCACCGCGACCTGACGAGCCGTTACCGGATCGCTCCGGGTCTCGCTCGTCTTCAGGACGCACCATCCGACGATGATAGCACTCGTTGACAGCTGCAGGGCGGCGCCGCCCTGCGGCTTCACCGCGTGGAACGCGCGCGGCGACCAGATCAACCCGCCGACCGAGCCGGACTGCGGCAGAGCCTGACAACGGGCCGGCCGGCGCCAGCAAGCCGCGGAGAAGCCTCGGCGTTTTTCGTCGGCCGAGGCTCCATGTTACTCGTACTTGAACTGATGCAACAGGGCGCGCGACATCGGCACGCCGTTCGCCACTTCCGCGAGCAGTCGAACTCGACGCGCAGCCAGCGCAGCATCTTCGACGCGATCAAGGTAGCTCGTCACCAGGGCGCGGAGGTTCCACAACGAGTCCCAACTGAAGAGGTTGATCGAGAAATCGCGCAGTGGAAACGAGATTCGGGGACCCGTTCCTCTAGGACCTCCGATGAACACGCTGTTGACGTAATAGACCGGGTAACCGTCGTTACTGGAGCTTGTTTCGGCGATCAGTGCTGCGCCCTCGAAGTCGAGCGCTTCGTCAGGTGACAGTATGATGGAGTACCCAATCCGATGATCGTCGTGGACCGTGGTGGGTCCGCGCTCACGATCGAAGTCAAGACTCAACTCATGCGTGAACGAGAACCCGCGACCGCTCGGGAAGTTGCCGTGAAGCTCCACCACGCGGTCCGTCTTCATGAAGTAACCGTCGAGCCAGGGTTCAACCGTCACTTCGCGGACGTCCGTTCGTCGCGCGGACGGCCCTTCGGGACCTCGTCGGGCGAAGACTCTTTTCAACTCGGCCACCTCCGCCCTCAGGGCCGAAAGTCCGTCCGTGATCTCATCTCGCTTGAGGTGTGGGTGGAGACAGTCACGCCAAGCGAGTCCGAAGTAGGCGCCGATCAGGTTCGGGTACTTCGCGATCCGGCGATCCAAGTCAGACTTGTCCCAGATCCCGAGCTTTGTGATCGGCCCCATCTTGGTTCGACCGTAGTGCGCAGCCTCGAAGTCACGAACCTTCGGTGAGACCTCACATTGGATGAACAGGTAATACGCTTCGAGCCGGTTTGGGTACGTCGCCACCTTCGCAAGTTCGTGCTGAACGTCGGCGGGGTGAAACGACTCGACCCTCTTGCACTGGATCGCGATCCGTTCGTCCGGTTCGTCATCGCTCATCACGTCGATGCCATGCTGTTCATCGCCTGACCGACCGTAGAGATGAAACGATCTTCCGAGTTCTCGCTCCGCAACCTCAAGGCAGAGCTTTTCGAAGTCGCGAGGCTCCAGCGAATCGAGAGGAAGAGGTTGGGTAGCGCGCGCGACCGGCGGAGGGATCACTGCTCCATTTCACCGGCAGACCGTCCTTACGTCAACCATCCGCGGGCTCGGATCGTGCGGCTAATCGGGGCGCCCCCGTATAGACCGTGAATCGCTCCGCGTCACTGAACCGTACGAAGACACAGCTCACGAGCCTACCATGCATTTTGTAGCCGTTGACCCGCTAGTCGCCGCTAGTCGTGCGCCAGCTCACCGTGGGTGGATGGTTGGACGAAGCAGGATGCTCATCGGCGCTCGGTGAGGCGAGCCGTCTGGGCGCCTTCAGGCGACCAGGCTCGCCGGAACCCCTCGCCTTCAGGCGAGGGTCTTCAGTGCCGTCTCCGAAATACGCATCACCCGACTCGACGAAGTTGCGGAGGGCCGTCGAAGACGGCCCGCACTGGCCTCTGAGCCGCAGGGACGCACCCTGTCACCCGGAGGGCCGGAGCGCAGCGGAGGAGGCGCGAAGCGCCTTGACCAGGGTCGCGGCCCGGAGGCTACCGCGTTCACCCCTGGACTGGGCGCCGTCGTCCGAACGCCTGGATTGAGTCGTCGTCCGCAATTCGGACATGATGTCCGATATGCGGACGATATTCTTGCCCATCAGCACGCAACATGCGACGAGCGCCGTCCCCTCGACGGACCGCTGGTGCCTGTCCTTCGGCAACGAGTCGCATGGCAGACGCAAGAGCATCCGGGGCGAGTGCTCGTTATGCTCGCATCTGGAACAGGTGATGGCATTCCTTCGTGTCAAGTATGATGTCCGGTATCCGGACACGCATTGGACCGTGGCCCTGGTGCGCCACCGCTGACGCGGTTGGCGCGAGAGGCCTTCTGGCATGAGGAGGGAGCGTGTCGCTCTTGGCTCGGAACCACCGCCGGCCGATCGACAAAGGCTGTCGGCTGGTGCAAGATGACTGGAGCGACAACTATCCTGAAACCTACCGGCATCGCCTTGCCGCGCTTGGGTGCGGGTTCCAGGCCGTGCTCGGCGAGGATGCGCTTGATCGTATTTCGTCGAGCTCGTGACCGAGGTTGCGGAGCATGTCGGTCGCACATCTCCAGTTTCTGCTGCTCGTGTTCGCGGGCCTTGTAGAACCGCGAGCCAGCGACGATGCCAGTGGTTAGGTCCGGTCGGGTCTCGGGAACCTGCTACACTGGAAGCGATCGCCGATGAGCACGACCAAACCAAGGCCCAAGCCCGCGACGCTTGCCGATCTGGAGGCGCTGCCGCCCGAGCTCCGAGGGGAGATCATCGAAGGTGTGCTCTACACGATGACCCGGCCGAGGGCCCGGCATCAGTACACGGCGGGGGAGGTGTTCGGAGATCTTCGCGTCCCGTTCGGCAAGGGCCGCGGCGGCCCCGGCGGGTGGTGGATCGTCCTGGAGCCGGGAATCGAGCTGCCCAACGCGTCACCGGAGGTGTCACCGGATGTCGCTGGCTGGCGCCGCGAACGCATGCCGGCGCTGCCGTCCGATGACGAGCCGATCCGCGTCGTGCCCGACTGGATCTGCGAGGTGCTGTCGAAGAACACGCGGCGGCACGATCTCGGAACCAAGATGCCGAGCTATGCGCGCGTCGGGGTTGCCTATGCCTGGATCGTCGATGTCGGCGCGCGCCTGGTGACCGCCCACCGCCTGGAGTCCGGCCGATGGGTCACGGTCGGAACGTACACCGATGACACCGAGGCACGGATCGAGCCGTTCGATACCGTCTCCCTCAATATCTCGGACTGGTGGCCACCGGCGGGTTCGGTTGAAGAGGAGTGACCGCGGCGGTCACTGCCAGGTGATGGTGAACGGCAGCCGGGCCTGCGGCTTGCCCGGGTCGACCAGAACGGATGCCGGCACGCCGTCCAGCAGCTGGCGGATCGCCGGCAGCTCGGACGGGCCAGGCGTCCGCTCACCGGACACGCCGATCAGCGTGCCGAGCGCGCCGAGCAGGCTCGCCGGCTGATCGGGCAGCTCGCGGAGCTGGACCTTGTCGGCCGCGGCCATGCCGATCCGCCGCTTGGCCTCGTCGATCGCGTCGCCCAGGCCGCCGAACCGGTCGATCAGCTTGATCGGCATCGCCTGGGCGCCGCTCCACACGTGGCCGCGGCCGACCGCATCGACCGCGTCGGGCTGGATGCCGCGGCCCTCGGCGACCGCGTCGACGAACCGGCCGTACATGTAGCGCAGGTTGCCCTGGAGCACCGCGCGCTCGTCGTCGGTGTACGGCCGGAACATGCTGTCGAGATCGGCGTGCTTGCCGCGCTTGTAGGTGTCGGTCGTGATCCCGAGCTTGCCGGCGAGGCCGGCGATGTCGAACTTGCCGTAGAAGATGCCGATCGATCCGGTGATCGTCATCGGCTCGGCGAAGATCGCGTCGCAGCCCGCGGCGACGAAGTAGCCGCCCGACGCCGCAAGGTTGCTCATCGAGCACAGGATCGGCTTGACCCCGCGGGTCGCGAACACCTCGCGCGCGATCAGCTCGGACGCGACCGCGCTGCCGCCGGGCGAGTCGATGCGCAGGATGATCGCGCGGATCGCCGGATCGCTGCGCGCCTCGCTCAGCGCCGTGATCAGGCTGTCGGCGCCGGCGAGGTTCTCGCCGATCAGCGGCACGCTCTGCGACCTGCCGTCGGTGATGTCGCCGTCGACGTAGATCACCGCGATCGCGGGCAGCTGCCAGCGGTCCGGCCGGTCGGCCGCCGGGGTGGCCACCGGCAGCACCTCGCCGATCTCGCGAAACACCAGCTCGCTGATCCGGTCGGGCGCGGCGACCGCGTCGACCAGCCGGGTGTCGCCGGCGAGATCGCCCGCGGTGTACGGCCCGCGGTCGACCAGCGCGAGCAGCTGGTCGCGCGACAGGTGGCGCGCGCCGGCGACCGTGTCGACCCAGCGATCCCACAACGAGTCGAACAGCTCGCCGCGCATCCGGGCCGCGGCCGCGGTCGGCCCGGACTCGGTGAACTGCTCGGGTGCGCTCTTGTACTCGGCGATCTTCTCGAACTGCGGCAGCACGCCGAGCGTGTCGAACGCGCCGCGGAAGTACATCGTGGTGCCCGCCATCCCGACCAGCCGCAGGCCGCCGGCCGGGTCGATGTAGATCTTGCTGGCCGCGGTCGCGACGAAGTAGTCGCGCCCGGTCCCCGACACCATGTACGCGAACAGCTTCTTGCCGGCCGCGCGGATCCGGACCAGCTCGTCGCGCAGCTCCTCGAGCGCCGCCCAGCCCGCGCTCGCGCCGTCGAACGTCACCACCACGGCGCGCGCGCTGGGATCGCGGGCGATCGCGCGCAGCCGCACGACCAGCGCCGCCAGCTGGCGCGCGCCGATCGCGCCCGAGAGCTCGACCCGCTCGATGTGGTCCGGCGTGCCGATCAGCGACGGCGGGCCGGCGGTCGACACCCGCAGGATCGCGGTGCCGCCGAGCGCGTGGACCGTGCCGGCGTCGTCGCGCAGCGCGGTGGCGAGCGTCGTCGCGCCGACCCCGCCCAGCGACAGCTCGACGCCGAGCGTGGCGCGCAGGTCGCGGCCGTCGTGCTCGGTGGCCCCGATCACGGCGTCGTCGATCACCCGCAGCGCGCGGGTCTCGACCTCGCCGTGCAGGGTGATGCCCCGCGCGACGCGCAGCGCGGCCCGCAGCCAGCCGCCGGCGTCGCCGCGGGTCTCGCCGATCCGCCCGCCGAGCCCGAGCTCGAGCGCGGCGGTCGCCAGCGGCCGGACCACGAGCTCGGCCTCGTAGCGCCGCTGGACCGGCAGCCCGCCGATGTCCCGGGTCGCGAGATCGCGCAGCACGGCGCCGGCGGCGAGGTGGCTGCCCAGGCGCAGCGACACGCCGAGGTCGAACGCGTCGACGCCGGACAGCACGCCGGTGGCGTGGAAGTGGTGCCACGCCACGCCCACGCCGGCGCTCGCGCCGAGCGGTGCGGCCACGCCGAGCGTGAGGCGAAACGGCTGGTCGGGGTCCGGCGACAGCCGGTCGCGCGCCGGCCGCAGCCACTCGACGCCGGCCCCGACGCCGAACCGCGGCAAGATCCGGCCGCCGATCGCCTCGCCCCAGAACGCCCCGAAGCCCTGCCCGGCGCTGGTCGCGACGCCGGGGTCCTCGACGTCGAGCGCGAGCGCGAGCTCGCGGCCACGGACCAGCGCGAGCCCTCCCGGGTTGGCGACCACGGCGCGCGCGTCGTGCTCGCCGGCCAGCGGCGTGGTGGGCAGCGCCATGCCGCCGGTCGGCTCCTCGATGTAGCGGCGATCGACGCCCTGCGCGCGCGCCGGGCCGGCGAGCGAGGCGACCAGCCCGGGGAGCGCAAGCGACAGCGCGGCGGTGACAGCGATCCGCATCGCGGCAACCGTAGCAGACGCGCCGGGCCGGGCGCCGAAACGAGCGCGGGGCGAACGATCGCGCGATACTGGCGGCGTGCCGACCCCGACGTTGCTGGAGCGCCACCCGCTGCTGGTCGGCCTGGAGCCGGCTCAGCTCGAGCGGATCGCGCGGGCCGGCGAGATCGAGAGCTACAACCCCGGCGAGCCGATCGTCGCCGAGGGCAGCCTGGGCGACGCGCTGTTCCTGATCCTGTCCGGACAGACCGCGGTGCACCGCGGCGCCCAGACGTTCGCGACCCTCGAGGGCGGCGACCTGTTCGGCGAGATGTCGCTGGTCGAGCCCGCGCCGCGCTCGGCGAGCGTCACCGCGATGTCGGCGACGTTCGTGTTCCGCCTGCCGCACGACGCGCTGCGCGCGATGATCTCCGACGATGCGCACGTCGCCTCGCTGCTGCTGGTCCGGATCGTCCGGACCCTGTCCGATCGGCTGCGCCGCGCCAACAAGATGCTGTCGTCGGTCGACATGCTCGCCGACTGGCTCGCCGGCTCGATGGTGTGACGCGCAGCGCTAGTCGATGCCGCTGTTCTCGGGCAGGTTGAGCCCCTTGTTGCACGCGACGATCTTCTTCTGCGCGATCGCGCGCGGCTCGCCGTGCAGCTCGGTGCGCAGCTTCTGGTAGATCACCTTGGCCCGCGCGTACTGCGCCTGGACGTACAGCGCGTCGGCGTACAGGAACATCGCCTTGGTCTTGTAGGGCCCGCCCTCGGTCGCGAGCTGGCCGGCGATCTGCTCGGCCATGTGGGCATCGCTGGTCTGGAACGCCGCCCACGCCTGGCCGTACATCGCCTCGCTGCGGTAGGGCTTGAACCGCTCGAGCCGCTGGTACGCCACGCGCGCGTCCTCCCACTTGCGGGCGTCCTCCAGCGCCTTGGCCTGCTTGGCGAGCGCCGGCGCGTTCTTGAGGTCCTTGTCGTCGGCCACGGCGATCGGGCGCCGGACCGTCACCGGGCGCGGCGCCGGCCGGCGGTGCTTGTCATCGCTGCCGGGCTTGCGCGACGCCTCGGAGGGCTCGGCCGAGCTACCGGCGCCGGCGTCCGAGCCGGCGGCGGCCGCGGCCTCGGTGGGCGCCGGGTCGGGGTCGGGCCGCGACGGCGCCCGGGCCGGCGTGGGATCGCTCGCCGCGCTGCCGGGCTGGCCAGGCTGGCCGGACTGCGCGACCGGGTCCGCAACGACCACCGGGGCATCGGCGTCGCCCCGGGTCGGCTTGCTCGAGCCGCCCGCGCTGGCGGCGATGTCCGACCCGCGGACCGCGTTGCGCTCGCCGAGCGCGATGTACAGCAGCGCGCCGACCCCGCCGAACAGCACCGCGGCCAGCACGATCCAGCCGAGCACGCCGAGCGCGCTGCGGCGGACCACGACCATCGGCGGCGCCGCCGGCAGCGCCGGATCCGACACCGACGGCGCGAGCGTGACCGCCGGCTGGATCAGCGACGGCGAGCTCTGCGCGCGCAGCGAGACACCCTGCGCCGGGAAGCTGCCGCTCGACGCCGGCCCCAGGCCGGGCCCCGAATAGTTCCCGCCCGCCGCCTCGGCGGCCTGGCGCGCGATCAGGGCGTTCTGTGCGGTCGACATCACCGGCCCCGACCACATCGCCGGGAGCTCGGACATGCCGCTGTGCGTGCCCGGCCGCGGCATGCCGATCGGCGGCGAGCTGGTCTGGGCGCGCGCGACCACGACCGCGTCGTCGAACGTGCGCATCGACAGCCCGGGGTTGAGCGTGGCGACCACGTGCGCGTCGGTGGTCATCCCGAGGATCTGCGCCACCGCGACGCCGCGGCCCGCCAGGCACTTGTTGAGCTCGTACTCGAGCGTCTCCATGCTCTGCGGCCGGTCGCCCGGGTTGCGCGCCATCGCGGTCATCACGAGGTCGGAGACCTGCGCGGGGAGCTCGCCGCGGACCAGGAGCGGCGCCGGCGGATCGATCGTCGCCTTCTTGGTCAGGATCTCCATGAAGTTGTCGCCGCTGTACGGCGGGATCCCCGTGACCATCTCGTACATGATCGCGCCGAGCGCGTAGACGTCGCAGCGCGCGTCGGCGGGCCGGCCGGCGGCCTGCTCGGGCGACATGTACTCGGGCGTGCCCATCGCCATCCCGGGGCTGGTCAGCCGGCGCTCGCGCTGGGCCTCGGCCTCGGTGGTCTTGGCGATGCCGAAGTCGAGCACCTTGACCACGTCGGCGGCGCCGTCGCGCGTGATCAGGAAGATGTTCTCCGGCTTGAGATCGCGGTGGATGATGCCTTCGCGGTGCGCCGCGGCCAGCGCGCGGCAGATCTGCCCGGTGATCTTGAGCGCCCGCGCGACGTCGAGCGCGCCCTCGCGCTCGATCACGCTGCCGAGCTCGACGCCCTCGAGGTACTCCATGACGAAGTACGCGCTGCCGTCGGCGGTGGTGCCGGAGTCGGTGACGTCGACGATGTTGGGGTGGCCGATCTTGGAGGCCGCGCGCGCCTCGCGGCGGAACCGCTCGACCAGGTCGAGCATCCGCGAGTAGCTGGGGTGCAGCACCTTGAGCGCGACCCGCTTGCCGATCCCGACGTGCTCCGCGAGGTAGACCTTGCCCATCCCGCCCTCGCCGATCAGCTCCAGCACGCGATAGCGGTCGTTGACCTCGGTGCCGATCAGGTCGGGCTCGGCGTCGTCGTGGACCTCGACCTTGGGAGCCAGCGCGACCGCGCCGGCGCTGTGATCGTTCGCCGGTAGGGTCGCCGCGTTGCGCCGGTCGGGCGCCTGCCGGCGATCCACGGTCTCGGCTTGCCGGTCGGTGGCGCGCCGGCCGACCGAGCCCGGCCTGCGCACCGGCGCGTCGTGGGCCGCCTCGTCGCCGGGCAGCGTGGCCGCGGCGGGCTTGATGGTCTCGAACAGCTGGCGCAGCTCGTCGGTCGGCGGCAGGGTCAGCGCGCGGGTCCGGACCCGCGTGAGCAGCTCGTTGCGCTCGGCGCGCTCGCGATGGATGTCGTCGGTGAACAGCTCCTGCAGGAACGACGACATCCGCGTGCCGTCGGTGGTCGGCGCGTTCTGCGCCAGCCAGGTCTGCAGCGCCATCCGCATGGCGTCACAGTCGGTGTAGCGGTCGTCGCGCGACGCCGCGAGCGCCCTGAGGCAGATCTCGTCGAGCTCGACCGGCACGCGCGGCGCGCGCTTGCTCGGCCGCGGCGGCTCGGGGTTCTTGGCCCGGGTCAGCAGGTCCTGCGGCTGATCCTTGCCCGGCGGGAACAGCTGGCGCCCGGTCAGCAGCTCCCACAGCACGATCGCGGCGGCGTACATGTCACTGCGCCCGTCGAGCTTCTCGCCGCGCGCCTGCTCGGGCGACATGTACGCGACCTTGCCGTAGATGATGCCGGGCGCGGTCTTCTCGAGCTTCAGCGTCGACGACGCGAGCCCGAAGTCGGTCAGCTTGACCTCGCCGGTGTACGAGACCAGCACGTTGGGCGGCGAGATGTCGCGATGGACCAGGTGGAGATCCGGGAACGAGTGCGCGTAGGCCAGCCCGCGGCACAGCTCCTTCACGATGTAGACCGCGACGTCGATCGGGAACGCGACCTGCTTCTTGGCGCAGCGGTTCCATACCGCCCGCAGATCGCGGCCTTCCACGAAGTCCATCGCCAGGAACAGCTCGCCGCCGACCTGCCCGGCGTCGAACACCGGAATCAGGTTGCCGTGAGACAGCTTGACGACGACCTTGGCTTCGTCCTGGAAACGCGCGACATACTCGGCATCCGCCAGGTGCGGTAACACCGTCTTGATGACCATCAGGCGCTCGTACCCGCGGTCGCCTGTGACAGCCAAGTACAGGGCGCCCATCCCACCCTGCGCCAGGGGTCCCAGCAAGTGATACTTGCCGAATTTCCTGGGGTAATGCTCCAGGTCTCCCTCGAGGAGCGCCACGCGGGCTAACCGTACCACGGTGGGCAAACCACAACCAATTCAGGAAGCGTGTCGATTGCTGGCACGGATCGGACGACATAGGATGAGGGTCCCTCCGGCGCGATGTCCCGCGGAGTGAGGGATATACCGACATGGCCGGCGAGCGGGTCCTCGTGATCGACGACAGTCCCACCATCACCAAGGTGGTGCAGCTCGTGCTGACCAAGGCCGGGTACGAGGTTCAGACCGCGCCGGACGGCGAAGCTGGGCTGGCCGCGGTCCGGGCATCGCGCCCGGATCTGATCCTGCTCGACTTCGTCATGCCCAGGATGAACGGCTACCAGTTCTGTCGCGAGCTCGCCGCCGACGCCAAGCTCCGCGATATTCCAGTGATCTTGATGAGCGCGAAGGGTGATCAGGTCGGCGAGCGGTTCGTCAAGGTGATGGGCATCGTCGACTACATCACCAAGCCGTTCTCTCCCGAGGCGATCACCGCGGTCGTCCAGCACACCGTGGGGAAGTACGGCCCGGCCGGAACCGTGGAGGACGACCCGCCGTCCCTGGTCACCGGGGAAGACCTGGCGGCCACCGACGACGCCGACAGGACCCAGGCGCGCAGTACTGCGCTTGCACAGCTCCGAAGCTCGATCACCGAGGCCCTCGCCGCCCAGGTTGCCCTGTCGGATCCGGGCGTTGCCGAGGACAAGGCCGCGGCCGAGGCGGCCCTGATCAGCCGGGTTGCGACGCTGGCGCTCGATGACGCAACGCTCACCCGGCTGCTGGGTGCCATCGACCTCCGCCTGCTGGGTGACAGCGCCCCCGGGCTGCGCGGCGATCTCCGCGTCGTGCCGCTGGCCGAGGTCCTGCAATTGCTGGACGTCCAGGAGCAGTCGGGAGTGCTCACCGTGGAGCGCACCGGCGCCCGGGTCGACATCTACTTCCGGCGCGGTCGGGTCGACCAGGCGATGGCGACCGGCGTTCCCGAAGAATTCCTGCTCGGCCGGTTCGTGCTCGATGCCGCCGTGATGCAGCGCGCCGACTTCGAGGCGTTCCTGGAGTCGCGCACCGGCCAGCCCAGGGTGGCCGGCCAGCCCAGGCTGATCGGCCAGCAGCTGGTCAAGCTCGGCTACCTCGCGGAGGCCGACCTCAGGACCTGCCTGGCCCGCCAGTCGAGCGAGCTGATCTACGAGATCCTGCGCTGGCGCCACGGCCGGTTCCGGTTCGCCGCGGGCGCCGAGCTGCCGCCCAGCGCGGTCGACGCCGCGCTCGGGCTCGACGTCGAGGCGGTCCTGATGGAGGGCTACCGCCGGGTCGACGAGTGGCACCTGATCGAGCACGCGATCGACAACTTCGACCTCGTGTTCCTGCGCAACGAGGACTCGGTGGCGCAGATGGGGCGCGGCCGGCTGACCCGCGAGGAGCTGGCCGTGCTCGAGCTGGTCAACGGCAAGAACACCGTCAAGGAGATCATCCGCAAGTCGCGGATGGGCTCGTTCGAGGTCTCGAAGATGCTGTACCGCCTGCTGTCGATCAAGCTGGTCCGGCGCCGCGTGCTGCCGGTCGCGGTGTGACGGGCTAGTCGTCGATCGGGGGAATCTGCGTCCCGCAGAACCCCATGCCCGGCCTGGGCACCTGGACGATGGACTCGAGGCCGCTGGTGCAGTGCCGGTTGGCGGCGTCGACGCAGTTGCTGTCCCAGGTCGAGGCGCAGTACTCGTAGCCGTTGATGAGCTGGACCGTGAGCGCACAGCCGCTCGCGTACTTGCCGATCCCGGGGCCCGTGGTGCACTCGCTGTGCAGCGCCATGCGCTGGCTCGCCGTGCAGAACGCCTGCGCCGCCTGCACGCATCCCGAGTCCCAGTGGTTCCCGGGCAGGGTGCAGTACTCATAGGGATACGTGATCGTGACCGTTCCGGTCTGGGAGTTGAAGATCCGGACCGTGCGATCGTGGACGACGGCCGCGCACGTGCTGCACCCGATATGCAGCCAGGCTCCGGCCAGCAGCTCGGAGTGCGCACACACCGGCGTCGAATCGATCAGCACGATCGGGCTGCCGAACCCGCCGCCGCGGTCCCAGTGCATGCTGCCAAGGCCACCACCGCTGCTCTCGTGATCCAGCGCGTAGCGATCCTGGCACTCGAGCGATGGCGTCGCCGACGACCTGATCCCCATGTAGCGGGTGTGGTCGATCTGGGTCGCGCCCGCCTGGTCGAAGCTCGACTCCCATACGAACGCGGTCGCGGCGTCGCGGCCGACCACGCCGCCGCGGGTCCGCTCGATGAACCCGACGGCGGGTCCGACCGCGGGATAGAAGTCGTAGACGTCGACCAGCGTGCCGTTGCGCGTCCACGACGTGCCGTCGGCGCAGTAATCCGCGGTCGCGGCGCGCACGCAGGCCTGGTGGTAGGGCGCGAGTGCGGACGGCGAGCCGTCCGAGCGGTACGCGGTGTCCCACGGCCGGTAGCCCCAGCGCGTGCACTTGGCGATCGTGCCGCTGGTGCAGGCGAAGGTGAACAGCGTCGAGCTCGGCGTGAACTTCCCGGTCGCATCCCACGTGCCGGCCAGCGCGGTCGCGCTCTCTCCCGCAGGACACAGCCCGAGCGGCTGGCCGCCGGCGTCGGGCGAGCCCGGCAGGCGCACGTCGTACAGCCACACGTCGCAGTTGGCGCGGCAGCCGCCGGGCGTGTCGCAGATCGGACCGGGGCCGACCCGCTGGCCCTGCGGGATCAGCGAGCACGCGGCGCCCGGCGTGCCGTCGACGCGCGTCCCCGCCGCGGTCGAGCCGTTGAGCGCGAACATCGCCGGCGCGGCGCCAAGCGCGGTGTCCCGCTGCACCGCGCCGACCTGGGTCGCCGACGCGCCGATCTGGACCGCGACCTGCACCGTCGTGCCGTCGGGCTGTGTGAACACCGCCTGCCAGGTCGCGCCGGCGAGCGGGCTCGCCGCGGTCGCGAGGTTCACGGTCGTGCACGACGTCTGCACGGTGCGCGCCGCGTTCCACAGGCACAGCTTGTCCGGGAACCGCTGCTCCCAGGTCAGGTCGGGGCGCTGCCGCCATACGACCAGCGCGCTGCCGCTGACGGTGGCGTCCGACAGCGCGACGCCGCCGTAGCTCGCGCCCTGGTAACTGATCCCCTGGTAACTGATCCCCTGGTAGCTGATCCCCTGATAGCTGATCCCCTGATAGCTGATCCCCTGGTAGCTGATCCCCTGCGTCGCGGTGATCGCGCTCTCGACGGAGCCGGTGGGCGCGGCCTCCGGCGGCGGGGGCGCCATGCACGCGGCGAGGCAAGAGCCAAGCAAGAACGACAAACCGATCGGGTGGTGCGATGTCACGCCCTGTAGTGCCAGCTTCGCGCGGTTGTGACGACGAGCGGCCACGAAAGATTGGTGGGCGACGCTACACGCGGCCGGGTCGAGCCGGCCTGCCGCTCCGTCGAGCGATCGCAGTATGATGTCAGCAGGTGCCAGTCGACGACAACCTCGAGAAGGTCATCGCGGACCACCTCGCAGCCGGCGACCTCCAGGCCGCGGCGACCGCGGCGCTGCACGGGCTCGGACCGCAGATCCTCGGCTACCTCGCGGCCACGCTGCGCGATGACGACGCGGCGTTCGAGGTGTTCGGCCAGTTCAGCGAGGAGCTGTGGAAGAGCATCGCCAGGTTCCGCGGCGAGAGCTCGTTCAAGACCTGGGCCTACAAGCTGGTGATGCACGCGATCAGCCGGTATCGCCGCGACGGGTTCCGCCGCCGCGGTCAGGCGCTCGCGTCCGACGAGATCTCGGCAATCGCCGAGCAGGTACGGTCGCAGACGCCGCCGTTCCAGCGCACCGAGATCAAGGACCGGTTCGCCGGCCTGCGTGCCTCGCTCGACCCCGACGAGCAAACGTTGCTATTCTTGCGGGTCGATCAGGACCTGTCGTGGAACGACGTCGCGGCCGTGATTGCCGCGCAGGGCGAACCGGTGGACGTCGCGGCGCTCCGCAAGCGGTTCGAGCGCGCCAAGCTCAAGCTGCGCAAGCTCGCCGAGCAGGCTGGCTTGCTCGACGATTGACCGATCGTCCGGGGCAGATCACGATATGCGGGGGGGACGCCGGAGCATCGCTGTGCAGGACGACGACACCACCGACTCGCTGCTCGCCGCGGTGGCGCGGATCCCGCCGCGCGAGCTCGCGCGAACCTGGACGCCGCCGTTCGAGCTCGACGAGTACCGCCTGCTGCGACCGCTCGGCGACGGCGGCATGGGCAGCGTGTGGCTCGCGCAGGATCGCCTGCTCGATCGGCTGGTCGCGATCAAGTTCATCGCGCACGCCGCGCCCGATCCGGCGACGCGCGAGCGGTTCGCGATCGAGGCCCGCGCCGCGGCGCGGCTGTCGCACGTCAACGTCGTCACCGTGCATCGCTTCGGCGAGGTCGCCGGCCGCCCGTACCTGGTGTCCGAGTACCTGCGCGGCGACAGCCTCGACGCGATCGCCAGGCCGGTGAGCTGGGAGCGCAGCCTGGACATCGGGATCGAGATCGCCCGCGGCCTGGCCGCGGCGCACCGGGCCGGCATCGTGCATCGCGACATCAAGCCAGCCAACGCGATCCTCACCGCCGACGGCCACGCCAAGCTGGTCGATTTCGGCCTGGCCAAGCTCGGACGCGACGACGCCGCGCTCGCCGCCGGGCCGGCCGCGGGGGATCCCGTCGCCGCGCTGACCCAGCCGGGCGCGATCGCGGGCACGCCGCGCTACCTGGCCCCCGAGGTCCGGGCCGGCGAGCCGGCGACGCGTGCGTCGGACGTCTACCAGGTCGGCTGCATCCTCTACGAGCTGCTCACCGGGCGCGCGCCGATCCTCGATGTCCCGGAACCGGGCGCCGAGGTGCCGTCGCTGGTCGACCGCGTGCCCGGCGCGGCGGCGAGGCTCGCCGCCGTGGTCGATCGCTGCCTGCGCCCGGACCCGGGGCAGCGGTTCGCATCGGGCGATGACCTGCGCGAGGCGCTGGAGCGGCTGGCCACCGTCCCGCCCGGCGGCGAGCTGCCGGAGGGCAACCCCTACCGCGGCCTGCTCGCGTTCGACGCCGAGCACCGCTCGGTGTTCTTCGGACGCGGTCCCGACATCCGCGCGGTGATCGAGCGGCTGCGCGCCGATCCGTTCGTGGTGGTCGCCGGCGACTCCGGCGCCGGCAAGACCTCGCTGTGCCGCGCCGGCGTGCTGCCGCACGTGGTCGAGGGTGCGCTCGGCGACGGCCTGGCGTGGAGCGTGATCGCCGCGGTGCCGGGCCGCCGGCCGCTGACCGCGCTCGCCGGCGCCACCGCCGCGGCGCTCGGGCTCGACGCCGGCGTGCTCGCCGACGCGATGCGCGACGAGCCGACCCGGCTGGTGCGCGAGCTGCGCCGCGGCCACAGCGAGCGGCGCGGCGCCGTGGTGTTCGTCGATCAGCTCGAGGAGCTGGTCACGGTCGCCGACCACGGGGAGGCCCGGGCCTGCGCTGTCGTGCTCGGACAGCTCGCGCTCGGCGCGCCCGGGATCCGCTTGCTTGCCACCGTGCGCGCCGACTATCTCGCGCGGATCGCCGAGCTGCCGGGGCTCGGCGAGCTGGCGCGCGCGCTGTACCTGCTGCGCTCGCTCACGATCGACGGCGCGCGCGACGCGGTGATCGGCCCGGCCCGCGCGAAGGGCGCGCGGTTCGAGTCCGACGCGCTGGTCGAGGGGCTGGTCGCCGCGATCGCTGGCCCCGACGGCGAGCCCGGGCGCGCCGCGATCGAGCTGCCGCTGCTGGCGTTCACGCTCTCCGCGCTGTGGGACGCGCGCGACGCGATGACCCAGACGATCAGCGCGCGCACGCTGGAAGCGATCGGCGGCGTGCGCGGCGCGCTCGCCAACCACGCCGACCGCGTGCTCGACGGCCTGCTCCCGGCGCAGCGCGCCGCGGCGCGCGAGCTGCTGCTCCGGCTGGTCACCCCCGAGCGGACCCGGGTGCGGCGCACCGCCGACGAGCTGGCCGGGCTCGACCCGGGCGCGCTCGACGCTCTGGTGCGAGGCCGGCTGGTGGTCGCGCGCGGCGGCGACGAGCCGACGTTCGAGCTCGCCCACGAGCGGCTGATCGACGGCTGGCCGGCGCTCGCCGGCTGGCTGTCGGAGACCGCCGAGGCCGCCGCCGTGCGCGCGCGACTCGCCGCGGCGGTCGCCGAGTGGAATCGCCTGGGCCGCGGCAAGGACCTGCTGTGGAGCGAGCGCCGGCTCGCCGACCTGGCGGCGCTGTCCGACAAGGAGCTCACCCCCGACGCTACCCGGTTCGTCGCCGCGTCGCGCCGGGCGATGCGGCAGCGGCGCTTTCGGCGCCGCGGCGTCGCGATCGCCGTCCCGATCGTACTCGCGTCGCTCTACGTCGGGGCCCGCGTGGTCGCGCGCCGCGACCTCGATCAGCACATCGCGGCCAGCGTTGGCGATGCGGATCGTGCGCTGGCCCGGGCGCGCCCGGCGGATGCAGACGGCATGGCGCTCGCCGCCCAGGCGTTTGCGCGGTTCGACGCCGGCGACCCGGCGCGCGGCGAGCTGCTGTGGGACGCCGCGCGGCGGCTGGCCGACGAGGCGCACGCCGCGTACGGCGAGGCAGCCCGAGGGCTGGAGGCGGCGTTCCTGCTCGATACCGATCGCGACGACGTCCGGCGCCGGCTCGCCGAGCTGAACTATGAGCTCCTGCAGCGCGCCACGCGCGATCACCGCACCGCCGAGCGCGCCGAGCTCACCGCGCGGCTCCCGCTCTACGACCGGGGCGAGCTGGCGTCCCGGCTGGCCGCTCCGGCCAGCCTCGCGATCGAGCTCCAGCCGGGCTCGGCGGCCGCGAGCGTCGAGCCCGCGGTGGCGCCGCTCGGATCGAGCGCCGCGCCGGTGCGCGCGCGGGGCGCCGGGCCGCTGCGGCTCGCGCCTGGCTCCTACGTCGTGGTCGCCCGCGCCGAGGGCCGCGCCGACGTACGGATGCCGATCGTACTCGGCCCGGGCGAGCAGCGCCGCCTCGCGATCGCGCTGCCGCCTGCCAGCGACGTGCCGGCCGGCTTCGTCTACGTGCCTGCCGGCAGCTTCTTGTACGGCAGCCGCGACGACGACGCGATCCGCGGCTTTCTCGGCGCAGAGCCGATGCACGGGGTCGCGACCCCGGCATACCTGATCGCCCGCACCGAGGTGACCTACCAGCAGTGGATCGAGTTCCTCGACGCACAGGACGCCGACGAGCGGGCGCGTCGGACCCCGCGGGTCGACAATCCGCTCACGCCGGAGGCCGGCGACCTGGTCGAGCTGCGCCACGCCGCCGGCGGCTGGGAGCTGCACATGACGACGACGATCTCGTACGTCGCGCGCGCCGGGTCGTCGATCGAGTACCGCGATCGCGCCATCCGGCGCCGCCAGGACTGGCTGCAGTTCCCGGTGTCAGGGATCTCCCCGGAAGACGCCGCGGCCTATGCCGCTTGGCTCGACCGGACCCGCCACGTTCCCCACGCCCGGCTGTGCAACGAGCACGAATGGGAGCGCGCGGCGCGCGGCGCCGATGGCCGGGCATATCCCCGCGGCGACCAGCTTGCTCCCGACGATGCCAACTTCGATCTGACCTACGGCCAGCGCGAGGGCGGCTTCGGTCCCGATGTCGTCGGCGCCCACCCTGGGTCGACCAGTGTGTTCGGGCTGGTCGACATGTCCGGCAACGTCTGGGAGATCGTTCGCCCCGCGGCGGGTGATGGCTTCGTGATGCGCGGCGGCTGCTTCTTCACCGCCCGGATCAGCACGCACCTCGCCAATCGCGCCGTCATCTTGCCGAGCTATCGCCACCTGCACGTCGGCGTGCGGCTGTGCGCCGATCTACCCTGAAGTCACATTCTCGGTCTCGCGGCACTGCAGGGCATGACACCGCGCCTGGGCGGCGGCTGCCCCGGAACTGACACATCCATTCCCGATCGGCTGTCGGGTGCCCTCGCGCGCGTTGCGCTGGTCATCACGTTCGCCGTGCTCACCACCGCGTGCGCCGGGATCTCCGTCGAGTCGAGCTCGACCGCCGCGGCCACCGGACCGACCAGGTTCTGGGCCTACGCGGCCGGTCCTGGCCCAACCCCGAGACGATCGTCGTCGGCCGCGCGCTCGCAGCCGTGCATCACGTTCGCAGCACAACCACGTAAAGGAATCGATCCATGAAGTGTTTCCCTGTCGCGTGGCGCCAGATCGGCGTCACACTTACCCTGCTTGCTCCACTCACCGCGTGCGTGGAGCGCGCCGGATCCACGTCCGAAGACAGCGCGATCACCGGGAACTTCAAGGGTGACGGCAAGATCGGATACGCAAGGCTGGGCGGCGCCAGCTCGTCCATCTTCGTCCACCGTTGAACCGCCTGAATCGTCTGATGTCACATTTCGGAGCTCGCGGCACTGCAGAGTCATGACAGCACGGAGGCAGTCCATGACCGTCGTCTCGAAAGCCATTCACGCAGTCGCGGCATTCAACGGCTTCGTCTACATGACGCACGTCAGCTCCAGTTCGGGCGCAACCGAGGTCTGATTCGATCGGTTCGATCCGTCGACCTGGTCGTGGCGGCAGGACCCCCAGCTCTCGTACCGGAGCGTGGGATCTTCACGTCATCGTGACTATAGAAGGATTGGTGAAAGATGGTAAGTTTTCAAGATAATTGGCATTGGTGCAATAAGTGTCAGGGACTTGCGTTCGGCGGTAGCGCTACGCGAGGAACCTGCCCCGCGGGAGGGACGCATGACTTCAACGGGAGTAGAAACTACCGCCTCGCGAATAATTCGACGTTTCCATTCTCGTCTCAAAACAATTGGCGCTGGTGCAAGAAGTGTCAGGGATTGTCGTTTGCGGGCAATGCCTCCCAAGGAAGCTGCCCAGCTGGTGGCGCTCACGACCATAGCGACAGTGGGAACTACGATATCCTGCAGAACGTCCCGACGAGCGTTCCCTACATCACGCAAGACAACTGGCGCTGGTGCAACAAGTGTCAGGGAATGTCATTCGCCGGAAATGCAACTCAGGGGAGTTGTCCCGCCGGTGGGAATCATGATCATAATGGGAGTGGAAATTACCTGATGGTATTGACCTGATCGACAAGCAAGTTCGAACGGAGCCGTTTCAGGGGCTACCGCGGCGACGACCAGGTAGCAGTAGAAGTCGGACCTCGACAGCGACGGCGGCGATCGTCGCGCTCGAGGTGACCGACCCGATCGCGCGGGCCGCACTGGTGGAGTGGCGAGGGCTCTATGACTCCGTGTTCCAGTGTACTGACACCCATCACCCAGGAGACTGACCATGAAGAAGATCAAGCCGATTGCGAAGCTGACCCTGCACGCCCAGACCCTGCGCGAGCTCACCGCCGACCAGCTCGGCAACGCCGCCGGCGGTAGCAACGAGGGCAGCTGCACCTGCACCAACAACTCGTGCCTGCTGCATGCCTGCAAGCTGAACTGACCGCGGCGGGCGCGATCGACGGCCGGGGTTGCCACGCGACGCGCAAACGCACGTAAGCTCCGGCCATGCGCGTGCCTGCCCTCCTGCTCACCCTGGCGCTCGCGGCGCCGGCCGCGGCCGAGCCCCGCCGGATCGCGTTCTGGCCCGACACCGTGCCGATGACGATCCAGAGCCACCTCGACGGCGCGTACGTGCTCGGCGCGGTCCGCTCGCTCGGCAAGTTCCACCGCGTGCAGGGCTCGCCGGGGTTCCGCGCCGCGGCGGACTGGCTGGTCGGCGAGCTCAAGGGCCGCGGGCTCGCCGACGCCGCGGTCGAGCACCTGCCGGCCGACGGCAAGACCAGCTACGCGCAGTTCAAGAGCTACCTGGGCTGGACCGCGAGCGAGGGCCAGCTCGACGAGGTCGTGCCCAAGCTGCGGCGCCTGGGCGACTTCGCGACCCAGCCGGTCGCGCTCGCCGACTACAGCCAGGACGCCGACGTCAGCGCCGAGCTGGTCGACGTCGGCGCCGGGGCCGACGCCGCCGCGTACCAGGGCAAGGACGTCCGCGGCAAGCTGGTGCTGGCCGACGGGCCGCTCCCCGCCGTCCACCGGCTCGCCGTCGAGGAGCGCGGCGCCGCCGGCATCGTGTCGGACTTCCCCAACCAGCGCACCGCGTGGTCGGGGCTGGATCCCGACCTGGTGCGCTGGGGCCACCTGTCGCCGTACCAGACCGCGAACCGGTTCGCGTTCATGATCTCGCCGCGGATCGCCGGCGAGCTGCGCCGCGAGCTCGCGCACGGCGCGGTGCGGCTGTCCGCACACGTCCGGGCGAAGATGGTGCCGGCGAGCTTCGACGTGGTGTCGGCGACGATCCCGGGCACCGACCCCGCGGCGGGAGAGATCGTGCTGACCGCGCACCTGTGCCACGAGCTCGCCGGCGCCAACGACAACGCGTCGGGCAGCGCGGCGCTGCTCGGGGTGGCGCGGGCGCTACGCGCGGCGGTCGCCGACAAGACGCTGCCGGCGCCGCGCCGCACGATCCGCCTGCTCTGGCTGCCCGAGATCTCCGGATCGCAGGCCTGGCTGGTCAGCCACCCCGACCTCGCGCGCAAGCTGCGGGCCGGCATCCACCTCGACATGGTCGGCGGCCGGCCCGACATCACGCACGCCGCGCTGCACCTGTCGCGCACGGCCGGCTCGCTGCCGCACATCGTCAACCAGATCGCCCAGGCGTGGACGTCGGACGTCGACCGCGCGTCGACCGAGTTCGCCGAGAAGGCCACCGGCGACGGCATGATCTGGCCGCCCGGCGGGCGCGACGCGCTGATCACCGACCTGCGGCCGCTCGAGCTCGGCAGCGATCACCAGGTGTTCGAGGCATTCGGCGTGCCGATGGTCTACTTCCACGACTGGCCGGATGTCACGATCCACACCAGCAAGGACGTGCCCGACAACCTCGACGCCACCAAGCTCGGCCGCGTCGCGTACATGACCGCCGGGATCGCATGGACCCGGGCGGCGCTGCCCGACGCCGAGGCCGCGCGGCTGGTCGCGCTGGAGCGCGCGGCGACCGACGAGCGCGTCGCAGCCGCCCGCCGCATGGCGCTCGACCGCGGGCTCGCCGCCGACGACGCCCGGCTCGCCGAGCGCGAGGCCGTCGCGGTCGGC
>DATAPF010000129.1:0-35484 GCA_036265355.1 Kofleriaceae bacterium | reverse complement strand
CACCACCGGCGCGGTTGGCGCGTGCGGCAGCCAGTCCAGCCGGCGGCGCCAGTCGAGGTCGGCGCCGCCCTGGCGAGGGGACGCGAGCGCTCGCCGCGCCGCGACCGTGGGCCGGTTGGCCCGGGTGGCCCGGATCGCCAGTGACCGGGAGGGCCCGGGACGGCGGCCCCGAGGGTCGCCGTCCAGATCGAGGTCGTCATCGACCTCGTCGTCAGCCTCGTCATCGACCTCGTCGTCGACCTCATCGTCGACCTCATCGTCAGCCTCGTCGTCGACCTCATCATCGACGTCGTAGACGGCGTCCTCCCCGAAACCATCGCCCCGGGATCCGTGTCCGCCCGCCGGATCGCGCAGCCCCAGTGACCGCTGCGCCTCGTGCGGATCCTGGGTCTCGATCCGCAGCACCCGGCCCTCGGCGCCCAGATCGACGCGCTGGAAGTCGAGCCGCGCGATCACCGCATAGAGGTGCTTGCACGGGATGCGATCGGTGCCCATCGGGCACGAGCACGAGGTGCGCAGCAGGTCCGGCACCGATATCGGGCACGCAACCGTGACCAGGTACGGCGCCGACCGCGTTCCGCGCACGCGCGCCTCCGCGGTGCGACTGTGCACCGTGAGCCCCGCGACGTGGCCGGCGCTTGCGTACGACGCGCCCCGCGACTGCGTCGCGCGGTCGAACGCCGCGGCGACCCGGGGCAACAGGGGAGCGGTCACCACCTCTCAGCTGTAGCATGATGCTCTGACATCGCCTCGGAGTAGGCGCTCCTCGGCCACCTCTCCGATCGACCTGGCGCATCGGGCAGGCTTTGCGTTCCCGGTCGGGTTCGGTTACCACCGCGAGACCATGAAGCGCGACAACGTCAACCCCGCCACGCTGTCCAGGCCCGGGACCTACTCCCACGTCACGATCGTCACGAGCGCCCGCCAGGTCCACATCTCGGGCCAGATCGCGTTCAACGCCGCCGGCGAGCTGGTCGGCAAGGGCGACCTCGCGGCCCAGACCGAGCAGGTGTTCACCAACCTCGGCCACGCGCTGGCCGCCGCCGGGGCGAGCCTGGCCGACGTGTTCAAGATCGTCACGTACGTCGTCGGCATCACACCCGACAAGGTCGCGACGATCCGCGCGGCGCGCGCCCGGTTCCTCGGCGACGGCCCGTACCCCGCGTCGACCATGGTCGGCGTGACCGGGCTGGTCCACCCCGATCTGCTGATCGAGGTCGAGGCGATCGCCGGGATCGACTAGTCCGAGCGGTAGGCGTGCGGATCACAGCGCGCCGGCGCCCGCGCCGGCGGATGAATTCTGCCGTCTGGCGCGTCATGATGAAGCAGTCGAATCCCTCATCATGGTGAATACGCGCGGCGCGGATGCCGAGGAGTGGACATGACGTATCACGAGGAACGGACGTGCGGCCGGTCGCACCGGGCACGCATCCCGGCCGTGGTCGCGGCGGTGCTGATCGCGGGCGGCGCCGCGGCCCATGCGCAGAGCCTGCCGCTGCCCCGGGTCGACAACGTGAACTTCTTCTTCCAGGCCGGCTCGCTGATCGGCAGCCACGATCTGGTCGACGATCCGAGCTCGAACGAGAAGACGTTCGGCGAGCTCGGCTGGGGGTTCGAGACCTCGTTCGACATGCTGACCAGCCCGGACTGGGACATCGAGCTGGCGGTCGGCTACGACCAGATGTTCCTGCGCTCGAAGTTCGTCAACAAGTACGGGCTGCGCGGGACGATCCGCAACCTGCCGGCGCTCACGATCTACGCCAGCAGTCCCAATGGCCTGTACGCCGGGTTCGGCACCGGCCTGGTGTCGCTCAGCAACGTGTCGGCATTCCTCGACGGGCATCGCCAGTTCACGGTCGGCGGCGACACCTTCGATCTCACCGCCAAGATCGGGGTGTCCAAGGACCTCGGCGACAAGGTCGTGACCAAGTACTCGCGCGCCAACCTGTTCGTCGAGCTCGCCTACCACGCGCGGTTCCTGGGCAACGTGAGCTACGGGATGGGCGCGCCCGACACCCTGCCCGGCTCGCTGTTCTTCGGCGGCGTGGTGGTCAGCGTCGGGGCCCAGGTCTCGCTCCGGCCCAGCGCCGGCCCGTCCGATGACGACATCAAGAAGGAGATCGCGAAGCAGAACCACCAGGTGACCCAGGCATCGACCCCGAAGCTGATCACCCACACCGCGTGCGCCAGCGCGAACCCCGGACCCGACTACGTCCCGATCGATGATTACTGGGATCCCACCCGCTGCGGCGCGCCGGCGGCGGTCGAGGCCAACGTCTGGGTGCTCGCCGAGCTCCCCGAGCGGACGCAGGCGGACCCGCACCCGAGCCTCGAGGTCTGCGCCTTCGGGACCACGCCCGCGGGCTGGACCGTCGTCTCCGAGCGCTGGGATCCGACGCGCTGCGGCCGGCCGGGAGGGATCGGGCCGAACATCCGGCTGATCCGCAAGGACGGGCCCGAGAAGCTCGACAAGCCGGACAAGCCCACGACCGAGCCGAGCGGCGCCGGCGCGATCCGCAGCGCGGGCGACCCCGGCCCGGTCACCCCGGGGCAGCCAGGTTGATCACCAGCCCGTAGAACACAACTGGACTGCATTCACCGGAGTTGTGGTCCGCCGGGCGATACCGGTCACCGGAAACGGCACGCCGACGGGATCCGAGATCCGCTGAAGCGCGATGCGGCAGGCCGCGGTCGCAAGGCGACGGGATTCCGTGACGCCGGGACGTGCGGCACATGCCGAGGCAGCACCGCGCGCAAGCCACGAGGGCTGGCTTACCAGCCGCCCGCCGGATGAGCGCCGCACCGGTCACCTGCCCTCTCCAACGTTTAGCGGTGGAAAGAGTGGAGCAAACTGTCGCTGCGTTACAATAATTTCCGTGACCGCACAGGGGGATCCGGGCCCTCGGCCGCCCAAGCTCGGGCGGTACGAGCTGATCACCCGCATCGGTCAGGGCGGGATGGCCGAGGTGCAGCTCGCGCTGCAGCGCGGCCCGGCCGGGTTCGAGAAGCTCGTGGTCGTCAAGCTGGTCCACGAGAATCTCGCATCGCAGAGGCCGTTCGTCGACATGCTGCTCGACGAGGCGCGCGTCGCCGCGCTGGTCAAGCACCCCAACGTGGTCGACATCTACGACCTCGGCGAGGCCAACGGCCGCTACTTCATCGCGATGGAGTACCTCGAGGGCGAGCCGCTGCTCGCGGTGCTCCGGGCCGGCCGCGACGGCCAGCGCCTCGATGTGCTGTCGACCGCCCGGCTGATCGCGGACACCGCCGAGGGGCTCGACGCCGCGCACGAGCTGCGCTCGATGGCCGGCGACCCGATCGAGCTGGTGCACCACGACGTCTCGCTCGGCAACATCGTCGTTTTGTACAGCGGCCAGGTCAAGCTGGTCGACTTCGGCGTCGCCAAGGCGACGCTGTCGGCGACCGCGCGCACCCGGGTCCAGGGCAAGTTCGGCTACATGGCGCCGGAGAAGCTGCGCGGCGGGTCCGGCGATCGCCGCAGCGACCTGTGGTCGCTCGGCTGCGTGCTGTGGGAGGCGCTGACCCTGCGCCGGCTGTTCAAGGGCGGCAACGACCCCGAGACGATGCAGCAGGTGCTCGACATCCCGATCCTCGCGCCGTCGAAGGTCAACGGCGACGTCCCCGCCGACTTCGATCCGATCGCGCTGCGCGCGCTGGAGCGCGATCCGAGCAAGCGCTATCCGACGGCGAAGGCGATGGCGGCCGACCTCGAGGAGGTGCTGCGCCGGCGCGGCTATGCCGCGAAGAACGACGGGATCGCACGCTACATGCTGGCGACGTTTGCCGACCACATCGCGGCGCGCAAGAGGCTGCTGCAGGAGGTGTCGAGCAAGGGCCGGGCGAGCCAGGACGTCCTGGAGGCCGCGTTCAGCCTCGGGCCGCTGGCGTCCGGCTCGCCGCTGCCGCCCGCCAGCGAGCCCTGGCCCCGCACCCCGGTGAGCGACGTGCCGCCACCGCTCGCCGGGAGCGGCGCGCACCGCACCCCGGAGCCGCCGAAGCTGCCGGAGCCGAGCGCCGCGCCGTCCGGTCGCCCCGGCCACGCGGCCGGCCACGCGGCCGGCCACGCGGCCGGTGATGAAGCGACCGAGGTCGAGCGGCCGGTCGTCGACGTCCGGCGCTCGTGGCCGGTCTATGCGGCCGGCGCCGCCGCGCTCGCGGCCGCCCTGATCATCGTCGCGATCCTGGTCGCCCGGCGCGGCAGCGTCGCGGCGAGCTCGTCGCCGCTGTTCGAGCCGGAGGCCACTCCGGCCGCCCGGCCGGACGAGCCTGCCACCGGCGCCCGCCCCGTCGAGCCCGCAGCGCCGCCCGCGCCGCGCCCGGCGGATCCGCCGACCGAGGTCGCGACCGGCGCGGCCGCGCCCGCGGGTCCGCCCCCCGCGATGGCCACGCCGCCCACCGACGACTCCCGGCATGGCGCGGCCCCGACGCCGGCGAGCGAGCCGAGCGCGCCGGCCGATCCCACCGCGCGGCCGCCGAAGCGGCATCCGCCCCCGGCGCGACCGGCGGCCCCGGCCCGGCCGGTCGCGGACAAGGTCGCCCCCGAGGACCTGAACCAGCTGTACAAGGAAGCGCTCCAGGCCTTCATCCGCGGCGACGGCAAGACCGGGCTCGCGCTGTGCAAGCGCGCGATCCAGGCCAATCCGAGCTTCCCGCCGCCGTGGCGCGTGATCGGCCTGATCTACGAGAAGTCGGGTGACCGGGCGAACGCCCACAACGCCTTCGAGAAGTACCTCCAGCTCGCACCCGGCGCGCCCGATGCCCCCTGGATCCGCGAGAGGCTGGACGCGCTGTGAAGTCGCTCGAGGTCGAGCGGATCGCCGCGGCGATCGTCACGGTGGTCGTCGCGCTGACCGCGCCCGCGGCGGCGAGCCACAAGATCCTCGTGCTGCCGGTCGAGGGCGCGATCGACGCCGCGCTGCGCAACCGGCTGACCGCCGCGATCGCCCGGCTGGCGCGGTCGCTCGACGGCCAGGTCGCCAGCGGCAGCGCGACGTTCGCCGACACCGCGCTCGCGGTCGGCTGCGATCCGCGCGCGGCGGGCTGCAGCGACGAGGTGATGGCGACGCTCGGCGTCGACGAGCTGGTGTGGGGCGCTGCGAGCCGGGACCGCGGCCCGATCCGGCTGGTGGTCCGGCGGGTGGCCCGCGGCGCTGCGGTCCGCGAGGTGGCGATGACGCTCGCGTCCGGCGACGCCGACGACCGGCTCACCGCCGAGATCGCGCCGCTGTTCGCGCCGCCGGGAGCCGCTCCCGAGCCTGCGCCCGCGTCGCAGTCGTCCGCCCCGCCGCCCCCGGCGATCGCGGCCGCCCAGGCGCCACCCGGGCCGCTCGCCGAGCCCGGTCCCCCGCTCGCCGCCGCCGGACCCGGCGACGATCGCCGCGATCGCAAGCTCGGCATCGCGCTGGCCGCCGGCGGCGGCGGCTCGCTCGTGCTCGGCCTCGCGCTGTGGGCGCACTTCTCCGGCATGCAGGACTCGATCGACCACCACGCGACCCGCACGCCCGACGACTTCCGGGACCTGACGGCGCTCGAGGACCGGGCCAGCAGCTACGCGATCGCGGGCGACGTGTTCGTCCTCGCGGGGCTGGTCGCCGGCGGGCTCGGCGGCTACCTGCTGTACCGCGACCACCGGCGACACCTGACGATCGCGCCGGCGCCGATCGCGGGCGGCGCGATGCTCGCCGTGATGGGAGGCCTGTGACGTGATGGCCGCCGTCGCCGTGCTCGCGGCCGCCGGCCTCGCCGCGCTGTCGATCGCGAGCTGCTCGGTGCACCGGCTGTCCGACAGCCTCCGCTGCGATCCGGCCGGCGACGGCCACGAGTGCGGCGGCGGCCGGTTCTGCAGCGAGGGGTTCTGCGTCCAGACCGATTGCCCGGACGTGTGCACGTCGTGCGACACCGGCGATCGGACCTGCCGGATCCAGTGCACCGCCGGCAAGCCGTGCGGCGACGTGCAGTGCCCCGCCGGCTACTCCTGCACGATCCGGTGCATGACCAGCGGCGCGTGCGGGACCGTGGACTGCGCACAGGCGCACAGCTGCGACGTCGAGTGCTCCGGCACGGCGTCGTGCGGCAACATCAACTGCGGCGAGAACGCATGCACGATCGACTGCTCGGGAGCGCTCGCCTGCCCGGCGATCGACTGCGCCGCGTCGTGCCGCTGCGACGTGACCTGCAACAACCCTGCGAGCTCCTGCCCGAGCATGGCCTGCCCCCTGGGGCGACAGGGGCCGTGCACCGATCAGGACAGCCCCGGTGGGCTGTGCAGCTCCGACCCACCCGGCTGCGGTA
The DNA here is from genome assembly GCA_036265355.1 of Kofleriaceae bacterium. Taxonomy (GTDB): domain Bacteria; phylum Myxococcota_A; class Polyangia; order Haliangiales; family Haliangiaceae; genus JABFXX01. The sequence continues at coordinate 29,172 of DATAPF010000129.1, read as the reverse complement.
TGTGTCTCTAGGCCGTGACCTGAGGTAAACTCTTGGACTTGCTTGCGCTCGTGGCGGCGCAACGCTACCAATACGACCGCGACGAGGACGGCGATGAGTGAAAAGTATCCCATGACCCCGGGTGGGCACGCCTCGATGAAGGCGCATCTGCACAAGCTGAAGAACGTCGATCGGATCGCCAACAGCCGCGCGATCGAGGTCGCACGCGGCCACGGCGACCTGTCGGAGAACGCCGACTACAGCGCCGCCAAGGAGGAGCAGGGGCTGATCGAGGCCAAGATCCGCGAGCTGGAGGCAAAATTGACGCTCGCGGAGGTCATCGATCCAACCCGATTGTCGGGTAGCAGGGTCAAGTTCGGAGCCACCGTGACGATCGAGGACTCCGACAGCGGCGAGACCCAGACTTACACGATCGTCGGCGAGCACGAGGCCGACATCAAGCGCGGTCGGATCTCGATCGGCGCCCCGGTGGCGCGCGCGATGATCGGCAAGGAGGTCGGCGACACCGTGATCGTGCAGAGCCCCAAGGGCCGGCGCGAGTACGAGGTCACCGCCGTCGTGTGGCTCGAGGTCCCCCCGCTGGAAGAGGTACCGCAGTGAACATGAAATGGCTCGTGACCGCGCTGTTCGCAGTCGTTGCGCTCGTCGGGGGGGTCGCCGGATGCAGGCAAGGGATCGGCGAGCGCTGCCAGCAGGACAGCGATTGTTCGAGCGGGATCTGCTCGAAGTCCGATCCGAGGGTCTGCCAGGGCAACGGCAGCGGCATGGACATGACGCAGATCGACGCGGAGCTGCCGGCCGACGCCCCCCCTCCGCCTCCGCCCGACTCGCCCTGAGCGCCCGGCGAGTCAGCGCAGCGATCGCGCGCAGCGGAACCCGATGTGCGAGAACCGCAGGTTCTGCTGGTACAGCCGGTTGAACGGATCGCGCAGGTTGGAATGCGCCACGAACACCGGCTGGCGCCAGGATCCGCCGCGCACCACGCGCATCGGGGTGAGCTCGCCGGCCTTGGGATCGCGTACCGGGTTGATCGGCGCGAGGCTGTCGTAGCCCTTCTCGTTCTCGTCGTGGACGTAGGCGTCGGCCGTCCACTCGGCGACGTTGCCGGCCTGATCGCGCGTGCCGTACGGCCCCTCGCCCCACACGTACTTGCCGACCGGTGCGATCAGCACGGTGCCGTCGCTGTCATCGGGATCGCCGAGCAGGGGCGCGGGGACCAGCATGGTCTGCTGCGGCCGCTCGATCTCGCGCATCGCCTCGGCGCGCGGCTGGCCGTGGTTGAAGTCCTTGGGCCGCTCGACGCTGCCCCACGGCCAGGTCGCCTCGACGTCATCGCCGCGCGCCGCGCGCTCCCATTCGGCCTCGGTCGGCAGCCGGGCGCCGCGCCACCGGCAGTAGTCGCCGGCCTCGAGCCAGGTGACGTTGACCAGCGGCCAGTCGTCGTGGATGTAGCGCTCGTCGCCCGAGATCAGCGGATCGAGGTCGCAGCCGCCCGCGGCGACGCAGCGCCGGTAGTCGGCGACGCTGACCTCGTCGCGGTCGATCGCGAACCCATCGAGGAACACGTCGCGCTGGCGCATGTGGACCAGGTCGGCCTCGTAGTCGACGCTGCAGAATCCGACCGGCTTGCCGGTCGCGGGGTGGATGCCGCTCAGCGCCGGATAGGCGAGCTCGCACTGCTGGACCGCGACCTGTGCGGCGTCCTCGTCGACCCCCATCACGAACCGGCCGGCGGGCACGAAGACCTCGACGCGGCGGGGCGCCGCGACGCGCACCACCCGCCCGGGATTCAGCCCTCCGTGCGCCGCGTCGCGCGGCTGGCCCGCGGCGGCGCTCGTGAGCGCGATCGAGGCAGCGGCAGCGGCGTACGCACGCATCGGCTTAATCCTGGCGCACCGTCACGAGGCCAGCAACCATGCCAGGGCGATCCGCGCCCGCTCCGGGCTGGCGGGCGGCGCATCGGCGAGCCGCTCGAGCAGCTGCGAGGTCGCCCCCGCGCGTCCGGCCAGCGCGGTCCGGCGGACCAGCGCGGCGGTCGCGACCTCCGGCGTGTCATCGCCGGCGAGCTGGCTCAGCGCGGCGGGATCGGCGATCACCGCGGCCGCCGCGCGGCGGACCACCGCCGACGGATCGCCGGCGGCGCGCAGCGCAACCTCGCTGGCGCGCTCGCCCAGCGCGACCAGCGCCGCGGCGCGGACCTCGGGGTCCGGATCGGCCACGAGCGCGGCGAGCTCGGGCTCGCTCGCCGCGGCGGCGAACGCGGCGCGGACCTCCGGCGCGGGATCGCCGGCGGCGCGCACCGGGTTCATGGGGTCGACCGCGGCGACCGCGGCGACCGCGCGGGCCCGGACCGAGCGATCGCGGTCGCGCGCGAGCTCGCGCAGCCGCCGCAGCGTCGCCGGATCGGGGAGCGCGCGGCCCGCGCGGCCCGCCGCCTCGGCGCACGCCGCGCGGACCGTGGCATCGGCGTCGCGCAGCCCACCCCGGATCAGCGCCGCCGCGCTCGCCGGTGCGGCTCCGGGCAGCGCCGCGCAGACCGCACCGCGGATCGCCGGATCGCGGGCCGTCGACCACGCCGCGAGCCGGCGGCCGATCGCAGGCCCGGCCGGAACCGCCCCGAGCGCTGCGATCGCGGCCGGGCTCGGGCCGGCGTCGAGCGCCGCGCTCACCGCTCGGGCGGCGGCCGCCGCCTGGCCGATCGCGACCAGCGCCGCGACCCGGGCGAGCGCCGTGCGCGAATCGTGGGCGAGATCGTCGGGCAGCGCGGCCGCGAGCGCGGGAGCCGCCGCGCGATCGCCGAGCGCCGCGGCGGTCGCGATCGCCGCCCGCCGGAGCTCGGGATCGGTGGTGGTGGCGAGCAGCGCGCGCACGTCGCCGGCGAACTCGCCGACCCGGGCCCGGCCGCACGCCTCGACCGCGGCGCGCCGCGCGGCGCTGTCCGGTCCGGCGAGCGCCTCGCGCAGCGCCGCGATCATCACCCGCCCGGTCAGCTCCGCGCGCGGAGCGGTGTCGGGCGCCTCGGCGATCCGCCGGGCCGCGCGTGTGACCTCGCCGCGGCCGAGCAGGCCGTCGATCACGGCCGGCAGCGGCAGCTCGAGTCGCACCACCCGCGCGGTCGCCGGGCCGGCCCGGCGGGGGTCGCGCGCGAACTGCCAGCGCAGGTGGACCCGCTCATCGTCGGACACCAGCTCGACGGGCGGCGCCGGCAGCGGCGACGCGTCGGCCAGCACGTCGCCGATCGCGGCGTCGAAGTCGCGGTTGCCGCTGGTCGCCAGCGCGCGGCGCTCCACGATCCGGCCGTCGCGCCCGACCGCGAGCTCGAACGTCGCTGCCAGCGTCATCGCGTTGAGCGGGTGGCTCGCCGGCAGCCGCAGCCGGCAATCGTCGACGAACGCCCCCCACCGCGGCTCGAGCTGGGTCGCGACTGCGCCCAGGTAGTCCGCGCCGCGCGCACCGGCTTCGATCGCCGGCCCCGCCGCGGGTGCCGCCGGTGTCGCCGGGGCCGCGGGTGCCGCGAGTGCCGCCGGTGCCGGACGCGGAGGCGCGGCGCGCAGCGCGACCGAGCTGCCACAACCGGCCAGCGCCGCGACCACGAGCAACCGCATTGCTGCAGCATGTCATGGCCCGGCGATCCGCGCATCGCCGGCGCGATCTGCGCCGGACCCGATGCCGGGGCGAGGCGCCCCGGGAGCGCCGCATGGTGCGACGGACCTCGGCCTGTTAGCCTGAGCGGCGGGGTGAGGCTCCGGCGCAAGATCACGGTCGCGTTCTTCCTGGTCAGCACGCTGGTCAGCGCGGTCCTCGCGGTGAGCCTGTACCGGTTCGTCGAGCGCCAGCTCGAGGTCGAGCTGCGCGACAAGCTGCGCGAGATCGGCCACCTCGGCGCCCGCGCGATCGATATCGCCGCCTACCGCCGGCTGGTCGACCGGCTCGGCGAGCTCGACGACGCCGCGGTCGCCGCGGTCCAGCACTCGCCCGACTGGACGGGGATCTACGACCAGCTCCGGCAGATCCGCGCCGCCGAGCCGGCGCTGATCCACTACGCGTACCTCTTGACCCCGACCCGCGATCCCGGCCAGCCGCGGTTCGTGGTCGACGCCGACGTGCTCGAGCTCGAGGCCCGGGTCGCACGCGGCGAGACGGTCGAGGACATCAGCCGGTTCAACAAGCCCTACGACGTCACCGAGATCCCGCTGCTCGCCCGCGCGCTCGCCGGGTGCACCAGCGAGCTCGAGCCCGAGCTGGTGCTCGACAAGGCGTTCGGCGTCCGGTCGATCTCGGCCTACACCCCGCTGGTCGACGCGCGCGGCGAGCCGCTGCGCGACGCGGCCGGTCGCTGCCTCGGGGTGCTCGGCCTCGACCTCACCGATCGCAAGATGCAGGCGGCGCTCGCCTCGGCCGGCCGCCTCGCGTTCGAGATCTCGATCGCCGTCGTCGCGCTCGCGCTGGTCGTGTCGATCGTGATGGGGACGCTGCTCACCCGCTCGGTGCTCGCGCTGTCGGCCACCGTGCGGCGGTTCGCCGCCAAGGACTTCTCGGCGCGCACCCGGGTGCGCAGCCACGACGAGATCGGCCAGCTCGGCGCCAGCTTCAACGCGATGGCCGACATCATCCAGGTCCACAGCGACCGGCTCGAGGACATCGTCCGCCAGCGCACCCGCGAGCTCACCGAGGAGAAGCAGACCTCGGAGCGGCTGCTGCTCAACGTCCTCCCCGCTCCGATCGCCGAGCGGCTCAAGACCGGCGAGAACCTGATCGTCGACCGGTTCGACGCGGTCAGCGTGCTGTTCGCCGACATCGTGGGGTTCACGGCGCTGTCGTCGCGGACCTCGCCCGAGGCGCTGGTCACCATGCTCAACGAGCTGTTCTCGACGTTCGACCGGCTCGCCGAGCAGCACGGGCTGGAGAAGATCAAGACGATCGGTGACGCGTACATGGTCGTCGCCGGCATTCCCTACCCGGTCCCCGACCACGCGGCGGCGATCACCGAGATGGCGCTCGACATGCTCGCGTCCATCGAGTCCTACAGCCGGCAGCTCGGCCTGGAGCTGACGATCCGGATCGGCATCCACACCGGCCCGGTGGTCGCCGGCGTGATCGGCACCAAGAAGTTCATCTACGACCTGTGGGGCGACACGGTGAACACCGCGAGCCGGATGGAGTCGCACGGCGTGCCGGGCCGGGTCCAGGTCTCCGAGGCAACCTACCAGCTGCTCGCCGGACGGTTCGCGTTCGAGGCCCGCCCGCCGATCGAGGTCAAGGGCAAGGGCGCGATGCAGACCTACCTGGTGGTCGGCCGGCCCGAGCGCGCCGAGCCGGCGGTGCTCGCCGGCTGACCGCGCGCCTGCCGGACCGCGTGATGCGGGTTGCGGCGACCGACGGTCGCTCGGCCGAGACGGCAGCCGCCTGGTATCGTGGCGCCATGCCGCGTCCGCCTCGTGCCGCATCGCTGATCGACGCCCTCGCGGTCGCGCTCCTGCTGGCGGGATGCAGCTCCACGCCCGGTTCCGGCGCGACGTATCTGTGCAAGGCGCCGCCGCCCGACCTCGCCGCGTGCGCGACCGACGCCGACTGCGCGACCGTCGAGGTCGGCTGCTACTGCGGGCCGCAGCCGGTCAACGGCGTGGCCGTCAAGTACGCCCAGGCAGCGCAGAGCTGCGAGGATGCCGCCGCGAGCGCCTGTGCGCTCGGCTGTCTGAACGAGCTCGCGCTGACGACCCAGGACGGCAAGAAGGCCGCCCTCGGCACGCGGGTCGCGGTGCGCTGCGACCACCCGGGCGCGAGCGGGACGTGCACCAGCTACCTGCCGTAGTCAAGTCGCCGACTCCGCGGCCGAGCGGCTGGTATGCCGACGACCTCGCTCGGCGCTGAGCCTGGGCACAGATCCAGGAACCATTTGATAACAGTGCGATAGCACCGGGCGCCACCTCGCAAGTCTCGAGGTCGTGATCTGCGGCCCTGCGTCGCCTACTCCTGTAATGCGGTCGCTGGATCACGAGCGGACTCAGCTGTTCAACGACCTGGAACGCAACGGGCGGAACGTCTGGGATCGTGCATGCCTGACCGGCGGCCTGTCGCTGGGCATCGCGAGCATGGCGTGGTGGCACGGCGAGCGTCCGGATCCCATGGCGTTCTGCGCAGGTCAGGCAGCGAAGTGCCCGGCCAATGCCCCCTTCCTGACTGCATTCGAACATGAGGCCCATGCCATCGTACGCATCGAGCAGAGCGAGCGCATCTTCATGTCGCTCTCACGAGGCCTCACCATGGACCTCGTCGCGCTCGAGACCGATCTTCTGCTGCATCCCCGGTATCCCATCCTGGGGTTTCGCTTCCTGTTCCTCGATGACCGTGAACCATTTGGGTTCGAGGCAATTCGAGACATTGCGGATCCGAACATTCAGGACTTCGTGACGGCGGCGGTGACAAACGGAACTGGCTGGCTGCACTTGCACAACTCCCCGTCCGGCGTTCCCCGACCAGGGACGGCGGGTCGGTTCAGTCTGTCATCGGCAGGACGCGACGGACCGGCCTCCGATCTGGTGCGCCGCAAGCTGCTCACCGCGGTCCGCCAGGCGATCCAGCACCTCGCATCGATTCCACGAAGTCAGAGGAGCCTCGAGGCAGCCTCTCAGCACTATCTCGCCACCGTTCCCTTCCTATGACAGCCGACATTTCCTATCCGGCATTCAACAAGGCAACCACTGCTGCGCTGGAACGCCTGCTCGCCGAGTTCCCGATGGCGCGCGTTCAGGCGCAGATCGAGGCCGATCCTTCGCTGTTCGAGCAAGCGACGCGTGAGCACGTGAAACACCTCGCAGCCCTTGCAGATGCACGTGCCAACACGCGCGCAGCCCGCATCCTGACGCAAGTCCATACCTACCTGGAGCGCTGCGCCGAGCTCGGCGTGCCGCAGGCCACCGCCGAGCTTGCGGATCTGAGCAACCCCCTCCTGTTTGCCCACGAGGCGTCCGAAGATCTAACCAATGTGATGAGGAATGAAGCAGAGCGATATCCACACTATCATCCCGTCTACTATGCTACACTCGGGAATAAATATTACCAACAGTACTGGAACAACAACGACCGCAACGCACTCGTGCGGTCCATCGAATTGCTCGAGCTTGGACTGAAGATCTCACCGGGAGAATCGATGCTCCGGCCGATGTACGCCAACATCCTCGCGTGCGCCCTTGCAGACCGGTTCGATCTGACGCGGGACAGCGAGCTGATCGATCGCTCCATCGCGCTCACAAGAATGGCGATCGATCTCACTCCATCAGAATCGCTGCTTCAGATCCGCTATCAGACCACCCTCGGAAATCGACTTCGAGAACGATTCGATTTCCTCGGCCGGACCAGCGATCTGGACGAGGCCATCCAGGTGCTCGAGCGTCCGCTCGCGCGGCCCGAGTCCGAGCAGGGTGAATTCGTCCCACTGCTGTGCAGCAATCTCGCGAGGGCGCTGGCCGATCGATATTGTCAAACCAGAGACGAGACTGATCTGTCGCGAGCCTTGAGGCTCTCCGAGCTGGCGGCAGCGGCATCTCAGCATGGTAGCCTGCACGAGGGACTATCGAATACCTACCTCCTCGTGTATCGCAGCACCGGAGATCTGCGCGCTCTCGATCATGCGATCGGCTCCATGCGGAGCACACTGCAGTCAGCTGAGTCTGGGTCGCCCTATCGCTCGCAATTCCTTTGTCGACTGGGCGAGGCCTACCTGTCCCGCTACGTGCTGAAGAATCAGCCGGAGGACCTAGATCTCGCGATCTCGGCTCTCGCGGGGGCATCTGTACAATCGACCGATGCGCATCAGTTGCTGGCAAACGCACTACTTCTCAGATATCGAGTACGAGAGGTGATCAGCGACCTCGATGAAGCGCTCCAGCATGCGAGCGCTGGTGTCAACCAGGCCTCGCATGCCACCATGCGGGCTCGCTATTCGCGAACTCTGGCCCTGACGCATCTCGATCGGTTTCAAGCCAGAGGAGATGTATCAGACCTCGACACCGCTCTCCAGCTGGCCACGACGGCGTTGACCGAATCCAACGGAACCATGGATGCATCATTGCATGTATTGCTGGCCGGCATTCACGTCGTGCGTGACATGCATGGTCTGGACAGCGCTTCCGCCGGTCTGGCGACGAGTCATTTCCGCCGGTCCTGCGCAGCGGCACAGCATGCCAACCCAGTCGAGGGATTGCAATGCGCGCTGTCATGGTTTACCAGGTCCGTCACACGGCAGACCTGGCCCGAGGTTGCCGAGGCCGGGCACATCGTGCTCCAGTTCTTGCGCGCGTTGTTCGTGCAGCAATCGATCCGCACCGACAAGGAGACCTGGCTGAAGCAGACCCGCCTGGTTCCGATCGGCACGGCAACCGCGCTGGTGCAACTGGGCCGCTTGCAGGACGCCGTTGTGGCCCTGGAGAATGGCCGCACGCTGCTGCTATCCGAAGGGTTCGACCAGCGCCGGCTCGAGCGCGCGCTCGCGGCCGATGGGCTCCAGGACCAGGCTCGGCGCTATCGAGCTGCCGTCAGCCGCTTGCACGCGCTCGATCTGGAGATGACGACGTCGGCCACCTCGGCTCCAGCACTCGACAGCAGCGCGCTGAAGGCCGCGGCCGAGGAGCTCCGAGCGGCACGCGAGGCGGTGCTCGCCAGCGGTCACCTCCGCCACAACAGCACAGAGCTCACCTTCACAGATATCGCGGGCGCGGTGGATGCAGTGCCGCTGGTGTACGTATTTGCCGGCGATCACGAAGGCCGAGCGTTGATCGTGAGGCGAGCTGGCGAGGTGACGACGATTCCGTTACCCGCGTTGCGGTACGATCGAGTAGAACACGCTGCAAGGGCCTTCATTCAGCAATATCGACAACGCACCATTCGTACCGGCGCATTCGACGACACGACGCGCTGGTTATGGGATGCTGTCATAGGCCCACTCGTGGAGGCAATCACACCAGGCGAGAACTCGCCCGACGGGACAGACTCCGTACCATCGCTCAACCTCATCGCCGCGGGCAGGTTGAGCCTCATGCCCTTGCATGCAGCATGGGTCGAAGACAGTTCGCCGAGCGGGCGTGTCTATGCACTCGATCAGCTGTGCATTCGATATCTGCCGAATGTGCGTGCCCTACGAACCTCGCGCTCGGCATCCCCGCCGAGACCGGGCCGTTTCCTCGGCATCGAGAACCCGACCGGTGACCTGGCGGGTGCATCCGCGGAGGTACGCAAAGTGAAGACCTGGTTTCAGCTGCCACGGATCTTGCAAGGAGACGAAGTGACCCGCGATGCGGTATTGCGAGAGCTGCCGGATGTCGACATCGCCCACTTTGCTTGCCACGGCTATGCGCATGTGACGCGGCCGCTCGACAGTGCGCTGATCCTGACAAGCGGCGAGAAGTTGACCGTCGCCGACATGCTTGGCGCCGACGCACGGCTCCGCCTTGCCGTCCTGTCGGCGTGTACCACCGGCCTGGCCGGTGACGAGCTGCCGGACGAACTGGTCAGCCTGTCGACCGGCTTTCTCGAGGCCGGTGCCGATGCGGTGATCGCCTCGCTGTGGCCCGTACCCGATGCGAGCACTCGCGAGCTCATGACTCGCTTCTATGCACTGTGGCTCGGAAGCGAGCTGCACCCGGCGGAAGCACTCCGTAGAGCTCAGCAGGACGTGCGCGATAGCACGCTCGCAGAGAAGGAGCGCTTCGCTGCCGAGGAGCGCGGGCTGCCATATCGCTCCGCGAGAGACGTCAGTTCTGACCAGAGAACGCCGGACTGCACCGATCAGGAACGGCCATTTGCCGATCCCCGGTTCTGGGCCGCGTTCACGTTCATGGGCGCCGCCTGACGCAAGAGACCCGGTGGTCTGCTGAACCCTCGGATGAACCACGTCACCGGCAGTGCTGCTTGACCAGCTCGACGATGCGGTGGGCCTGGGTCATGACCTCGGGCGGATCGACCCGCAGGGCGAGCTGGGCGTAGGTGTCCGCGCCGTCGAACACGCTCGCGTCGCCGAGCGTGCAGCGCGGCAGATGGACCCGCCGCGCGGTGAGCCGGGCGCGCGCCGCCTCGTAGGCGTCGAGCCGCGCCTGCTCGTCGGCGCTGGCCGCCACCCGCCGGGCCCCGCTGGTGCGGATCGCGTCGATCCGGTAGCGCGCTGCGAGCGTGCGCAGCTCGCCGTCGATCCGGTCGTTGGCCGCCCGCGCATCGCCGACCTGCTGCGCGGTCCACTGCGGCTCGATCCGGTAGCGCAGCTCGATCGTCACCACCGGGCCGGCGGCGGATGCCCGGGTGCCCGCCTCAGCCGGCGCGCCCTGGCTCGCTCCCGGGGGCGCTCCCGGCCGGGACCCCCCGGTCCCCCCGGCCCCGCCGGTCCCGATGACGTAGCACGGGCGGTCGTGGCGGATGACCAGCTCCGAGCCGGTCGCGAGCAGGCTCCAGCCCGCCGGCAGGGCGCGCTCGAGCTGGTCGAGCGCCGGGTCGGCCGCAGCGGCGGACGCCGCGACGAGCCAGATCCCGATCGCCATCCAGCACCCGCGCGCCGGGCCGCCCCCCCCCTCTGGATCGGCCTGCGGAGCGGCGCCATGCCCGGCAGCTTGCCACGCGAGCTGGTAAGGTGCCGGCGACGATGTGGTCCGAGATCGTCGCCATCTACCGCGCGTCCAAGAAACGGCGCGACATCAACTGGTTCACCGAGTGGGTCGCGCGGCCCCCGGCGGCCGTGGTGGTCTACGCGCTGCGCGGCACGCCGATCACGCCCAACCAGGTCACGTTCCTGTCGGCGGTGATCGCCGCCGGCGCGTGCGCGATGTTCGCGCTGCTGCCCGGGCACGCGTGGCTGATCGCCGCGGCCGCGGTGTTCGAGCTGTCGTTCGTGCTCGACTGCGCCGACGGCCAGCTCGCGCGGCTGCGCCGCACGGCGTCGCCGCTCGGCCACCTGCTCGACTTCCTGATGGACGAGCTCAAGGCGATGCTGCTGCTCGCCTGCGTCGCGGTCCGCCTGTGGGGCGAGCGCGGCGGCGAGCGTTACTTGCTGATCGGCCTCGGCGGCCTGTTCTGCCTGGCCTCGGGGATCTCGCTGACGTCGTTCATGCGGCGGCCCGAGTACGGCGCCCGGCCGCCGACCGCCGACGGCCAGCCCGCCGAGCTGACCACCCGGCGCGGCGCGGTGGGCCGCGCGCTCCACGCGGTGGAGTGGGCCGCGCGGCTCGTCGTGCACTACCCGCAGTACCTGTGGCTGTGCGCGCTGGTCGACCGGATCGACGTGTACTTCTGGGCCTACACCGCGGTCAACGCGCTCTACCTCGCCCGGAGCCTCGCCGCGATCCTGCTCCGGCTCGGCCGGTTCGAGCCCGCGCGCGCGCCGGCCGCGGCCCCGGGCGGCAACGAGGCGACGTGACGATCACCCGCGCGATCCTGATCGCCGCCGGACGCGGCAAGCGGCTCGGGCCGCACACCGAGGACGTCCCCAAGTGCATGGTCCAGGTCGGGGCGCGGCCGATCCTCGGCTGGGTGTGGCAGGCGTTCCGCGCCGCCGGGATCGAGGAGCTCGTCGTGATCCGCGGCTACCGCGGCGACGTGCTGGAGCCGTTCGTGCGCGCGCTGGTCCCGCGGGTCGCGTTCGTCGACAACACCGCGTGGCAGACCAACAACGTGCTGCTCTCGCTCGCCTGCGCGCGCGCCTACCTCGACCGGCCGTGCCTGATCTCGTACAGCGACATCCTGTTCACCCCGGCGGTCGCACAGGCCGCCGCGGCATCGGGCGCCGAGATCGCGCTGGTGATCGACCGCGAGTTCCGCGCGATCTACCACGGCCGCACCCAGCACCCGCTCGACGAGGGCGAGGTCGCGGATCTGATGCCGGACGGCTCGGTCGCCCGGGTCGGCAAGCGCGCGCTGCCGCCCGCCGACGCGATCGGCGAGTTCATCGGCCTGACCAAGCTCGGCGAGCGCGGCGTGGCCACCGTGGCCCGGGCGCTCGATGGGCTGGCGCTGCGCTACGACGGCCGGGACCACGAGCCGTTCCAGCGCGCCGCCTCGTACCGCAACGCCTACCTGACCGATCTCTGGCAGGATCTGATCGACCGCGGCATCCGGCTCGACCCGGTGCTCATCGCAGGCTCCTGGCGGGAGATCGACACGGAACAGGATCTCGACCGCGCGCGCCAGCTGATAGACTCCGCACCAGGGGAATGGTCATGAAGCGCTTCCTGCTCGTCCTCGCTGCCCTCGCGCCACTCGGCGCGGGCGCCTGCAACAAGCCGACTCAAGAAGACTGCCGCAAGGCGATCTCCAACGTGGAGCGCCTGCTCGGCACCGAGGCGACGGCGCGCAACACCGACAACGAAGCCGAGGTCCGCCGCTGCCGCGGTGGCTCCACCAAGGAGAATGTGGCCTGCCGGATCCGGGCCACGACGGTGCAGGAGCTAGACGCCTGTGGCGTCGAGCGCGCGAAGGGCACGTCGACCGGCGCGGGCAGCGCGCCGAGCCCCGGTGCGCCGAGCCCCGGTGCGCCGAGCCCCGGCGCGCCACCACCGGCTGCCCCGACGCCCGGCGCACCGACGCCGACGCCGGCGCCGGGCACGCCTCCGTCGAGCACCAAGTAGTGCGCGGGGCGTGGGCGGCCGCGATCGCGGCATGCCTGGTCGCTGCCGCGGACACGCGCGCCGAGCCCGGTCCGCCGGCCGCGATCCAGCTCGCGGCCCTGGCACCCGCCGACGACGCGCGCCGCGCGGTCGCGATCGGGCGCGATGGCGAGGTCTACGAGCCCGACGGCAAGGGCGCCTGGATCCACCGGCTGGCGAGCTCGACCGCCGATCCCGTCGTGGCGGCTGGCCGCGCCGGCAGCGCCGTCGTCGCGCTCGGCCGCGGCGTGATCTACCGGCTCGGCGGCAACGGCTGGTCGGCGATCCGCCTGGTCCAGCACGGCAAGGCGATCCTCGGCGAGGGCGGCCGCGCGCTCGCCGCCGTCGGGCGCCAGCTGTTCGCGCTCGATCAGGCGACGCACGGCGAGCCGACCCGGCTGGTCCAGGCACCGGCCGACATCGTCTCGATCGGTGCCGGAGCCACCGCGATCGTCGTCGCGACCGAGGCGGGCGTGTTCCGCGTCACCGGCGGCAAGCTGGTCGCGGTCAAGCCGGCGCTCGGCCGTGCTCGGCTGGTCAGCGACCGCTGGGCGCTGGTCGATCGCGGCGCCGTCGACCTGACCACCAGCAGGCTCACCGCGTGGCCGGCCGGCCTCGCGATCGGCGCCGCTGCCGCCGGGCCCGGCGACGCGCTGGTCGCGGTCGGCGCCGGCCGCGCGGGCCTCGAGCTCGTCACCGTCGCCGCGGGCAAGCTCGCGCGCGACCCGCTCGGCATCACCGGCACCGCGGTCGGCGTCGTCGCCGACCGCGCGGGCCGCGCCGTGGTTGCGCTGTCCGATGGCCGGATCGCCCTCCGCGACAGGGCCGGCTGGACGGTCACGCAGGTCGCGGACGCGCCGGCGCCGGACCACCCCGGCCCCGCGCCGGCGGTCTCGGGCTAGCGGCGCGCCGGATCCGACATCGCCACCGCGGCGGCGGCAGGACCGCGCGCCGGAGACGATCATTCTTCCGTGCATCATTCAGTGCATCATTCGATACATCACTCGGTGCATCACGATTCTCGATTCTGCCTCTGATCACCCGTTAGCCGGGCCGGGGTGACCCGGTCTGGCCAACGCACCAGCTCGCCGGGGCGGGGTGATCCCCGGCCCGGCGAGCGCACTATTTTCGGACCGCGAGGCTCCGCGGGTCGATCATCGACCGGATCCGGTCGAGCTCACAGCCCCGCGTTCTTGAGCCGGTTGGCGTGCGAGCGGAACACCGAGACCGGGCTGGTCTCGAACACCGACGTCAGGCCGAACAGCTGGTTGACCTCGTCGAGGTGGTTCATCCGGAAGTCGTCGCGGATGACCTTGCCGAAGTGGGCGCTGCAGCGGCCGACCAGGCCGTCGTTGGCCTCGGAGTAGACCAGCGAGGTCAGGCCGAGCGCCGGGTCGGAGAGGTCGAGCACGTTGGTGAGCTGGCTGGATCCGGCCCACGAGAACAGCTGGATGCCGTTGACCGCGCTCGGCGTCGCGCCGCACCGGGTCGCGGCGAGCCCGGCCGGGAACTGGCGGTTGAACCCCGCCGCGCCCGCCGACGACAGCGACTGCAGCGCGCCGATCGCATCCTGCTGCGACGGCATGCCGGTGAGCAGGTCGATGATCGTGCCCAGGGTGTTGCCGAACACCGAGAGCACGGTCTGGTTGAAGCCGTTGCCGGCGAGGTTGGCGGCCAGGAAGTCGGCGAGGTCGGCACCGAGGTGCGGCGCAGCCACGGTGGTGAGCGACGCGATCAGGTCGGGCCGCACACCCATCACGTAGCGGGCGTCGAGGCCGCCCTCGGAGTGCCCGATCAGGTTGACCTTGCCGGCGCCGGTGGTGGCGACGATGGTCTCGATCTGCTGCAACAGCTGCTCGCCGCGCTCGGTCGCGGACGCGACCGCGCTGACCTGGGTGACGAACACCCGCGCGCCGCCGGACTGCAGATCGCTCGGAATGCCGTTGAAATAGTCGACCACGCCGAACAGCTGGCGAAAGCCGGTCAGACCGTGCGCGAGGACGATCGGATAGCGCGTCTGGGTGAACGTCGACGCGGCCTCCGGCGCCGCGGCGGTCTGATCGGCGCCATCGCCCGCCATGGCGCACGACGACAGGACGGAGGCGCCGGTGACGGCCAGCGCGAGACCAAGACTCGACACAAGCACCTTCGACATGGCCGCCTGTATAGGTGGTCTAGCGTGGCGCTGTCTCCAGCAAAATGGAATCTGTGTATTGCACCCGGACAGACAATGATTGGCGTGTAGGGTGCCCTACCAAGATCACAGGTTGACGCGCGCCGTCACGACCGGCCGAGGCCGCGGCGACGCGCCTCAGTGGAACATCAGCGGAACGTCGACGACCGCGGGGCGGCCCGGCGGGGGGAACGGCAGGCGGCGCGCGACGGCCACGAGGCAGCGCTCGAGCACCGGCGAGTCGCTGTCGCTGGTCGCGGCGGCGACCCGGCCCTGCTCGTCGATCTCGAGGTGCAAACGGACCTTGTCGGCGGTCGGCGGCGCCTCGCTGCGCTGCGCGCGCGACCAGCAGCGCAGGAACACCTGCTGGCCGGCACCCAGGGCCCGCACCACGACCTCGTCGGGCAACGTGACCACGCGCAGGGCGGGCGCCGGCGGGGGCACGGCCGCGACCCGAGGCTCGGGCTGCTCCTGCTTGGGGACCGCGGCCGACACCGCCGGAGGCGGACCCTGTGCCGGATCGCTCGGCGGAGCGTCGGGCGGCAGGGGAGCTGGGTCGTCGGCGGCCGGCTCGTTGGGGGTCGGCGAGGCCGATGCGCCGAGTAGACCGCTGTCGCGCCGCGGTACCAGGCTGCACTGCCACGGGAGCACGAGGAAGAAGGCGGGAATCACGGCGAGTCGCCCCCAGGCGTCCGCGCCGAAACGCATGGAAGACAGTGTCTCACGGATCGCGGCACGACGCATGGAAGTGTCGCGCGGCAGCTGTCCCACATCACAGCAGCGGGCGAACCGCGCTGCCCGTCACAGCGCTTCCAGTCACAATGCAACATTCGCGGCAAGCGTGCAATCCACGGTGATGTCTCGGGCTCCCTTGGCCGGCCAACCCCGCGATCGCCGTAGGGTTGCCTCGGCAAACCCGGGCACGCTACGGTTCAGACAGCGATGGCCCCGCATGTCCTGGTCGCCGACGATGACGCTTGGATCTTGCGCATGGTCGCCACGGTGCTCGAGAAGCGCGGTTACAGCGTCGAGACCGCCGTCGATGGAGAGGACGCGCTGCACCGGGCGCTCGCCCGCACCCCGGATCTGCTGATCACCGACGTGATGATGCCCAAGATGGACGGCTGGTCGCTGGTGCGCAACCTGCGGGCACACTCCGACCTCGCACTCCTGCCGGTGATCTTCCTCACCGCACTTTCTTCCGAGGACGACCGGATCCGCGGCTTCCGGCTGGGCGCGGACGATTACGTCACCAAGCCGTTCCGGTTCGAGGAGCTCGACCTCCGGGTCGCCAAGACCCTGCGGCGGACCCAGGCGTCGGTCCAGGAGACCCGCGAGCACCTCGGCGGCGCCGGGCTGCGCGGCGACCTGTCCCAGGTCGGGCTGTCGTCACTGCTGATCCTGATCGAGATGGAGCGCAAGACCGGGCTGCTCCAGCTGCGCGTGCCCAACGGCCCGTCGGCCCAGGTCCTGGTGCGCGACGGCAAGGTCGTCCACGCGCGGCTCGACAACGCCGACGAGCCGGTCGACGCCGAGTGCATCTACTACCTGCTGACCTGGGGCGCCGGCGAGTTCGAGTTCGTGATGTGCCTGGTCGAGGGGTCGGATCGGGTCAACGTCTCGACCACGCACCTGCTGATGGAGGGCGCCCGGCTGATGGACGAGTCGCGCGAGCCGTCCGCCGATCAGCCGATCGCGCGGATCCCGCCGCTGGCCGATCCGACCGACGACGCGCTGTAGCGTCCCCCGACTCACCCGACACAGATCACGCGCCACGGCAAATCCGAAGCGTCCCTTGAGCGCCATGGCCATCGTGTTAGCGTCGTGGACGCGTGCTGGATCGGAAAGCGGGTAGCGGAGTCGGAACGAACCCAAGGTGTCGATCGCAGGCCCGTGCCAGCGGTCGGCAAGCAGACGCTCGTCGAGAGCGCCGCATTGCAAGCGCCCGATCCGACGCTCGATCGCGAGGCCGAGGACGGCGGCAACGGCGCTGGCCCTGCCGCTCCGCACGACGGCGCGCCGTCCGGCACCGGGGGCCAGCCTCGAAATCCGCCGGTGGCCGGGCCAAAGCCGCAGGCGCCGCCGCGTCCGCCGCTGACGGACCTGTTCGGCAGGGGCCCCACAGCCGACGGCGCACCGCGCGTGGATGCCCGCGCAGCGCAGGTCGTCGGCGCGACACCCGATGCCGGACCCGTGCAGGGAGTGGCGGTCACGACGGCCGCGCCCGGAACCGATGCACATCCGGCATCAGCAGTGCCGGCACTGTCGCCCGCCGCGCCCGACGCGCCCGGGACCGACGCGCATCCGGCGTCCGCAGGTCCAGCGGCAGCGAGCGCACCCCCTCCCGACGGCCCCGCGACCCCGCACAGCGCAGCTCCCGTCACCACACACCACGACGCCGATGACGCGCACGGCGCCCCTGACGCGCACGGCGCCCACGGTGCGGCCCATGACGCTCATGCACCGGCGAACCACGACGCGCCTCACCCGACCGCGCCCGCTGCGGCGCACGCGGCGCCGGCCGCGGGGCACCTCCGCTCGGCCAAGCTCGCCGCCGCCGCCCGGCGCATCGACCAGGCCGCCACGACGCAGAAACACGCGATCCACGCGCTCGGTGAGAGCGAGCAACGCACCGTCGTCGCCGACGCCAACGCCAAGGCCGGGGCGATCCAGCAGACCGGCGCGGCCAGGATCAGCGCGATCCTCGCGTCGATCGATCAGAAGCGCGCTGCCGTGACCGCGGCGTTCGATCAGGCGCGAACCGCGGTGCGCGCCCGGACCGCCGCACAGAAGCAGACGGCGCAGAGCGACGGTCAGAAGGCGCTCGCGGATCTCCAGAAGGTGATCACGGACAAGCAGCGGGCTGCCAAGGACGGCGCCGACAAGGAGGCCAAGGCGCTCGAGGCCACCGGCAAGACCGAGGCCGGTCGCGCGCACCGCGAGACCGCGACCACGGTCGGTGCGATCCAGTCGGCGGCGTCGGCGGCGATCGGCGGTGTCGGCGGCGATGGCGACGTCCGCGCCGCGGTCACCGAGGCGGTCAATGACGCCAAGGCCGACGCAGTCGGCAAGGCGCAGAAGCAGGGCGGCGACGTCGCGACCAAGGCCGAAAACGACGCGCGCGACGGCGCGCAGAAGATCCGCGAGGGCGGCGACAAGCTGTCGTCGGAGGTCGGCGACAAGTCCAGCGACGTCGAGAAGGCGGTCCGTGACGCGACCAAGGCCGCGGTCGACCGGATCACGACGATCGAGCAGACCAACCTCAAGCAGCTCGACGAGCTGCAGCACAAGAGCCTCGCCGAGCTCGACGGGATGAAGGCCAAGGTCGCTCCGCCGATCCGGTCGGCGAGCGGCCGCGCGGCGAGCGAGGCCCGGCAGACCGGGCAGAGCACCGGCCACGCGGTGCAGGCAGCGGCCGCGGCCCAGTCGCGCGCGATCGACCAGGCGGCCCACCAGGCGCATACCAGGTTCGCCGCGCTTCCCCACGACGGCGAGATCGACGACGCCAAGCTCGATCACGCGGTCGGCGGCGTCACCGCATCGTTCGTCCAGGTCCACAGCCAGGGCTCGGCGGCCATCACCAGCGAGGCCGCCAAGGTCAAGACGAACCTGGTCCAGGTCCACGATCGGTTCACCGCCAACCTGGGTCGCGCCGCAAGCAAGCTCGAGACCGACATCGGCCACGCCGTCGGCGGCGCCCACCAAGGCGCCGCGCAGGTCAAGGCCAAGGTCGACGCGGACACCAAGGCCGCGCTCGACGACATGCACGCCGGGCACAAGAAGGCGATCGACGACTACGGCACCCAGCTGCAGCAGAAGATCGACGACGGCAACAAGCAGTGGGTCAAGAAGCGCGAGGATAGCGAGAAGTCGATCCGCGACAATGTCACCCACGGCATCCAGGGGGTGATCGACACGCGCAGCCAGGTCGGCCCGAAGTTCCAGGAGATCGCGCAGAAGGCCAAGGAGAAGGAGGACCGCCCCTGGTGGCAGAAGGCGCTGTCGGGGATCTGGGAGGGCATCAAGAGCTTCGCGAAGGGGCTCGCGGTCTTCCTCGCGGCGGTGATCGTCGTCGCGCTGATCGCGCTGCTGTTCGTGTCGGGTATCGGCGAGGCGATCTCGCTCGCGCTGCTGATCGTCGGCGTCGCGTTCCTGGTCTACGGCTTCGTCACCTCGCTGATCGACCGGTGGAGCGAACTGATGGACCGTCTCAGGTCCGGCAACTACCCGTGGTACGCGGCCTTCGGGCTCGGCGTGCTCACCGTGCTCGCCGCCGCCGGCGACACCATCGGTCTCACGCCGCTGATCGAGGGCATCGTCGGCTACGACGCCGTCAGCTGGAAGCCGCTGTCGGCCGAGGAGCGCTGGAAGCGCGGCACCGAAGGTGCCCTGACGCTGATCACCCTCGCGCTGCTCAAGCGCGCCCGCATCGGTGGCGATGGTGACCCGGCCGCGCGCGACGGCGGCGGTGACGGCGGCGGCCGCGGCAACGACCCAGGCAAGGGCAACGACCCAGGCAAGGGCAATGACCCAGGCAAGGGCAATGACCCGGGCAAGGGCAATGACCCGGGCAAGGGCAACGACCCGAGCCAGGGCAACGATCCAGGCCAGGGCAACGACCCGGGCCAGGGCAACGACCCAGGCAAGGGCAACGATCCAGGCAAGCCGCCACCGCGTGACGGCGATGGGAACTACGACTTCGAGGGTCGCGACAACAACACCCTGAAGCGCGACTGTGACAGCAAGCCCTACGACGGCGAGACGGCCACCGAGGCGGACGCGCGCGCCAAGGCTGCGCAGCAGGAGGTCGTCAATCGTCTCGGGAACATGGAGCCATGCTTCGTGGCGGGCACCCTGGTCCTCACACCGGACGGTCCGTTCGCGATCGAGACCATCCGCGTCGGCGGCCGCGTGATCGCCGCGGATCCCGACGTGCCGGGCTCGACCCGCGCGTACCAGGTGCTCGATACGTATCGCGGCGTCACCGACCGGCTGCGTCACATCGAGGTCGCCGGCCAGGTCATCACGGCCACGCGCAATCACCGCTTCTACGTGGTCGATCGCGCCTGGATCGCGGCCGCCGATCTCGACGCCGGCGACGTGCTGATCACCGCCGGCGGCGATCGGGTCGCGATCACGGCGATCCGCGACGAGCAGCTCGACCACGACGTCCCGACCTTCAACCTCCACGTCGCCGAGGTCTCGACCTACTTCGTTGGTGTCAGCACGCCGGTCCTGGTCCACAATGACGATCCGAACTGGGACCAGCCGCTGTGGTGGCTGTTCGGCAACAAGGCCAATGCCCGTCCCACGGACACCGACGGAATCTCGATGTGGCGCACCAACAGCAAGCAGGACGTCGAGGACATGTTCAAGATCCGCAAGAACATCGACGGCCGGTCCGGCAGCGACCCCCACAAGGCATTCACTGAATCGGATCTCGAGGCCGCCGGCATCAAGGTGACCGAGACCCCCGGCAACGGCGCCATGGCCGGCCGGCTGCAGCACGGCAGCGCGCGCCCGGCGAACCCGGGGCCCGATGACCTCGCGCCGGCGACGGATGACCCCAACGCGCTCAGCGAGGCCGGTATCCAGAAGGCCGCCGACGGTATCAATGCCGCCAAGGTCACCCAGAAGATGACGCCGGCGAAGATGGGCTGCAAATGACCGAGGACCGCCTTCGCTTGCCCGGGCGTGTCACCGGCGCGCCGATCCTGCGCAACCGCGTCGCGGCGTGGCGCGGCGAGCGAGAGCTGGTCGTCGTCGATGGCGGTGGCGAGCGGCGGCTCGCGGTGGACTGGGCCATCGATCGCGTCGAGCTCGCGGCGGACGGCCAGTACGTGCTCGCGTTCGGCGACGGCCATCGCCGCGCGCAGGTCTGGAGCACGGCGAGCGGCACGTCGGTGCTCCAGGTCGAAGGCGACGGTCGCCGCCACAGCCTGCACGGCGGCCTCGCGGAGCTCGGCGGCGCGCCATGCGCCCTGACCGCGGTGCGCGACAAGACGATGTCGATCACCGACCTCCGCGATGGCTCGCAGCCCGGCTGGCTCTCGATCACCGGCTACACCTGGTTTCAGGTCGAACGCGTGGTCGGGCTCTCGCCGGCCGCGCTCGCGGTGATCGGTCACATCGAAGGGGAACAGTACGACACCGTCGTGGTCATCCCGGCGCAGGCTGTGCTCGATGATAGCCGGGCGCTCATGACGGCGCTGTCCGCGCAGCCGACCATCAAGGAATGGGGCTACGTCGTCGCGATCGGGCCGGTCGGTGGCGACGCGGTCGCGATGTTTCGCGATCCACAATGGGAGGACGACGACGTCCCCGAGGATCCCGAGGAGGCGTTCCGCGGCCTGGTGGTGTACGACCTGCCCCGCCGCGCGGTGCAGCAGCGCATTGCATACCCCGCCGTGCCCCGCGGCGCCGCGCTGGGCGGCGATGCCTCGCGCCTGGCGATCGAGTGCTCCGGCCACGTCGAGGTCGTCTCGCGGGGCGCCGACGCCGGCGCGGTCCGCCGGGTCGACGCGGTCGCGCTGGACGTGCACCGCCTCGAGGTCGCGCGGATCGACGGCGACGAGCTCCTCATCGCCCCGCTGCCGTGATGCGCCGGCGCAACGGCACGGCCCTCAGGGGTGGGCGACGACGATCAGGCTGGGCGCGCGGGCCCGCAGGCAGCGCAGCGCCAGCGCCATGCTGTCGGGATCGAGCGCGGCCAGGCTCTCGTCGAGGATGATCACGTCGCTGCGCTGGAGCAGCGCGCGGGCGATGAACAGCCGGCTCTGCTCGCCGTGCGACAGCTGCCAGCCGGTCTCGCCGACCATCTGGTACATGCCGCCGGGCATGCGGGCGAGCAGCGGGCCGAGGCCGAGCTCGACGCAGATCGCGCGGGCCTCGCGGACGTCCTCCGGCCGCGGCGGCCAGCCCCGGCCCATCAGCAAGTTGAACGCGAAGCTCTCGGTCAGGACGTGGTTCTCGTGGAACTGCGGCGACGCGGCGACCCGGGCGCGCCAGCCCGCCTCGCCCAGGCAGCTCATGTCGAGGCCGCGGACCAGGATCAGGCCCTGGCTGGGCGCCCGCAGGCCGGTGAGCAGCGAGACCAGCGTCGACTTGCCGCCCCCGGACGGGCCCTGGATCAGGACGCGATCTCCGGGGCGGACGATCAGCGTCCCGCCCGACAGCACCGTCGCGGCGCGCCCGGGGTGGCGGAACGCGAGGTCGACCGCCTCCAGCACCGGCTCGCCCGGCGGCGCGGGCGGTGCGATCAGGGTGTCGGGCGCGGTCGGCGCGCGTGGCCGGCCCTCGGGGTCGCCGGTGCCCGCCGCGTGGAACAGCGGCGCGACCCGGCGCCACGCGACGCGCGCGGTGGCGAGCTGATCGGCGCCGTTGGCGAGCCGGCTCAGCGACAGCCACGCCAGCACCACGCCGCCGATCGCGGTCGCGAGCGCGCCGGTGTCCGCGCCGGCGATGAACGCCGGGGTCAGCGCCGCGAGCCCGACCAGCAGCCAGCCGCGCGGCGCGATCACCAGGAGCGCGAGCGCGCGCCGGTCGAGCACGACCGAGCGATCGAGGTAGCGCGACAGCGCCTCGTCCTCGCGATCGTGCCAGCGCTCGGGCAGCTCCTGCGCCAGCCGGGTGCGATGGCCGACGGTGTGCTCGACGGTGACCCCGGTCAGCGCGAGCCGCGCGTCGGTCCAGCGATCGCGGCCGCGCGCGACCCGCACGCCGAGCCCGACGACGAGCGCGAGCCAGCCGGCGAGCAGCCCGGCGTGCCATGCGCCGCCCGCACCCGCGGCGAGCACCGCGGTCGCGAACGCGAGCTCCAGCACCGCCAGCGCGCTCGCCAGCCCGCCGGTCAGCGCGAGCCGCTCCAGGCTGTCGGCCTCGATCGCGCGGCCGAGCAGGCGGCCGATCCCGTCGTGGCTGAGCAGCTCGTGCGGCAACGCGAGCGCACCGGCGAGCAGGCGGCGGCGCAGCAGCATGCCGGCGCCGATCGCGAGCTGGCCCTGGCACCAGGTCGACAGCGCGAGCAGCGGGAGCGAGCCGAGCAGCAGCAGCGCCCAGCCCCACAGCCAGCCGGCCGCGACGTGGCCGCCGAGCACGGCCCGGCCGATCGCCCACCACGACGCGAGGAACAGCGCGTAGTACGCGGCGTGGGCGGCGATCATCCCGCCGGCGAGCCGGACCTGACCGGCGGCGCGGAGCTGGGTGGCGAACGACGCCCCGGGCGGCAGCCGGACCAGCCACGCATGCAGGGCCGAGGCCGTCGCGACGAGCTCGCCGAGCAGGCCGGACTCGGCGCGTTCGCGCGCGACCGGCGGCAGCTCGGCCGCGGCCAGCAGCGCCGCGATCCGCGCCCGGTGCGGCGCCTCGTGGCGCTCGGTGACCGCGCGGCCGACCGCGCTCCGCGCGATCCGGTGGACCGCGCCGCCGGGGCCGAGGCAGGTCAGCCGGTCGCGGTGGTGGCCGAGCACGGCCAGCGCGCCGCCGGGCAGGCGGAGCAACGCCGGGGACAGCGCGGCGAGCGCGGCATCGACCTCGCGGTGCGCCGCGGTGATCGGCTCGACGCTGACCCCGAGCTGATCGCCGGCCGCGGCGAGCCAGCGATCGAGCGCCGCGGGATCGCCGGCCGGCGCGCTGCGCGGTGCCGGCGCGCTCGCCGCCGCTGCGATCAACCCGGCGCGGCGCGCGAGCGCGACCATCGCCTCCCCGATCCGGTCGATCGGCCAGATCGCCGCCGCGAGCGCTGGATCCAGGGCCTCGGTCATGACCCGCTGTCCTCGCGGATCCGGCCGCCGTCGATCCACACCTGGCGCCAATGCGCCGCCGACCACTCGCGCTCGTGCATGTCGCGATCGCCGCGGACCAGCGCGGCGTAGCGCGAG
The DNA here is from genome assembly GCA_036265355.1 of Kofleriaceae bacterium. Classification (GTDB taxonomy): domain Bacteria; phylum Myxococcota_A; class Polyangia; order Haliangiales; family Haliangiaceae; genus JABFXX01. Next base: position 5,497 of record DATAPF010000129.1, on the reverse strand, counting down.
CCCGGGCGGCGGCCGAGCTCGTCGGGCGCGCCGTCCTCGACGATCCGCCCGCCGTCGATCACGAGCACGCGGTCGAACGGCTCGGTCTCCGCGATGTCGTGGGTCACCCACAGCAGGGTCGCGTCGCGCCACCACCGCCGCGCGGTGGCCAGCAGCTCGCGCCGGGTCGCGAGGTCGAGGCCGCGGAACGGCTCGTCGAGCACGACCAGCCGCGCGCGCCGGCGCGCCAGCGCGCGGCCGACCCGGGCGCGCTGGCCCTCGCCGCCCGACACCAGCGCGCCGGACTCGCCGAGCTCGGTCGCCAGGCCATCGGGCAGGTGCTCCAGCACCTCGCGCAGCCGGGCGTGCGCCAGGATCTCGGCCAGCGGCAGCGCGCCGTCGTCCTCGGCGCCGTAGCGCAGGTTGTCGAGCAGCGATCGGTTCCACAGCGCGACCGCGGGATCGACCCACGCCGTGTCGCGGCGCACCGCGCGCTGCCAGTCGCCGACCAGCGGCCGGCCATCGACCTCGACGCTGCCGCGCACCGGCCGGTACCAGCCGAGCAGCAGGCCGACCAGGCTCGACTTGCCGGCCCCCGATGCGCCGACGATCGCGACGTGCTCGCCCGGCGCCACCGCGAGCTCGACGGCGTCGAGCACGGTGTGGCCGCCGGCCTCGACGGTGACGTCCGCCATGCGGATCGCGACGCCGCGACCGGCGGGGGGATCGCTCGTCGCGGCCGCCGCCGGCCGGACCACCGCATCCACCGGCTCGGGGGTGCCGAGTGGCTCGAGCAGCCGCAGCACCAGGTTGCGCAGCACCGGGTACTGGCGAGCGACCGCGGCGATGTCCTGGCCGAGGGCCGGCAGGCTCAGCGCCCAGTACACCAGCAGCAGCATGCCGGTCGCCGGCTGGCTCGCCACGCTCCACACCATCAGCGCCGCCATGCCCAGCCCGCACAGCGCCAGCCCGACGTCGACCAGGGTCGACGCGGCGTAGAACCGCCGCCCGGCGCGCCCCCACTCGACCAGCAGCGCCTCCTGCTGGCGCAGCATCGCCGGCCCGGCGCCGTGCACGCGGATCGGCAGCAGGCCGCGCAGCGCATCGAGGTAGAACCGGCCGAGCGCGCCGGCGTGGCCGCGCAGCCGGAGGTCGCGCTCGGCCAGGACCGGCTGGCAGGCGAGCGGCAGGCCGATGCAGGCCGCGGCGGCGATCACCGCGAGCAGCGCGCTCGCCGGTGCCAGCCAGGCGATCCCGATCACGGTGAGCACCAGCTGCGCCGAGGCGGTGAGCAGCCGGACGCCGAGCACCGGCACGACCCGCACCAGGTGCAGGTTGTGGCCGCGCTCGGCCATGTCGGACAGTAGCCGGCTCCGGAAGTAGCGGTCGTCGAGCCGCGGCAGCTTGGCGAGGAACGCCATGCGCAGCCGCAGGTCGAGCGTGCGACCGAGCCGCAGCGCGCCCGCGACCAGCGGCAGCTCGACCACCAGGCCGAGCCCGAGGAACCCGATCAGCGCCGCCATCGCCGCGGCGCGCTGCGACGGCAGCGCGAGCTGCTGGCCGAGCTCGAGGATCCCGCGCAGCAGGACCGCGTTGAGCGCGACCAGCGCCGCCGACATCGCGACGGCGGCGCCCAGCACCAGCGGCGTCGTCAGGCCGTCGGCGGTCAGCAGCTCGATCAGCGTCCGCCACGGCCGGGCCTGCGGCTCGGTCAGCGTCGCGACCAGCTCCGGGGGCAGCTTCGCCGCCGCACCCGGCTCACCGGCGGTCGCCGCGTCCGCCGGCTCGGGCTCGCCGCCCGTCCGATCGCCGGTCGCGGCGACCCGCGAGTCACACGGCCGGGCCACGGCCGCGGGCGCGGCCACCCGGCGGCCGCCGCAGCGCACGATCACCGCGCCGCGCACGACCAGCGCGTCCTCCCCGTCGAGCGGCTCCGGCGCCTGCGATACGCTGAAGTACTCCGGGGCGATCAGCGGGAACCCGCCGCCGGCGGCCGGCGCGATCTGGTGCTCGATCAGCGCCTGGCACGCCGCGCCGGAGGTCACCGCCCGGCTCGCCGCCAGCACCGCGGTCATCCGGGTCGCGGCGTCGAGCGCGGCCATCGCCTGCCAGCCCGGATCGGCCAGCGCCGCCGCGGCCAGCCGGTGGCGATCCGCGCGGCCGATCGCGAGCGCCGCGAGCCGCGCGTCGAGCGTGGCCCGGAACTCGGAGCCGCCGACCCACGCGCGCCACAGCGCCGCCGGGACGGTCGCGCTGTGGAGGTAGAGCTGCTGGAGCAGCGCCGCGCGCGAGATCCAGTGCCGGCCCTCGCCGGGGTCCATGACCTGGACCCAGCGGCCCGCGGTCGACCACACCAGGATGAAGTGGTTGGCGCCGCTGGGGTTCTTGACCACCGCGATCGCCGGCAGCGCGCGCGCCTGGGGCAGCAGCAGGTGATCGGCCGGCAGCATGGTCTCCTCGGTGTCGAGCCCGAGGAAGTTGGCGATCTCGTCCATCGTCGTGATCGACGTGCCGTCCACGGTGGTCTGGCAGGCCTCGCGCAGCCGGCCGTAGTTGATCGACATCCCGAAGCCGGCGACCAGCGCCTGCAGCGCGGCCGGCCCGCAGTCCATCATCGAGGTCTGGACGACCTCCGGCGCGAAGTAGCGGGCCTGGGGGTGGGGGCGCGCGAACAGGCTCACTGGCGTGACTCGATCCCATGGGGGGCTCTGCCCCCCGTCTCGCTTCGCTCGAACAGCGCGCCCGCGGTGCGCGCGATCAGCACCGCCGGCGAGACCTGGTCGAGCTCGATCTCGACCTCGCCGATCACGCCATGGCGGCGCGGGATCGCCGGCGCGGTCTCCGGATCGAGCTCCAGCACCACGCGGATCCGGCCGTCGGCGACCTCACCCGACACCGCCGCGACCGTCGCGCCCAGCATGCCGTACTGGGTCCACGGGAACCCGGTGACCCGCATGTGCGCGCGCTGCCCGGGCCGGACCCGGCCGATCGCGCTGGCCGGCGCGAAGTCGGCGACGAGCTGGAGCTCGGACTCCGGGGTCACCACCGCCACGGTCTGGCCGGCTGCGACCACCGAGCCGACCTGCGGCGCGCGGACCTGGCCGAGCACGCCATCGATCGGCGCGCGCAGCGTGTGGCGATCGAGCTCGACCTCGATCCGGTGGACCGCGACCGCGGCGGCATCGCGCTCGGCGACCAGCGCGGCGAGCGTGCGGCGCAGGCCGTCGTTGGCGGCCCGCCGGTCGGCGAGATCGCGCCGGGTCTGGCTGCTCAGCACGCCCAGGCGGTGCTCGCGGGCGTGGACGGCGGCGTTGGCCTGCGCCACCGCGGCGCCTGCCCGGTCGGCCTCGGCCTCGGCCACCACGCCGGCCTGCCGCATCAGGTCGGCGCGCGCCCGCTCCCGGCTCGCCAGGCCGGCCTCGGCCTGGATCTCGGTGCGCGCGGCCTGGGCCTCGGACAGGCTGGCGTCGCCGAGCGACCGCGTGCTGACCAGGGCGTCCTCGCGCGCCGCGATCTCGGCCTCGAGCGCGGCGATCTGCGCGCCGAGCCCGCGCTCGGTGGCGCGCGCCTCGTCGAGCCGGAGCCGGACATCAGTGGCGTCGAGGGTCAGCAGCACGTCGCCGCGGTGGACCCGGCCGCCGACCGGGAGCACGACCGTCGCGACCCGGCCTGCGACCAGCGCATCGACCGGGTGGACCTGCTCGCGGGCCTCGAGCCGGGCGAGCTCGCTCACCGCGTAGAGCGGCACGCGGGCCAGCGCCAGCCACAGCCCGGCCAGCACCAGCAGGCCCGCGATCGCGGCGAACGCGATCAGCGACCGCCGGCCGCGCTCGCGATCGCCGCGCAGCGCGATCGACGTCTGGCGAAACTCGCTCGGCATCCCCCCGTCCGCAGTCTATCGCATTCCGGGGCGATGAGAAGCGCCGCGCCGGTCCACGCCGCAACACGAGTCCGATCCGGAGATCGCGAGTCCGGATCTCGGCCTCGACGTTGGGTCTGATGGCGTTCCCCTGGCTCTCGACGTCGACCTTGACGTCGACCTTGACCTTGACTCCAGCGTTGACCTTGACGGCAGCGAAGCGATCCGTAGACGTCGCCCCCACCGTCGACCTCGACCTCGACCCGCTATCGCGCTCCCATCGAGGCTCGCAGCCCAGGATCGGTCGACGTCCAAGTCGACGGTAAGGTCAACGTCGTACGTCGCCGTCGACGTCAACGCTCCGGGTCAACGATCAGGTACGATCAGGTCAACGTCAACGATCACGAACGCCGTGGCGAGGACCTGTGACGGATCATCCGTCGTCGCCATCGACGTGAGCTGCGCCGCGTGACGCCCTGCACACGACCGCGCGCTCGTGAGGCCGTGTGATCGCGCGGCGCTTGTTGCCCGCGCGACCTGCGGCCAGGGCGTCGCCGTGCATGGCGAGATGCAGCGCCTGACGGTCGGCATCACCGGCGAGGCGCTGTTCGGTGTCGACCTGGCGCCCGACGAGCTCGCCGAGATCGGCCGCGCCCTGGAGGAGCTCATGATCCTCGCGGCGCGGCCATTCCGGCTCCCGCGCTGGGTCCCGACCCGGCGCCACCTGCGGCTCGCGCTCGCGCTGTCCCGGGTCGACCGGCTGATCGCGCGGATCGCGGCCGCGGCGGGCCGCGGTGGATCCGACGGTGGCGCCGGCGAGCTCGCCCGGCGGATCGCGGCCGGCGCCGGCGGCGATCGGCGGTCGATCCGCGACCAGATCGGGAGCCTGCTGTTCGCGTCGCACGAGACCACCGCGAGCGCGCTGTCGTGGACCTGGCGGCTGCTCGCCGACCACCCGGAGGTCGAGCGCAAGCTCGCGGCCGAGCTCGCCGGCGTGCTCGGCACCCGGCCGCCCGCGCTCGCCGACGTGGCGCGGCTGACGTACTTCGACGCGGTGCTCAAGGAGTCGCTGCGGCTGTACCCGCCGATCTGGATCGGGACGCGGTTCTGCGTCGAGCGCTGCACGCTGGGCGGCTACGACGTGCCGCGCGGGACGCTGGTGTCGTTCAGCCACTACGTGGTGCAGCGCGATCCGCGCTGGTTCGACCGCCCCGACGAGTTCGTGCCCGAGCGCTGGCAGGACGGGCTCGCCGACCGGCTGCCGCGCTACGCCTACATGCCGTTCGGCGGCGGCCCCCGGTACTGCCTCGGCCAGGCGTTCGCACAGCTCGAGATGGCGCTGATCGTCGCGACGATCGCCCAGCGCCGCCGGCTGTCGGCGACCGGGCCGATCCAGCCACCGACGCCGAGCATCACGCTGCGTCCGGCGGATGGCATGCCGATGCGGGTCGGCGCCCGCGCGGCGGGCTGAAAAACGTACGGGGGCCCGTGGCAACACGCCACGGCCCCCGCACACCCGTCCGGACACCATCGCGCAAGGCGGCGGCCCCCGGGCGGAACTGCATCAGATGCAGTTCATGCGGCCACTGCGGACCTTGGACTTGATCTTCATGACATCCTCCTCTGCGGTTGGTTGTGCTCGTCACCAGGCAGCGCGCA
>DATAPF010000128.1:0-27868 GCA_036265355.1 Kofleriaceae bacterium | reverse complement strand
CGGCGCGCGGCGAGATCGGGCACCAGCGTCGACAGCATGATCTCGTCGGCCTGGGTCTCGCGGGCCAGCCGCGGGAGCGCCTCGGCGACCGTGCGCGGGCCGCCGATCACGGCGCCGGTGAAGAACTCGTCGGCGATCGCGCGCTCCTCGGCGGTGAACTCATACGCCAGCGCCGCCTCGATGGTGGGGACCGGCGCCCGGCGGCCGGTGCGATTCTTGACCACGGCGACCCGGACCGGCGCCGCCAGGTGGAGCGCGGCCTCGTCGGTCTCGGCGCAGATCGCGGTGACCGCGAGGATCGCGTACGGCTCGCGCAGCACCGCCGACGGCTGGAACCGCGCGCGGTAGTGGGCGATCGCATCGGCCGCGTGGCGCATCGCGAAGTGCCCGGCGAACGCGTACGGCAGGCCGAGCTGGGCGGCGATCGCGGCGCCGGCCAGGGTCGAGCCGAGCATCCAGATCTGGCCGATCGGCGCGTCGGACGGCATCGCCACGATCCGGGCGAACGGATGCGATACCGGGAACTCGCCGCGCTCGAACGCGAGCAGCTCGGCGAGCTGGTGATTGACCTCGCCGTCCGGGCGCTGGAGCGCCGCCGCGGCGACCGGATCGGTCCCGGGCGCGCGGCCCAGGCCGAGATCGATCCGGCCCGGGTGCAGCGCCTCCAGCGTGCGGAACACCTCGACGACGTGGAGCGGCGCGTGGTTGGGGACCATCATGCCGCCGGCGCCGAGCCGGATCCGCCGGGTGACCGCCGCGGCCTGCGCGATCAGGATCTCGGGCGCCGAGGTCGCGATGTTGGCCATGTTGTGGTGCTCGGCGAACCAGTACCGGGTGTAGCCGAGCGCGTCGGCGGTGCGCGCGAGCTCGATCGAGTCCCGGATCGCCTGGCTCGGCGCGACGCCGGCACCGACCGGGGACAGATCGAGGACCGAGAGCGGCTGCATGGCGACAGCTTGTCCCGGACCGGCCGCGGCGTCGAGCGCGACGCGGCCGCTCGCCTCGCGGATCACTTCTTGATCAGGCCGCAGGCGATCCGGGCGCCGGCGGCGCCCGCCGGATCGGTCTTCATGTCGTCGGCCTTCTCGTGGATCACCAGGGCGGTGCCGCCGCCGGTGAACACCGAGTGCGGCCCGTCGTCCATCGTCACGCCGGGCGCGACCACGCTGGCGGTCGAGCCGCCCTTGGCGTCGACCGTGAAGTTCGGCATGTCGCCGGCGTGGGGCCCCTGCGGGTTCTCGGTGCCGTGCTGCTTGTGCTCGGGGTTGAAGTGGCCGCCGGCGGTCTTGAAGTCCGGGACCTCGCACTTGGCGGCCTCGTGGATGTGGATCGCGTGCTCGCCCGGCGGCAGCCCCTTGACCGCGAGCGTGATCTTCACGCCTCCCGCGTCCGGCGTCAGCTTGGCCGTGCCGATGCTCTTGCCCTTGGCATCGCTGAGCTTGACCGTGACCGGCTTGGCGGGGGCCGGCTTCTTGGCGTCGGCGGCGAGCGCGGAGCCGGCGAGCAGGGAGGCGACCAGGGAAGCGAACAAACTCGAAACCAGGAGCGTCTTGGTCATGGCGGGATATTGAGCCGTCCGGCGCGCGCCGTCCACGATTTGGCAGCCGGGCAGGCGACTTGGCCTGCCGCGTCAATCGTTGGTGTCCCAAGCAACGGCTCAGCTCTCGTCGTCGTGGCCGCGCGGCGCGGCGTGGATGTCGGCGACCACTGCGAAGTGATCGGACGGCCACACCCCATCGATCGGCTGATCGAGCGCCAGCCGCGCCGAGAGCGGCTCGCCGCGCAGCTGGGCGTCGGGGCCGCGCACGAACACGTAGTCGATCCGGTTCGACGGCTCGTGCGAGCGCAGCGCGTAGGGGTTGCGGCGATCGTAGGTGTGGCCCGGCCCGGTCGCCGCCGCCGCCGCCCAGCAGTCGGCGAAGTACACCGAGCGGCCGTCGAGCGAGGTCAGCCCGCGCAGGAACCGGATCTCGTCGGAGTCGGGCGACGCGTTGAAGTCGCCGAGCACGACCGGCGGCGGCTCGCCGACCGGCGCGAGCCGGGCGACGTGATCGGCGAGTGCGACGACCTGGGCGCGCCGGACGTGGCAGAGGTGGAACTGCACGGTCAGGTGGGTGACGAACACCGGGATCGGGCCGTGCGGAGCCGCGACCCGGGCGAACACCACCGCGCGGCTGTCGAGCGGCGGCGGGGTCGGCAGCGGCAGGCACTGGGTGTCGAACAGCCGGTGCGGCGACAGGATCGCGTTGCCGAACGTCAGGCCACCGCCGACCTGCCACGCCGGCGCGTGGTAGACGTGCCATCCCAGCCCCGCGGCGATCTCGTCGGCCTGGCTCGGCAGCGCGCCGAACGCGAGCACCTCCTGCAGGCCGATCACGTCGGCATCGAGCGCCGCGAGGCCATCCCGGATCAGGGACAGCCGGCGGTCCCATGGGCCCTGCCGGTTCCAGATGTTGAAGGTCGCGACGCGCCAGATCGCCGGATCGTGCATGTCCGGCTGCGAGCGTACAACGCCGGCCGGCCGGGCGGGCAGCCGGTATGGGATCCGCGGTGCCCCGCGGCGCCAGCGAACCGTTTCCCGTGGTGCCCGGTCATAGCGAGTTCCGGGGGAATACCCGAGCTGCCATCGTCAGGTCATTACCGAGGTCGCCGCATGCTGAAGCTCTCGCTCTCGTCCTCGCGCACGGTCCTGTGCGGCGCCCTGTCGCTGCTGGGCTGCGCCAACAACTCGGGCAATACCAACGTCGCGTGTGACTCGTTGACAAGACCTCCGGCGGCGGCGCTGCCGACCTGGCACGGCGGGACGGTGTTCACGATCGTCATGGAGAACCACAGCCGGGGTGAGATCCTCGGCAACCCGCAGGCGCCGTACATCAACCAGCTCGCGAACGACAACGCAGTGGCCGAGGGCTATCACGACGCGTTCGTCCATCCGAGCGAGCCGAACTACCTCTGGATGGTCGCCGGCCAGAACTTCGGCGTGCTCGACGACGGCGATCCGGCGTCGCACCACCTCGCGTCGACCTCGCACCTGGCGGACCAGCTCGAGCTCGCCGGCCTGAGCTGGAAGTCGTACCAGGAGAGCATGGGCAATCCGTGCGGGTTGACCTCGCACGGCCGCTACGCGGCCAAGCACAACCCGTTCGCGTACTTCGATGACATCAACGGCTGGGACGGCACGGCGTTCCACCCCGAGCAGCGCTGCAACGCGCACGTCGTGGACTACGCGCAGCTCGACGCCGACATCGCCGGCCACGCGCTGCCAAGCTACGTGTTCATCACGCCGAACCTCGACGACGACATGCACGACGGTTCGATCGCCGAGGGCGACAGCTGGCTGGCTCGCGAGCTGCCCAAGCTGCTCGCGACCGACAATTTCAAGACCAGCGGTGTGATCTTCCTGCTGTGGGACGAGGGCGGTGGCACGCCGGCGTCCGACGACCCGCCGTTCATCGCGATCTCGCCCAACGCAGCGCATGGCATGAAGTCGCAGACCGACTACGACACCAGCTCATTTCTGATGACCGTGCAGAACCTCCTGGGGCTCCAGTCGCTGCCCTGCTCGGCTGCCGCGGACCGCACCACGACCGCGGCGATGACCGATCTGTTCACCGTCCCGCTCGCCGGTCACTGACGCAGTCGGGCAACCCCGAACCGTGCGCGCCCGCCACACCCGCGGCCGCCGCCGCATGCTGCGCGCGCAACCTGCGGCAGCGCCGGCGCTGCGGGATCGCGATCGCGCCGTTCCCGGTCGGATTCGCGCGCGTCGCGTCGCCTCCCGGGACAGCGATGCCTTGCTCCCCTGACCCCCTGCCCCCGGCTCCCCTGGTGCGCGTTGCGCGCCCGCACCGGCGCGTCGTCCACTGCATCGTCTGGCTCGCCGCGCTGGGCGGCCTGGTGGGTACGCTGGAGCTCGCCCGCCGCGGGCCCGATTGCGCCGCGGCAGCGGACACCGCGCCGCCCGCGATCGCGGCCCGGGTCTGCGAGCGCGAGTACGCGCGCACCGGCGATCCGACCACCGGCACGCGGCTCGCCGAGGCCCACCGCGGCGCCGGCGATCTGACGGCCGCAAGCGCGATCGCCCGCGGCCTGATCGCGACACCGGCGCGCGGCGATGCGCTGCGCGTGCTCGGCGAGATCGCGCTGGCCCAGCGCCGGCTGGCCGCCGCGCTCGCCGCGTTCGCGCGGGCGCGCGCGCTGCACGAGCTCGACGGCCAGCGCGCCGAGCTGTCCCGCGACGACGCGGCGATCGCCCGGGCCCTGCGAGCGCTGTAGCAGCCCGCGGCTACTGCACGACCAGCCGGGACTGGCGGACGTCGAGGCCCGCGTCCTTGGCGGCGGCCGTGTCGGCGTCGTAGCTCCCGGACAGCGCGGGCAGGCTGGCCCCCCCGGTCAGCGCGACCACGGTGTAGGCCCCGGCGGAGCTCAGCTTCACATCGACCTCGGTCGACGCATCGGAGATCCGGCACTTCGGATCGCCGGGACAGCGCAGCACGAGCTGGACCTCCTCGTGATAGACCCAGATCGCGCGCGAGCCCTTGCCACCCGAGACCACGATGTGTGCGGTGTCGCCGGCGCTGGGTTCATCGCCGCGGTACCGCGCGCTGTGCTTGATGTCGACGTTCAGGGCGAGCTCGGGCGGCGGCTGCAGCACGACCACGGCGACCGCAGCGGCCGCGGCGAGCGCCACACCAGCGGGCACCGCGTACACCCACCAGCGGCGCCGGGAGGCGCCGACGGCTGCCATCACGCGAGCCTCCCAGCCGACCGGCGGCTCGTGCTCGGCGCCGAGCTGCGCCAGCGCCGCCTCGATCCGCTCGGTCGATCGCTCGTCCGGACGCCGGGTCGAATCGGTCATAGCTTCCCTCCCGTGCGGGTCTCGATGCAGGTGCGCAGCGACGGCAGCGCCCGCGCGACCTGGGCCTGGAGCGTCCCGGGCTTCTCGTGACACACGTCGGCCATCTCCTCGAACGTGAAGCCCTGCTGAAATCGCAACAGCACCGCCGTGATCACGTGCGGCGGCAGCTTCTGCAGGCAGGCGACGAGCGCCTCGCGCAGTCGCACCTCATCGAGGCGCTCACCGGGCGGTGGCTGCGGGTCCGGGAGCTGGGCCGCGTCCTCGCTGTCCACGTGGGATCGCGCGCGCCGGCGCGACTTGGCGGCATCCAGCACCCGGTGGCGCGCGATGGCGAACAGCCACGTCCGCACGGTGGAGCGTCCACTGAACTTGGGGAGGTCGTGAAACGCTCCAATGAACACCTGTTGTTGGACATCCTCGGCCAGCTCCGTGTCGCGCAGCGCTTCGCGGCAGTAGCGAAATACCGAGGTCCCGTGTCGCTGCATCAAACGTCGAAGCGCACCGGTCATGTCCCCATTGGCGACAAGACCGATCACATCACTATCGGGATCTGCAGCGCGCCCTGCACTGGGGCGTTCTCGCACATCGTCCGGCGCGTCGGTCTTGGCGTCAGCAGGCCCCACAACTCCGCGAATTCAATCACATCGGCGACGGCGATTCAACCAGCTGGGGGACGGCTGGGGGACGGCGCCGCCAGCGCGAAACATTGCGCGTGCGACGCCGGCGCACGATCCCTGGGAGCGCTCCACGCCGCCGGGCTGTGCGGAACACTGCGTTCCGGGGCGCTCGCGGGATGGCCGATTCCGCAATTCATGACTCATGCACGCATCGCCCACCGGCGTTGCGGTGATGGCCCGGGCGGCCATCCGCACCGCGATGCCGACCGACCCCGAACTCGCACTGAAAGCCGAAATGCCCGACACGAGAATCGAGCAGTGCGGGTAGAAACATCCACGAAATCTCGGTGAGAGCCTGATAAGGTCGCGGCGAGACGTGTGCCGTGGAGTCGCGTCGAAACATCACTCCCGCGGTGACAGATCGGGTGCAGACGGTGGTGCTCCGGCGCGCCGGACGCCCCGACGCGCCGGCCCGGATCGCCCGCGGCACGCTCGCTCCCGGCGCGGTGGTCGGCGGCCGCTACCGCATCGATTGCCTGCTCGGCGCCGGCGGCATGGCCCAGGTGTGGCTGGCCGACGATGTCGAGCGGCGGATGCAGGTCGCGTTCAAGGAGATGATGGTCCCGCGGCTGCGCACCGCCGCCGAGCTGGAGGAGAGCACGCTGCTGTTCCGCCGCGAGTACTTCGCGATGAGGAAGCTGCAGCACCCGGGCACGGTCAAGGTGTTCGACTGCGGTGTGATGGAGACCGGCAATCGCTACCTCACGATGGAGGTCGTCCGAGGCAGGGACCTGAGCGAGATCGCGGCCGAGCCGCTACCGGCGAGCGAGGTCCGCCGGATCCTCGGGCGGATGGCCCAGATCCTGAGCTTCGTCCACTCGCGGCTGTTCGTCCACTGCGACATCAAGGCCGAGAACATCCGGATCACCGATGCCGGCGACGTCAAGCTGATGGACTTCGGGATCATGCACCCGATCGGGACGCGCGCCACCGGCGAGCTGTGGGGGACGCCCGAGTACATGGCGCCGGAGTGGCGCGAGCACGGGATGATCGACGGGCGCAGCGACCTGTACTCGCTCGGCGTGCTCGCGCTCTACCTGCTGACCAAGCGGACGCCGGCGACCACCGGCCACACCGAGGCGACCCGCGAGGGTACCAACGAGAGTACGAACGAGGGCGCGAACCCGCCGGCCGGCGATGGCGCGGCGCTCGAGCCCGCGGCGGCGCTCGCGGCCGTCCCCGGGGTCGACCCGGCGCTGTCGGCGGTGATCCTGCGCCTGCTGGCGCGCGATCCGCGCGACCGCTTCGGGTCGGCGGCCGAGCTGGTCGCCGCGCTGCACGCCGCGAGCGGCGAGCCGATCGCCGACGAGCCGATCGCGGCGCGCGCCAGCTACCTCCACGTCCCGTGCGTGGTCGGCCGGGCCCGCGAGATGGCCGAGCTGGCTGCGCGGCTCGAGGCCGCCCGGGCGCGCAACGCGCGCGCTCTGCTGATCGGCGCGCCGGCCGGGGTCGGCAAGTCCCGGCTGCTGCAAGAGCTGGAGCTCGACGCGCGGGACCTCGACGTGCCGTTCGCGCTCGGCCAGTGCCGCGCCGAGGGGCTGTCGCCGCGCGCGCCGGTCGAGCAGGCGCTGCGCGCGCTGATCCCCGCGACCCCGGCGGTCGTGCTCGACCCGCTGCGCCCGCTGCTCGGCAAGCTGCTGCCGAGCGTCGCTGCGCCACAGGCCGTGGTGTTCCGCGATCCGGGCAAGGAGAAGATCGCGGTGTTCGAGGCGCTGTCGCGCTGGCTGCGCACGCTCGCCGAGATCGGCCCGTTCATCCTGGCGTTCGAGGATCTGCACTGGGCCGACAGCGCGACGCTCGAGACCATGAACGTGATCATCCGCGCGCTGCACGGCACCCGCGGCCTGGTGGTCGCGACGTTCCGCTCCGACGAGCTCGGCCGGCTGTCGCTCGCGTTCCAGACCGTCGACGAGGGCCTGACCGATCACGTCGAGCTCGCGCCGCTGTCCGAGCACGACCTGACGACGCTGGTCGAGCTCGCGCTGCAGGGCTTCCACCCCGGGCCGGCGCTGGCCAGAAACCTGTACGAGGCGACCCGCGGCAACGCGTTCTTCGCGACCGAGTGCCTGCGCGCGCTGATCGAGGAGGGCACCCTGACCCGCCGGCTCGGCAGCTGGACCGCGGCGCCCGAGCTGTCGCATCGCCGGCTGCCGCGCAGCATCAAGGAGGTCGTGCTGACCCGGCTGTCGACCCTGTCCGCGGGCCAGGTCGCGTTCTTCCAGCGGCTCGCGCCCGCCGGCCGGATGCTCGACGTCCCGCTGATCCGGGCGGTCGGCGACGTCGCCGACCGCGAGCTGTTCCAGCTGCTCGACGAGGGCGTCGAGCGCCAGTTCCTGCAGTACGTCGAGGGCCGCTACTTCTTCACCCACGCCACCGTGCACGAGGCGATCTACGAGGGCACGCCCGAGCCGATGCGCCGCCGGTTCCACAAGCGGATCGCCGAGCACCTGGTCCACAGCGCGGGCGACCGCCCCGACGCCGCGCGCGCGATCGGCTACCACTTCGCCCGCTCCGACGAGCCGACCCGCGCGATCGACCCGCTGCTGCGCGCCGCGGCGCGCGCGCTCGACGACAAGACCATGTTCGACGCGTTCCTGCTGCTCGAGGAGGTCGCCGGCCTGCTCGAGGCCAACCCCGGCGTCCCCGACCGCGATGCCCGGCTGATCGCGGTGTGGGGCGACCTGGTCGAGGTCGGCTACACCAGCAGCACACCGGCCTGCGTCCGCTACGCCCAGAAGCTGTTCCGGCACTGGGACGCCACGGTCGATCTCGCGCGCGGCCAGGCCGAGATCGCGGTCGCGCTGGAGGCGGTGATCGCCGCGCCGACCGAGCAGCACACCGAGCTGTTGACCGAGCTGTTCCCCGAGATCCCGATCCACGCCGCCCGCCACCCGCGCGACGTGTTCCTCAAGCGCTCGGAGTACCGGATCCTGGAGAGCATCGCGCTCGCGATCACCGGCAGCACCGCCGAGCTGTTCGCGGGCCTCGAGCGCACCGACCAGGAGCACCCCGCCGAGTCGCCGTATCGCGCCGCGACCCACGTCGCGATCGGCGGGCTGACCTCGCACACCGGACACTTCCGCGACGCGGTCGACGAGATGCGCGAGCACATCGCGGTGCTGCGCGGCTTCCTCGATCTGGCCCCGGCCTGCCCGCGCCGGCTGCAGTGGGCGCTCGGCATGGGCGCCTACTTCATGAACATGAACCTCGCGTTGATGGGGCTGCCGCTCGACGAGCGCGCCACCGCCGACGGGTTCGAGATCGCCGAGCGGTCCGGCTTCACCGACCTGCGGATCTACCACCTGTTCTCCCAGATCGTCCGCGCGGCGTTCATCGGCGACGGCTCGGCCTACCAGCCGCCGTTCGCCGAGATGAATGACCTGATGCGCAAGCTCGGCAACCCGCTGCTGCCCGCCCGCAACCTGGCGATCTACACCCCGCCCTACCACCTGGAGCGCGGCGAGCTCGAGATGGCGCGCGCGGTGATCGAGCGCGGCGAGCACCTGGCCCGCCGGTTGCCCGGCGACCGCTGGCTCCGGCTCTACGTCGACGTCTACCGCGCGTGCCTGCAGGTCGCGGCCGAGGACGCCGCCGCCGGAGACGCGATCGCCCGCGCGCTCGCCACCGCGCGAGAGTCCGACTTCCGGATGGAGACCCTGGTCCTGATCTACCAGGCGCGGCTGGAGACCGCGCGCGGCGAGCTCGCGGCCGCCCGCGCCGCCGCCGGCGCCGCGCTCGCCCGCGCGACCGACCCGCTGCGCGCCAACCCGTTCGACGAGATCCTCGCGCGCCGCGCGCTCGCCGAGCTCGGCGATGACGGCATCGCGATCGCCGACCTGAGCCACGCGCTGAGCCTGGCCACGCGCACCCACAACGTGCTGCAGGAAGGCATCGTCCGGCTCGCGCTCGCCGGCCGGCTGTGGGCCACGGATCGCGCCGCCGCCGAGCTCCACCTCGACGCCGCCGAGGCCCGGTTCACCGTCGCGCGCGCCGAGCGCTGGCTGCGGCGCGCCCAGGACCGGCGCGGCATCGCGGCCTGAAGCCGCCCGCACCGGCTGGGCAAATCCCGCAGACGAATCGCGTGGCGCGTGGGCAACCGACATGTCTAGGTAGGCCGTCCAAGCCGTGCTGACCGGCCGTACCTTTCAGAAGATCGCCGTCGCCGGTCTGCTCGCCGGCGCGGCCGTGTACCACTGCGCCGTGCCCGCACTGGTCGCGCGCCGCATCGAGGCCATGCTCGCGGCGCGCGGGTTCCCGGCGGCGAGCGTCGCGGTGTCCGGTCTCGGCCTGGATCACCTGCGGCTGACCGGGGTGTCGCTCGGCGACGGCCTGGAGCTCGGTGCGATCGAGATCGACGCCGGCATCTCGGTGCTGTGGCGACCCCGGATCCACCAGGTCACGATCCGCGGCGCCGCGCTGTCGGCCGCGGCGCTCGACCGGCTGGCCCCGCGGGCCACCGCCCCGCCCGCCGGCGACCTGCCGTTCGACGTCGTGCGCATCGTCGACGCGACGCTCACCCTGGGCGGTGCGCGGCTCGCGGTGTCCGGGACGGTCGCGCCCGCAGGACCTTCGGTCGACCTGACGGCAACCAGCGACGCCGTGGCGCTCGGCCCGGCCGTGGCGCGCGACGTCCGCGCGTCGATCCGCGACGACGCCGGCGCGCTGCGCGCGTGCGCCGCCGGGCGCGTCGGGGCCGCCGCCGTCGAGATCTGCGCCGCGCTGCCGCGCTCGCTCGACGCGCTGCGCACGCTGCGCGCGGTCGATGCCCGGTGGACCGCCGCGGCGGACGGCTGGCAGCTCCAGGGCCGCGGTGCGCTGGCGTGGACGGGTGGCGTCGAGCTCCGCGACGGTCACGCCGAGCTCACCGCGCCGGCGCTGCGCGGCCGCGGCGCGACCGTCCGCGGCGCCGCGATCGCCGCCGACCTCACCGGCCGCCTGTCCTCGCTCCAGCTCGACGTCCGCGGCGTCGCGCAGGCCGAGCAGCTCGAGCTTCGCGACGGCGCCGCGCTCACCACCGCCCGCGGCCTCCGGGTCCCGTTCGTCGCGCAGCTCGCCCTGGTCGACGGCGCGCTGCGCGCCACGCCGCGCCGGCCGGTGATCGCCACCGCGCGCAGCGCGTCGATCGAGACGCTCGGCCCCACCTCCGGCCAGCCGCCCGGCGGTGCGGTCGAGCTCGCCGGCCCGTCGCTCGCCGCATTCGACGCCGATCGCCCGATCGCGATCGACGCCCGCCTCGCGCCGCCCCGCACGCTGCGCTGGTCGGCGAGCGCGGCCCGGATCGGCGGCGCCGAGCTGCGCGCACCGTCCGGGACCCTGATCGCGCGGCGGACCCTGCAATGGCGCGCCGCCGAGGCCCGGTGGGCGGGCTTGCGGATCCGCGAGCCGTCGGGGACCGTCGAGCTCGGGGCGTCGAGCCGGCACACCGCGGCGTGGACCGCGATCACCGGGCCGGGGCCGATCGAGATCGGCGCCGGCGAGCTCCGGGCGCATCACTCGCCCGCCGGCTGGTCGCTCGACGCCGGCCGCGCCCAGGCGCTGGGCGGCGAGCTCGCCGTCGAACCGGCGGCCGCGGCACCCGACCGGCCGCTCGACGTCGTGATCCGCGCCCACGACCTGGCGCTCCATCGCGTGCTGGGGTCGCTCGCGCCGGGCCACGCCGACGGCAGCGGCGCGCTCGACGGCGAGCTCGCGCTCCGGCTCACCGCCACCGGCGCGTCGCTGCAGCGCGCCATGCTGCACGCCCGGCCGCGCGGGACGGTCCAGCTCAGCGATCCGGCGTGGCGAGCCCAGGTGTCGGCGTCCGCGACCGGCTTCGCCCTGCACCAGCGGATCGCGGCCACCCTCGCCGACTTCGAGTACCTGCGGCTCGCCGCCGTGCTCCATCCCGCGGGCAGCGACCCCGATCTCCAGATCACCGTGCAGGGCCGGGGCAAGCGGATCGCCCAGGACCTCGACCTCACCATCAACCTGCACGGCCTGCGCAGCGCCGCGCGCCGGCCATCGTTCGCCCGCACCCCGAGGACCCAGCCATGACCCACGCCACGACCCGGATCGCGTCCCTGATCGCTCGAACCATCGCCGCCGTCGCGCTCGCCGCCTGCGGCTCACAGACCGTCCGGGTCGAGCCGGTGAAGGTCGAGCCGATCCACGTGACGGTCGACGTCAACCTCCACGATGCCCCCGCCGCGAGCGCGCCCCGGCGCTGACGTCCCCGCCCCCGCCCCGGCGCAGAGTTGCCAGCTCCGCTCGCCGGGGCTGCGCGGCAAACGGGGGTAGGCTGCGCGGCATGGTGGTGCGTTCGATCGCTCGGGTCCTGGTGATCTGCTCGCTGGTGTCGGCTGCCGCGCACGCCGACGAGCCCTACGAGCCCCCCGACTTCCTGAAGGAGCTGCCGCCGCTGCCCGCCGGCGTCGACGCCAGCGCGGTGTGGCGGCTCGATCTCGCCGAGGTGCTGCGGCTCGCGGTCCACCACAACCTCGGGCTCGCGGTCGAGCGCCAGTCGGTCGAGATCGCGCGGCTCGGGATCGACGTGGCGCGCGGCGAGTACGAGCCGGCGATCCGCGCATCGACCGACCACGTCCGCAGCGATAGCCCGCCGCTCACCGCCCAGGCCGGCACCGCGGGCACGATCCTGACCACGACCAGCGAGGACTGGAGCCTGTCGCTGACCCAGCGCCTGCCGACCGGCACGCAGCTCGAGCTCGACTTCGCCAGCGGCCGGTTGCGCTCGACGGCGGGCACCGCGGTCGAGCCGCTCAACTACCTGTCGGCGGTCACCCTGTCGGTGACCCAGCCGCTGCTCCGCGGGTTCTCGCGCGACCTCGTCGTGCCGCGGATCGACGTGCTGCGCGCCGAGATCGCCTCCGAGCACGAGCGCCAGCAGCTGCTGGTCGCAGCGGCGCAGGTCGTCGAGCAGACCGAGGGCGCCTACTGGGACCTGGTCCTGGCGCTCTACCAGTACGATCTCGCCCTGCGCTCGCGCCGGCTCGCCGAGGACCAGCTCGCGCTCACCCACCGCCAGATCGAGGCCGGGACGACCGCGCCGTCCGACCTGATCTCCGCCGAGAGCACGCTCGCCGGGCGCAAGCTGGCGCTGGTCTCCGCCGAGCAGCAGATCGAGCTGGCCTCCGACCGGCTGCGCGGCCTGATCCACCTGCCGCGCGACCAGTGGGGCCGCGCGATCCTGCCCACCGAGCTGCCGCGGTTCGTCGCCGAGACCCACCGGGCCGAGGACATGCTCGAGGTCGCGCTCCACAACCGGCCCGAGCTCGCTCAGGTCGACCTCGATCTCCGGGCCCAGGAGCTCGCGGTCCGCAAGGCCGACAACGACAAGCTGCCGCAGATCAACCTCGGCCTGTCCGGCTCGCTGGTCGGCCAGGACGCCGGCTACCCCGGCGCGCTCGGCCAGGTCGGCCGGGCCGACGCGCCGTCCTACAACGTCACCCTCAACCTGTCGTGGACCCCCCTGGGCCGCGCCGCCGGAGCCGCTGCCGAGATCGAGCGCGCCCACCAGCGCGTCGCGCTCGCCACCCGCGAGCAGACGCTGCAGGACGTGTGGTCGGCGGTCCGCGATGCCGTCCGCACCCAGCGCAGCGCGGCGCTCCAGGTCGCCGCCGCAGCGCGGTTCCGCGAGCTCGCGACCGACAACCTCGACGTCGAGCAGCGCAAGTTCCGCAACGGCAACTCGTCCAACTTCCTCGTCGCGCAGCGCCAGGAGGAGCTCACCGGCGCCCAGCTGTCCGAGCTGTCCGCGGTGCTCACCCACAAGAAGGCCACCGCCGCCCTGCTGCGCGCCACCGGCCGCCTGCTCGACGAGCGTCACATCGAGCTCGCGGTCCGGCGCGCGCCATGACCGCAGCGCTCACTCGGCGTGCAGCGCCTCGATCGGATCGAGCCGGGCGGCGCGCATCGCCGGATACAGCCCCGAGGCGACGCCGACCGCCACCGACACGCCGAGCGACAGCGCGAGCGACCAGGTCGTGACCAGGGTCGGCCAGTCGGCGTAGGCCGCGACGCCGCGCGAGATCGCGAGGCCGAGCGCGACGCCGAGGATGCCGCCGAGGATCGCGAGCGAGAACGCGGTGACCAGGAACTGGAACCGGATGTCGGCGCGGCGCGCCCCGACCGCGCGGCGGACGCCGATCTCGCGGGTCTGCTCCAGCACCGAGGCCAGCATGATGTTCATGATCCCGATGCCGCCGACCAGCAGCGAGATGCCGGCGATCAGGCCCATGACCAGGTTGAACAGCTGCTGGGTCTGCTTGCTGTGCTGGAGCAGCGCCTCGGGCACGACGATGTCGTAGTCGCGCACGCCGCCGTGCAGGCGGTCGAGCAGCGTGCCGATCACCGCGCCGGTCTCGCCCGCGGGCGCCGCCAGCTCCAGCCGCACGACGATCTCGCCGAGCGGCGACTTGAGCGGGTCGTGGTCGAGCTTGCGCAGCGCGGTGGTAAACGGCAGGTAGACCTCGTGCTCGGTCGACGACACCGCGACGCCCTGCACCGCCGCGAGCGGGCCGGCCTCGGGCGCGAGCACGCCGATCACCTCGAACCACGCGTCGTTGATCTTGACGTCCTTGCCGAGCGCGGGGTCGGCGCCGAACAGGTCGCGGCGCACCGCGGCGCCGATCACGCAGACCTGGGCGTGGTGGGCCTCGTCGGCGGCGTCGATGAACCGGCCCTCGCGCAGCGCGAACGGCGTGACCTCGCGGTGGCGGTGGCCGACGCCATAGACCCGGGCCTCGGTCTTGGCACCGGCGGCGATGATCTTGTACGAGTCGATCTCGATCGTGGGCGCGGCGAACAAGACCCCGGGCACCGCCTCGCCGATCGCCTCGACGTCGCGCTCGGACAGCCCGATCGACTTCTTGCGCAGCTCCTCGAGCTCCTGCTGCTTGAACGTCCGGGCCCGGATCACCACGTTGCGCGTGCCGAGCCGATCGATCAGCGCGAGCGCCTGGGTCTCGGCGCCGGCGCCGATCGACAGCATCGCGATCACCGCGCCGACCCCGAACATCATGCCGAGCATGGTCAGCGCGGTGCGCAGCTTGTGGTCGGCGAGGCTGCCGAACGCGGTGACGAACGCGTCGAGCAGCCGCCTCATGGCGCGCGCTCCGGCGCGGCGGAGCCGCTGCCTGCGCCGGTCGGGTCGGCGGGACGCGTCGGATCGCGCAGCGCGATCACGTCGCCGGCGGCCAGCCCGCGGGTGATCACGACGCGGCCCGAGGTCGCCGGCCCGAGCTCGACCGCGACCGGCTCGAACTCCCCGCCGCCACCGGACGCCCGCCGGTACACGACGATCTTGCTGTCGCGGTCGATCACGGCCTGGCGCGGCACGACCAGCGCGTCCTCCTGATCGAGCACCAGCGTGGCGCGCACCCGCTGGCCGGGCTTCATCACCGCGCGATCGGTGGTCGCGAGCTTGATCGTCACGCCGAAGTACTGGACCGGCGAGCCGTGCTGGCGGCGCTGCGCGAGCTTGTCGACGATCCGGATCGTGCCGTCGAACACCCGGTCGGGCTGGGCCTCGATCACGAGCCGGGCGGGCTGGCCCTCGGCCAGGCCGCTGCCGTCGACCTCCAGCACGTAGACGCTGGCCTCCATCTCGTCGAGGATCGGGATCTCCGCGACGACCTGGCCCGGGAACACCGCATCGCCCGGCTTGGGCATCGCGCCGCGCCAGTCGCGCTCCAGGACGAAGATCCCGTCGCCCGGTGCGACCAGCTCCATGGCGTGCAGCGCCGCCTGGGCGCGCGCGATCGCGAGCTCGGCCTTCTGGCGTTCGACCCCGATCACCGCGGCGTTGGAGCGCGACCGCCGGCGCTCGATCTGCTTGGCGGTCTCGGCGTGGTCCTGCTTGGCGCCGGCGAGGTGCTGGTCGATCTCGGACTCGATGATCTGGTTGCGCGAGAAGATCATCTGGTCCTTGGCCTCGAACCGGTGGGTCTGATCGAGCTCGTCGCGCGCGAGCACGGCGTCGGTGTCGCGGTCGGCGACCGCCGCGCTCGACTTGACCGCGTCCTGGCGCAGCCGGGCGCTCGCCGACTCCAGGTCGTCGCGCCCGTCGCGCAGCTGCTTCTCCGGATCGCTCGGGTCGAACCGGACCACGACGTCGCCCTGCTTGACCAGCGTCCCGTCGGGCGCCAGCCACGCGATCTTGGACGGCCCGAACGGGCCGTTGCCGCGCGGCGGGGTCAGCCGGGTCGCCTTGACCGCGCGCAGGTTGCCCTCGGCGGTCACCCGGCGCACGAAGCGGTCGCGGCCGACCGTGTAGGTCGCGACCGCGTCGGCCCGCGCCCCGCCGCCGCGCCACAGCCGCGCGCCGGCGATCGCGAGCGCGGCGAGCACCGCGAGCGCGATCATCCCGCGCCTCACGGTGCCACCCCCGGATCGCGGCGCGACACCCGATCGCCGGGCGCGAGTCCGGACTTGACCTCGATCCGCGTCGCGGTGCGGCGGCCGAGCTCGAGCCGGACTCGCTCGAACCCGCCGGCGGCCCGGCGGTACGCGACCGGACCGTCCGGCGTCGCGAACACCGCGTCGGCGGGGACCACGACCGCGTTCGCCATTCGCTCGACCTCGATCTCGCCGCGAAACCGCATCCCGGGGCGCAGCGGGTCGCGGGTCGGGTCGATCTCGATCGACAGCTTGACGACCTTGCTCGGATCCGAGCTCGACTTGGCCTGGACGCCGCGCGCGATCGACGCGACCTGGCCGTGCAGCTCGATGTCGGGCAGCGCGTCGAGCCGGAGCACGACGGGCTGGTGGTCGGCGACCCGCGCGACGTCGACCTCGTCGATCTGGCCGTTGCCCCGCATCCGGCCGAGCCCGACGATCTGCACCACGTCCTCCATCCGCCACACGCTGTCGCCGAGCTTGTGCTTGTCGCCCTGCCCGTTGACCGGGTAGACGATCGTGCCGGCGCGGGCCGCGGTGACGTGCATGCGCGCGACCGTCTGCTGGAGCTGCGCGACCCGCTGCTGCGCGTAGCTCGCCTTGTCGGTCAGCCGCTGGATCTCCTCGGCGTCGGACCGCCGGGTCTGCTCGGCGTGCTGGTTGGCAGCGTCGAGCCCCAGCCGGGCGGCCTGCTCGTCGAGCTGGAGCTCGCGCTGCGAGACCGCGGCGACCAGATCGGGCGGCGCGTCGGTCTTGAGCGTCGCCTTGCGCAGCGCGGCCTCGGCCTCGGCGAGCTTGAGCTCCTCGTCGCGCCGCGTCAGCTGGGCATCGTCGCGCTTCTTGGCGAGCTTGGTCTGGGCCGCCGCGGCCTCGTTCTGCATGTTCTCGAGCTCGCGGATCTGGTCGGACGCGTCGAACCCGACCACCGGATCGCCGGGCTTGACCTCCTGACCTTCGGCGGCGAGGTTCGAGATCTTGAAGTTCCACACCCCGGGCAGCGGTGGCGGCTTGATGTCGGTCGAGTCGACCGCGGCGAGCACGCCGGTGACCTCGACCCCGACCACCAGCTCGTCGCGCTTGACCTCGGCGAGCGCCGGCTCCCCGGCGGCGGCGCCGCACGCCCCGATCGCGATCGCCGCGACGGCGGTCAGCGCGGCGGGTGCCGCGGTCGCGCGCATCAGGACGGCCCTCCGACCTGGACCACGTCGCCCACCGCGACGCCGTCGAGCGCCGCACAGCCCTGCGCGTCGCACGCACCCAGCGTCACGTCGCGCAGCTCGCCGCCCGTCATCCGGACCTTCGCCGGCCGCCGGTCGCTGCTCGGCGGCGGCGCGCCCGGTCCGCCGGGGACCGCGGGCGCGATCTCGATCGCCCCGCGCGGCACCACCACGACGTTGGGCACCGTCTGCGGGTGGATCTCGACCTTGACCGACATCCCCGGCCGCATCCGCGCCGGATCGCCGGCCCGGTCGAGGCCGAGCACCACGGCGAACGAGCGCCGCAGCGAGCTCTCGCCCTTGCTGCGCGCGACCGGCGTCACGTCCTTGACCGTGCACGGCATCGCGTCGCGCGGGTAGGCATCGAGCGTGCAGACCCCGGCCATCCCGACCGCGACCCGGCCGTCGTCGACATCGCTGAGCTCGGCATGGACCTCCATGCCCTGGGTCAGGTCCGGCAGCGACGCGATCGGCATCCCCGAGATCACCGTGTCGCCGGCCTGGACCTTGCGCCCCAGCCAGTCGTGGACCGCGACGACGACGATCCCGTCGCGCGGCGCGGTCAGCACCAGATCGGCGATCGTCTTCTCGGCGGCCTCGATCGCGCGGCGCGCCTTGTCGAGCGCGATCTGCTTGATCCGGAGATCGAGCGCGGCCTGCTCGCGCTGCGCCGCCAGGTCGTGCGCCGCCTTGTCGACCGCGACCTCGGCGCGCTTCTGGTCGAGCTGGCGCTCCTGGGCCTCGCGGCCGGTCAGCAGATCGGCCGGCACGCCGGCGTGGACCGTCGCCTTGTCGAGCGCGATCTGGTGCTGGCGCAGCTCGGTGACCTTCTGTGCGGTCTCGATCGCGTCGAGGTCCTGCGCGCCGCGCAGCGTCATCTCGGCCTCGAGCAGACCGAGCCGCTTCTCCTCGAGCTGCGCGGTGAACGCCGAGTTGTCGAGCTCGACCACGCGGTCGCCGGCCTTGACCTGCGCGCCGTCCTCGGCGAGCCACCGGATCGCGAGCTGCCACGATTCGGTGCGCGGCGTGGTCAGCGCGACCGACGACACCGCGTGCAGCTCGCCGGTCATCAGCTGGCGATCGGCGATCGTCCCGCGCGCCAGCGTCACCGCGCGCGCCGGCTCGCCGGCCACCGGCCTGACCGGCTCGCCGCGACACGCCGCGCAGCCGGCCACCACCAGCAGCCAGCGCACCGTCATGCCGCCCCCGCGTGGCGCGCCTGGTACGCGATCTCGCTGCCCTTGCCGTCGCCGACGATCCGCCCGTCGAAGATCCGGATCGCGCGCGGGCAGCGCGCCGCGATCGCCGGCTCGTGGGTCACGATCAGGATCGTGTGGTGCTCGGCGTGCAGCTGGTGGAACAGCGCCAGGATGTCCTCGGCCGTCGCCGAGTCGAGGTTGCCGGTCGGCTCGTCGCACAGCAGCAGCGACGGCTCGCTGACCAGCGCGCGCGCGATCGCGGTGCGCTGGCGCTGGCCGCCCGACAGCTGGAACGGCCGGTGGTTCATCCGGTGCGACAGCCCAACCCGGGCCAGCGCCTCGGCGGCCCGGCGGTTGCGCTCGCGCGCCGGGATCCCGCGGTAGACCAGCGGCAGCGCGACGTTGCGCAGCGCGCTGGCGCGATGCAGCAGCTGGAAGCTCTGGAACACGAAGCCGATCTGCCGGTTGCGCACCCGCGAGCGCTCGTCGTCGGACAGCCCCTGGACGTCGCGGCCGGCCAGCCGGTACTGACCGCGCGACGGCGTGTCGAGGCAGCCCAGGATGTTGAGCAGGGTCGACTTGCCCGAGCCCGACGACCCGACGATCGCGACCAGCTCTCCGGCGTCGATCGAGAATGACACGCCGTCGAGCGCCGCGATCCGCTCGTCCCCCATCTGGTAGTAGCGCGCGACGTCGTGCAGCTCGATCAGCATCCCGCCCCGCAGCGAGCCTACAATGGAAGACCCGGTCTGGCCCGCCGCATCGGCGAACTTTCACGGTGCCGGGCGACCGCCGACCGCTGGCAAGGCCCGCCGCGCCACGGGCGGTCGTCGGTCACCGGATCGTGCGCCGGGCGTCGGCCGACAGCGGTCCGAGCCCGGGGAACGGCACCCACTCGGGCGCCGCCAGCCGCCACGCCACGAAGCTGTAGCCCACCCGGCCCTTCCACAGCCCGCGCGCGCGCCGTGGATCGGCGGCGCACCGCGGGCGCAGCCGGCGCGCCAGCCGGTCGGCCCGCTCGAGCCACGCGTCGTCGCCGAACAGCCGCGCGGCCTCGACCAGGACCTGGACCTGCCCGAGCACCCCGCAGCAGATCGAAGGGATATCGGTCACCGGCGACGCGGCGCCGGCAAGTGCGCGGTGCGCCAGCGATCGGTAGCCGCGCCAGTTCGACAGCGCGTAGCACGCGCCGAGCGCCAGCCCGATCCCGGGCGCGCCGTGGCACCATCCGTGGGCATCGACGGTCTGGCTCTGGGTCCGGATCGGCCAGAACAGCCCATCGCGGCCGCGGACCCGGAAGGCGGAGCGCTCCAGCGCGGCCAGCGTCCGCCGGCGCAGCCCGGTGGTCAGCGCCAGGCCGAACATCCGGCGGCCGGCCTCGACGGCGAGCAGCAGGCCGACCAGCCCGTGCGCGAGCCCGAGCTGGACCTGCGTCGTCGCGGCGCTCGCCAGCCGCCGGGTCAGCTCGCGCCGGCACCGCTCGTGCAGCGCGGCGGCGAACCGCGCCGGGATCTGGCCGGGCAGATGGGCGGCGATCTCGGCGGCCGCGAGCAGCGCCCCGGCGTCGCCGAACATCACGTCTTGCAGCGGCCGGCGGACCTGCGCCGCGACCCACTCGGCCACCGCGCGCTCGGCGAGCTCGCGGCCCGCCGGGTCGACGCGCGCCGCGAGCGCCGCCACCACCGGCCGCGCCGCACTCCCGACGAACAGGCTGGTCCCGCCGCCCGGGTGCTCGGCGCCGCGGATCCGCTCGCGGATCGCCAGCAGCGTCCGCCGCCGCTCGGGCGCGAGCCCGGCCCGCACCAGCGCGAGCCACAGCCACGCGACGCCATGCCAGCCATGCGCGATCCCCGGGCGGTTATCCGGTGCGGACCACAGCGAGACCTGCGACACATCATCTGAAGGTGCACGGCTGATGCGCATGATCGATCCTCGCCGGGACGTGCGCCGGCCCGGTCGTCTCGAGCGGACTTCCGCCTCTGCGGGTCCCGAACCGCGGGACCTCCCCCAGGTCGACTACATCCTTGCTACCGCGGCCGGACAGAATCAATCGGTCCGGCGGATCTCACGCGCAGCCGACGAGCCGGTGTCCGGTACGTGACTGGTGCGTATCCGGGCCAGATGTCCAGTGCCGGCCGCGCCGCGAGCGGGTCCGCTCAGGTGAGCCTGGAGTCAAATGTGGGGATCTGCGTCCTGCGTTAGACTCCGCGCATGCGAACCATCGCCGCCGCCGCGCTCATGCTCGGCCTGTCCACGCCTGCCCTGGCCCAGAAGGTCGTGCGCTACGAGCCCAAGCAGGCCGACCTCAAGTACACCTTCGGCGTCGCCAGGCCGGTGGCCACCGTCAAGCGCGGCGACATCATCGATACCCGGACGTTCGACTGCTTCGGCAACGCCATCCAGAAGCCGGGCGACACCCTCGCCAAGGTCAACGGCGACAACCCGCTGACCGGCCCGTTCTTCATCGAGGGCGCCGAGCCCGGCGACACCTTGGTCGTCAAGATCCTCGAGCTGACCGTCGACAGCAACCAGGGCATCGGCGCGCTCGCCCCCGGCTTCGGCGCGCTCAACACGACCAGCTACACCCCCATGCTGCACGCCCCGGTGCCCGAGAAGATCTGGTTCTACGCGATCGACCGTACGAAGAACGAGGCCACCTTCAGCGCGCTCGACTCGAAGTTCACCACCCGGATCCCGCTCCACCCGTTCCTCGGCTGCCTCGGCGTCGCCCCCGCGCTCGAGGCCCGCAGCTCGGTCGTCCCCGCCGAGCACGGCGGCAACATGGACGCCCCCGAGGCCAGCGCCGGCAACACCGCCTACTTCCCGGTCACCGTGCGCGGCGCCCTGCTCTACCTGGGCGACGGCCACGCCCAGATGGGCGACGGCGAGATCGCCGGCACCGCGATCGAGGTGCCGATGCACGCCCGCCTCCAGGTCGACGTCATCAAGGGCCAGAAGATCGCGTGGCCCCGGTTCGAGAACAGCCGCGAGATCATGGCGCTCGGCGCCTACCGCCCGCTCGACGACGCGCTGCGGATCGCCTTCACCGAGCTGATCGCCTGGATCCACCACGAGACCGGCCTGTCCGAGCTCGACGCCTACCAGCTCTTGTCCCAGGTCGGCAAGGTCCACGTCACCGAGATGGTCGATCCCAACTACGTCGTGATCGCCTCGGTCGACAAGAAGTACCTGCCGCCCCGCCAGAACGGCAAGCCCTGGTGATCGAGCCACGGCTGCCAGCGCCGCGGCGTGACGGAACATCTCGGTGAGGTCGCCGTCGACGCCCAGCATCACCGTCGCGACGCGACCCCCGAGCTCCGGATCGCCGGAGCGATGAACCGACTCGAGGCACAGCGCGACATCCGAGGCGGCGTGTCCCGTCACAATGGTCGCGACACGCGACACGCGCTGCCACCGCGCAGATGCAGAGCGCATGGCACGCGCGGTTGCCCCGATCATGGCGTAAAACATCACCCGATCCAGCGCACCACGCGATGCCCGAACCGCCCGCGCATCGCCGGTCGAGGCCGCGGCGCGGCAACGGCGCGCGCGGCCTCGTGTCATGCTCGCGCGCAATGCGAAGCATTCTTGTCCTGTGTGCACTGGTCGAGATCGTCGCCACGAAGTCGGCCCCCGCGATCGAGCACGGCGATGCGACCGAGCTGATCAGCGCGCACTACTCGGTCGCGCAGCACTGACCTGGGTGGGAGGCCCGATCCAGCAGGCCGTCCGGACCTCCCACGGGGAAGATCGACGGACTCCAGCGTGCTCTGCGGTGGGCTGCCGCGGTCAGCCATTCCAGGGTTGATTGACCCTGACAAGCTGACCCGTGAGCGCCGGAAGGGCCGTGACGGCGTCGTGAACGCGGGCAGCCTGGGCCGCGGTATCCGTATCTTCGGTGCACACGACGATGCCCGCATGTGGGACGCCACGCTTGTGGAGTCGGATGAAGTCGCGACGATTCAGCGTGAGCACAGCCCGACCGGCGCGCGTCGCGAGCTCGAGGACTTCGTGATCGGGGATCGCCTGCCCCGCGTTGCCCGCCTCCTGCGTCGTGAGCACGTCGTGGCCGAGCGCTCGCAATGCGTCCACCGCGCGACGCGGGAAGTTCTCGTTCGCATAGAACGACGCCATACCTCAGGCTTCGTCGTTCTCGCGAATGGCTGCCTCGATCTCCTCGCCGTGCGCGTCGACGTAGGCCCAGACGTTGACCAGATCGGCGGCGCGCAGCGCGGGGAAGTTGTCGAGGATCTGCGCCTCCGTCCACCCGAGGCGACGATAGCGCTCCAGCGTCCATGCTGGGATCCGGGTACGGACGACGCAGGCGTCCCCACCGCAGACACCAGCCTTCTTCTCGACCCCGGCGAAGGCATGCGACAACGCGGGGAGCAGCTTCATCATGAGCTGAGCCTTCTCCGCGTCGGTGAGCTGCGCCAGTTGCTCCTCCAGGTCGCGCAGGGATGCCGCCATCGGACATACACTACGCCCTGGCCACCCTTGTAGCAACGCGCGCCTGACCTCGATGATTCATGGGCAGCACACTCTCGTCGACGGCGAGCCGCCAGGGTGCGGGGCTGTTCCGCTGATCGGACCTCGACACCTGACCGCACCGGCTCGTGCTCACCCGGCGAGCGCCGACACCCGGACGGCGATGCCGAGCCGCCGCGCCTCGGCGGCGGACGACGGCGACGCGAGCGCGACGCGAAACCACTCGAGCGACTCCCTGTGCTGCGGCGGGCCGTGGCCGCAGTCCGGCGTGCCGGCCCCGTCCGCCATGCTGGACGGAGCCGCGGGTTCCGGCAGCCCGGCGAGCTGCGTCATGTGCTCGATCGCAGCGTCGATCAGAGCGCGGATCTCGCCGAGGTCGGCCGGCGCGTCGGTCGCGGTGCGCACGATCGTGATCGCGACACTGCTCGAACGGGGCATGAATTCTCCATGTGGTACCTGACGATTTTCGCCGGGCCCGGTGCACGCACCAAGAGCCACTTCGCACGCGATCGGCAGGGCCACTTCGATCATGCGGCGCGCGTGCGGCGCGCGGCTTCGATCGCCGACGCGAGCTCCCGCATGCCGCGGTCCAGGCCCGCGGGGGCCACGCCGCCGAAGCCGAGCACGACCGCCTGCGTGTGCGTGCCGGCGCGGAGCATGTAATCCGAGATCGCGGCGAGCTCGAGGCCGCGCAGGGCTGCCTCGTCGCACACGCGACCGGCATCGACGCCAGCGAGCTCGCCGACCGCGTGCAGGCCGGTGCGCGTGGATCGGAGCACGAGTCCGCCGCCGCACCACCGGCGGGCGCCGTCCTCGAGCGCCCCGAGCCGCTCGGCATACAGCGCGTGCATCCGGCGAAGGTGCCGCGCGAAGTGGCCGCCGGCGAGGAAGTCGGCGAGGATCGCCTGATCGAGGAACGGCGGCGGGGGATCGCCCTGTGCGAGGCGCACGGCCGCGAGGTGATCGCGCAGATCGGGCGGGGCGATCACGAAGCCGATGCACAGTGCGGGGAACACCGACTTGCTGAACGTGCCGATGTAGATCACGCGACTCTCGACGTCGAGGCCTTGCAAGCACGGCAGCGGGCGCGTGTCGAACCGGAACTCGCTGTCATAGTCGTCCTCGATGATCCAGCCGGCGTTCGCCGCCGCCCACGCGAGCAGCGCACGGCGGCGGGCCAGCGACATCCGGACACCGAGCGGGAACTGGTGCGATGGGGTGACGTAGACCAGCCGGACACCGCGCCGTGCGGCCAGCGCACCGACGTCGAGCCCTGCGTGGTCGACGGCGACCGGCACGACGCGCGCGCCCGCGGATGCGAGCGCGCTCCATGCACCGGGATACCCCGGATCCTCGACCGCCGCGGCATCGCCAGCCTCGAGCAGGAGACGGCAAACGAGCTCGAGCCCGCGCTGCGCGCTGTTGACGATGTAGACCTGGCGGGCATCGCACCGCACGCCGCGCGCCGTCCGGGCGTGCTCGGCGATCGCCTCGCGCAACGCGCGCAGGCCGGCGGCGCCGCCGTAGTCGAGATCGCTCGCGGTGATCGAGGCGAGCCGCCGGCTCGCCAGCCGCGCCCACGTCGCGATCGGAAACGCATCGAACGCGGGGACGCCGAGCCGGAACGCCCGCGGCGGCCCGGGAGTGCGGGGGCGCACGATGCGTCGGCCGCCGGCGAGCGCGGCGCCGCGCCGCGACAGGAGCGGCCGGGCGCGATCCGGTGGGGACACCGGCGCCGGCACATCGACGGTGGGGTCCGGCAGGACGTCCGCGACGAAGGTGCCGGAGCCGCGGTGCGTGACGAGGTAGCCCTCGGCCTGCAGCTGGTCGAGCGCGAGCTGGGCCGTGTTCCGCGACACCACGAGGTCGGCCGCGAGCGCGCGCGACGAAGCGATCCGGCTGTTCGGACGCAGCGCGCCGGTCACGATCGCGCGCCGGATGTCGTCGAAGATTTGCTCGTGAAGCGGACCGCGCTCGCGGTCGAGATAGATCAGGAGAGTCGTCGGCGCGCGCCGGGCCACGGCAACGTCCAGCCTAGCACGGCCTCCCGGAGCTCAGCGGCCCCGCACCACGACGCCGAGCGACACGTCGCCGGTCCCGCTGTACGAGAACCGCTCGACCCGGATCTTGTACGTCCCGGTGGTCGGCGCCGTGAAGCGCACGGCCTCGTGGCTCTGGAACGAGGAGGTGCTCGACGTCACGGTGGTGCCGTTGGGAGCGGTCACGTAGAGGTCGAGGTCCATGTTCGGACGGCCGTTCGCCAGCACGTAGTCGCCGTTGACGAGGAACGACATCACCGCGTTGTAGTTCCAGCCGGCGTTGAGGCCCACCTGCAGCACGACGTCCTTGTGGCCGTCGCCGTTGGAGTCGGTCGTGAAGACCTGCGCGTCGGTGCCGTTGGCCCACAGCCAGGCGCCGAACTGCGCGGTGGCAAAGTCGGGGTGCCCGGCGCCGTCCTTGTCGCCGACGACGGTGCCGTCGGCATTGACCCGGATTCCGTTCACCATGAGGTAGGCCTTGAGGAGCGCCGGCTGATAGCGCAGGAACGAGAACTCCTGCATCAGGTCGTCGGCGAAGGCCGCGGCGAGCGGCGTGGAGACGCTGGTCCCGCTGACGCCCTGGAAATAGGTCGAGACGGTGACGCCGATGCCGGGCGCAACCAGCTCCGGCTTGTGCGCGGTGGTGGTGATGGGATCGAGGTAGCTGGAGCTGGAGTCGACGACGTTGCTGGCGCTGTTCCAGTTCCCGATCGACATCACGTTGTAGGCGACGGACGGACTCGCCACGTAGCTCCCGGCGTTGCCGGTGGAGTTGAAGTGGGCGACGCGGGTGTTGAAGATGCGATCGTCGAAGGCGGCGTCGCCGGCCGTGTAGGCACCGGCGCCGTCCCAGTTGTCGGACATCGACGAGACGTAGATGGCCGGCGTGCGCGTCAGGAGGTCCGGAGGGACGTCGGCGCCGTCGGTGCCGTAGTCCGTGCGGTAGTACACCTGCGCACCGGGCGCCGCGTTCTGGAGCAGGCAGACCATCAGCGTCGCGTGGTCGGCGATGCCGTTGGTGGTGCCGCTGGCCAGGACGAGGCGGCTGTTGTTGACGCAGTCGGCGTTGCTGCCGCTCGTGCTGGGCTGACCGAAGTCACTCAGGAAGATGCCGGTGCCGCTCCCGGTCCAGCCGCTGGGGAACGCCGAGGAGGTGAGGCCCAGCGAGCCCAGGGCGGTCGACAGCGAGACGTTCGAGGGGGAGCCCTCCACGTGGTGCGACATGGCGTGGATGGGACCCGCCGCGTCCTGCGCGATCGCCCGCGCGACGCTGGTGGGGAGCTCCACCTCGACGCTCGTGGCGCCGGACTCCATGACCCCCGCGAGCTCCCTCGAGAGGCCGAACCGCGAGGCGACGTCGGCCCAGCCCCGGCGCCGGGCCTCCACGACCTGCGCGTACCGCTGGCCGAGCGTGGCCTGGAGCTGCGCCGCGTAGGCGTCGAATTCGTCCTTGCCGGCCGCAGCGCCGTTCAGCACCGAGGCCGTCAGCTGTCCCGAGGCGTCGACCACGCCGGAGGCGACGGCGGCGGGAAGCGGCGCGGCCACCTCGGGGTTGGCCAGATAGAGCCGCGTGAGAACGACGTTCGAGCTCGCGGCCATCGCCGCCGCGAGCTCGTGGGTCACGGCGACCCTTCGGGCGACGACGGTGCCCGCCGCGCCTGCGTCGTCCCCCTCCGAGGCCTCTTTCGATCCGGGACCGCCCCCCTCGACGCCGCACGCCATCGACGCGCTGGCGATCAAGAACGCGATCAGGAGCCTCGCCTGGGTTTCGCGGGCTGCAAACGAAGATGCAAGCTTCATCATGACTTCCCCTCTGTTCGAGATCGTGTCTCCAATCACCATGTCCATGTCCCCTGTGGTGGTCGTCGAAATACCTCGTCGCGGTGTCGCGATCCATGGGCTGTTCTTGCAGCGGGAACATCGCGACCGGGGGAAGACCTGTACCAGGTTGGTTTCATTCGGCCGGAATGCCGGGCCGGTGCGCAGCACTGACCTGGCCGGGCCGATCCGCAGCCCGGTCTGCGCCGCCCGCGTCGTCCAGGCGCTACACTCGCCGGGATGACACCAGGTTGTAGAGCTCTCGCGCTGGCCAGTGCGTGCCTGGCCAGCGTCTGCGCGGCCGCGCTGGCCGCCGCGCAACCCGCGCCCGACACGCTGCGGTCTCGCGTGACGCCGCCCGACGAGGAGGTCCTCCAGGCCTACCGCGACTCCGGCGTGCCGAACCCGACGCCGCACACGTTGACCGACGATGAATGGGCGAAGGTCGACGCGGCGATCAGCGCCCTGCCCGAGCTCCATCGCCGCGTGCTGCAGCACCACCTGCGGCGGCTGAGCTTCGTCGATGTCCCGCCCGGCGGCGGCAACGCGCTGACCCGCCTCGTCGATCCCAAGGCCGCCCAGAAGCAATTCGACATCACGTTTCGCGCCGGTCTCCTGCACGAGACGCTGACCGAGTTCCTCAATGGCAAGGAGAGCGGCATCTTCGAGCCCGATCGCTCGGGCCAGACCGTGACGATCGAGGCCGGTGACTCCAGCGCACTGGCCTATGTCCTCCTGCACGAGGCGACACATGCCGTGGACGCGACCCTGGGGATCAGCACGACACCGAACAGTCGATTCCAGGCCGGGGTCTGGCTCGACCGGACGCGGCTCGCCCCGCCCTATGATCGAAGCATGATCCAGTCGACGACGTTCCGCCGGGGACCGAGGACGCCGCTGGCCAGAGCGCAGGCGCTGTACCAGGCGCTCAGCCGCACGCCGTTCACGTCGCTGTACGCCACCGCGGCCGCGGGCGAAGACCTCGCCGAGCTCGTCGCCTGGGAGCAGCTGGCCACGCAGCGCCACCAGCCGCTCGCGATCATCGTCAAGGACGCCCATGGCAAGATCGCGTATCGCTACGAGCCGCTCAGGTCGCCGCTCGTGCGCAGCCGGTTCGCGGCCGTCGAAGAGCTGCTCGCCCGCCGCGACGGCTAGCCTCGGCTCCCATCGCGTGGATGTC